>JAQUHN010000118.1 GCA_028683555.1 Geobacteraceae bacterium | reverse complement strand
AACCTGTCGGCCATGGTTCCCTCGCCGGTTATCTCGCTCCGCACATGGTACGTTGCCATTTCCCGCACCAGAGGGTCGGCGTCCCCCATGGCCTGCAGAACCAGAAGGCTCTCCGGCGTGGAAGGCGCATGGCAGGCGGGTTTCGGCAGCAGCGACAAGGCCAGCAGTTTTTCCCGCGTAGTTCCCCTTTGCAGGGACTTCCCCAGTACGTCCAGCGTCTGCCGGTCGAGGCCTGCGCCCCAGGACGTCACCGACCAGAGAAGAACGGCGAGAACAAAGAAGTATCGCATCATTCTTCCCTCCGGAACAGCCTTTCCCAATCGCTCCTGGCCCGAAGCACCTCGCGCTCCGGCACCCCTTTCACCAGTGTATCGATGCGCATTTGAGGGATCAGGTTGGGGTCGCTTTCGTCCACGTGCGGATCGATGCGGGAAATCCCGTGTTCGAACTCGTCGTGAAGCCGACCATCAGCCGCTGATCCCGTCAGCCGCCGGAGCCTGATGCGTCGCGTTTCGTCACCGGCCGTCCCGTCGTAAACGGTCACGGCAAAACCGGCATACCCTGGCTGGTATGCCAGAAAAGTGACGCCATCGACGTACGATGGCAACGGGAAGGGAACAGTCCGGCCCGGGATACGGTAGGTCCCGTTATCGTCTGTTTCGTCCATGGCGGCGGACAGGAAGCCACCGACAGCACCTGCCGGTGTCGGCGTCGCCATTCCCCAGGAAACGACCACGGTTGCACCCTTCAGTGGCTGCCCTGTCTCGCCGTCCACGACTGTGCCCTTGTACGATTCGAGCTCGACGGCCTGCGCCGGTTCAACGGTGGTTGCAGCGAGCAGCAGAACGATAGCCATGAGCGTGCAAAGGATAATCCTCATCGAGAGTGCTCCTTTGTGTACGGTGGATGCTTCCCCATGATACCCTTCTCACCGTGACCGGTAAACCATTATTTGAGGTGTCTTGCGAATCCTCTGCGCGACCCGTCCCAAGAAGCGAGCTGGCGAGAAACAGAAGAGAAAAGAGAAAAGGAGACAGAATTATTTTCTATCTTTCGGAATTCTCTATGCAAAGAAAACGGGAACACATTAACTTGTTGCCAATTAGAGAGTATTGTTGCATATTGTCCCAATGTCTCGCATCGAATGACTCATGTTCCGAATTGCCTCCGTCATGTGACACGTCGTGGTCACAACCGTAAACCGATTCTAATCAATCATAATAGCTACAATTACTGCCTGGATAATCTCGTCAAGCGGAAAGGGAGACCTGGATGTATCATCTCCCGGTACGCCTAGATCCTGATGGGCGACTGGTGCAGCAAAGGCTGACACTGTAAAGACAAATGATACTACGGCAATGGTATGGGGTGACGGTAACCGGCTACGAATATCAGCAAGCGAAAATCACTTTTTCTTGCATAGGGTATGTTTTTGGCGCTTGACGGCAGCCTTTTAATGGGTGACCCACTTTTAGGTCAACATATATTTCAATATCATAATTGACAATATACAAGTTGATACGTTTGTTGCCTTTAGATCGGACCAAAATTTAAATGGAAATAAATGAAAAACCAAGGAAAATAGAGGCGTTTTCACGGGACCTTTTTTGCACCCACCTGCAGCTGACAAAAACAGACCATCAATAAAAAGGAGGAATTCATGTCGACAAAAGATGTCGGAAAGTTTTATGAGCAACTGGCTTTGGATGAGAAATTGCGGGACAAAGTGACCAGTGTTGCCGACAAAATGCAAAAGTACGATGTGGAAAAAGAAAGGCAGAAAAAAGCTTTTTCACTTTTGAAGCCGATTGCAAAAAAAGCTGGGTATGATTTTACCTTTGAAGATGTAGAAGCTTATCAATTACAGATTAAAAGCAAAAAAGAACAACCGGGCAAATTGTTGGCTGCAGCCGGCAACGGATGTTGTGTCTGCGTTGTCGTCGGTGCAGGTACACTTACCAATGGACCGGCAAGCGCTACCTGTACCTGTTTTATTGCTGGCGGGGGAAGTCTGGATTACGGCGGGAAACGGATAGTTTGTGGCTGCGCAGCTGGTGGTGGCGGAGGGTGAACAAGGAACCTGCTCTAGATATGCTCCCTCGATATTATCTATTAAAACCACAGTGGCAGTTGCGTGGCTGGCAGGATATCCCCTTTGCACTGGCAGACACGCACAGCGGACAAGTCATGGCGCTGGACAGTGCAGCTTTTTTCGCGGCGTCAATCTGTGATGGAAAAACTGATTGTAACAGTCCTTTCATTCTGGACATCCATCACAGTGTCTGCAGCAACTTTTTGACCTCCGGTGTCATTGAGGAAATCACAGCACCCAGGTCTCTCCAGGAACACCAGAAATACCGGAAAGCATTGAACTCTTACCACAAAGCGCTCCACTGGTCCATTACCGGCAGGTGTAACCTGAAATGCAGACATTGCTATCTTTGTGCCCCGGATAATAAGTATTCCGATCTTGATTTTTCCCAGATTACCCAACTGGTTGATCAGATGAGTGATGCGGGAATAATGGAAGTATCCATAACAGGAGGAGAGCCATTTTTACGAAAGGATATCTGGGAAATACTGGCCCTCTTTGTTGAAAAGAGGATACGGGTAACGCAAATTTACACCAATGGTTTGCTTGTAAGTGACTCAGTCCTGAAAAGACTTCAGGATGTCCTTGCACCTCAGCATGAACGGAGCAATGTTAAGGTCGAGTTTTCCCTCAGCTTTGATGGTGTAGGTTGTCACGATGATATCCGTGGGATTGAAGGCACAGAATTAAAGACACTTGAGGCTATAGACAGAATACGAAATCACGGTTTTCCGGTTAAAATCGAAACGATACTTTACAGAAAGAATATCAACAGGATGCTTGATACGCTTGAAGTCCTGAAATCAAAAAAAGTTGATTACTGGAAATTATCCGCAGTAGGGAATGTTGGTAAATGGCTGGAAACCTGTGATCAGGAAAATATTTCTCCGGCAGAGATTTTCGATTGCTTTCTTGGCCTGCTGAAAGGATTTATTGGCGCGGAGCGCCCCATGGGTATTCTCATGGGCGGATTTTACACGTATAACAAGAGTACGGGTACTGAAGGGGCACTGTACGGCAATGCAGAAGGAATCTGCGACGATGATTTCTTATCAAACTTTTCGTGTACTATGAGTCGTTTTGTCCGCTATCTGCTTCCTGATGGTACACTGTTGCCCTGTATTTCCATGACAGGGACTGAAGTTCACGACAAGATGCCCAATGTGCTGGATAACGGTCTCGGTAAAGCACTACAGGACCCGAATTTACAGGAAATCGTTTCAATTACGGTGAAGGAGTTGCTGGAAAGAAATACTGCGTGCAAGACATGCGAACATATCGGTCGCTGTAACCTAGGATGTCGTTCAAGTGCACTTACCGACAATAAGGATGTTTTCTCTGTAGACCCTGCTACCTGCTACTATTGGAAGAATGGTTACCCTGAAAAGATTAAGGTGATGTTAGATAATTGCACAGAATTCCGGTGACAGTTTACTTGATTCAAAAGGCGGCCAATTGGCCGCCTTTTCTGTTTAAATCTTTCTCCCCACTGAAAACCACGCCCCGTTACCTGAGGAGTCTTCGGTGCTTCACTACCCCTTGATGACCGCCAGCGGTTCCAGCCGGACGACGATATCGACGAGATCCCGCTGTTCCTCCATGACCACGTCGATATCCTTGTAGGCGCCCGCAGCCTCTTCCAGGTCCTTCTTGCCCCGCAGGGCGTGCAGGATGCCCTTCTCGTCCAGAGCCTTCTTTTCCGCCTCCAGATCGAGATTCCTGATGGCAGCCTGGCGTCCCATCTTGCGCCCGGCGCCGTGGGAACAGCTCATGAAACTGTCGGGATTCCCCTTGCCCCGCACGATGTAGCTGGACGTTCCCTGCGACCCGGGGATGATCCCCAGTTCACCTTCCCGTGCCGATGTGGCCCCCTTGCGGTGTACCAGTACGTTTTGCCCAAAATGGTTCTCCATTGAGGCATAGTTGTGATGGATGTTGATTTCCTCAACAAAGGTGACGTCCGGGATCTCATCGCGAAAGGCGTCGCGAACCCGGGTGGCCATAAGCCGGCGGTTTGCCAAGGCAAATTCAAGACAGTAGCGCATCTCCCGCAGATACTCAGCGGCCTCCTTACTATCTAAAGGAAGGAAGGCCAATTCCCATTTTTTCGGGACCGCCACATGCCACAGCTCGTTGAGGTCAACGGCGATCCGGTTGTGGCGGCTCGCCACCTTGAGGCCGATATTTCTGCTTCCGGAGTGGATCATGAACCAGACATGACCGTCAGAGCCCTTCTGCACTTCGATGAAGTGGTTTCCTCCCCCGAGGGTACCGATCTGCTTGCAGGCCGAACGGTACTGCCGGCTCACTTCCGGATACAGGGCGGGATCTTCCATGTGCGGCATGAGACTTTCGTCCTGGGATTCCTTGTGGTGGTTGAATCCCACCGGGATCGTCTTGCGCATGATCCCCAGTATCCTCTTCAGGGCCGACTGGTCGATCTCTTTCAGGCTGGTCTGCACCGCCAGCATTCCACAGCCGATATCGACACCGACCGCATTGGGAACGACGGCACCCTGGGTAGCAATGACCCCGCCAATGGGCATACCGTACCCTTCGTGGGTATCCGGCATCAGGCAGACCTGCCGGAAAACAAACGGGAGGTTAGCCAGGTTCCGTGCCTGCGCGAGGGCGTTCTCTTCGATATCGTTGCACCAGCTCTTTATTACAACCCTTTCGGAATCGATGTATTTCATGACAACATGTCCTTTCGTATAGGAACTTCCTTGAATGAATCCATAAAGAGTCAATAGTTAGCCACAGAGATCACAGAGTACACAGAGAAATACCATTTTTTCCGAGACATTGTCTCTGTGATCTCTGTGGCAAAGGTTGCTCTATTGCTGCAGCATCTTACTTTGCATGACCGGAAACCGGTTACCCTTTGCCGCCGACCGAGATTTTCCATACCTGTTCATCCTGCTGCTCCACCTTCACATCCACATCGAGAAAGAGCCGCAGAACCTCGATGTTGGTGGCCGTATGCGCTGTGGGGGAGAGGGTGCAGAACGCTCCGCCTCCGGCCAATGCCAAAGGCAGCAGGAGCTGATCTGCCAAATGCCTCCCGACAGGGACACCCGAGTCCAGGTATTCAAGCACCTCCTTGACAGTACGGCCGGCAACGGTCTCCGCACTAACCCCCCTTTCGCCGAAACCAGTAAAAATCTCGGTAACGTGCTCGCTTGCCACGGCAAGCACCAGGACATTCCCGGGACCGCTGGAATCCGGCGTTTCTTTGACACTCAGACAGTCGTCAGCCCAAGCCAATTTCTTCCGCACTACAGAAATCTCCCGTTCGGCAATGGAGTATGGCAAGCGGGCCACCGTTGCCCTGGCGGTCTGAGTGACCACACGGCCCCGCTGAAGGAGCTGAAGAGGCACCAGCTTCCGCACCGGTGTCACGGTAACCCGCATACGGCCACCACCGGCCGGATAAAAGCCCGGGCGTTCGAGACTTGCCTTGACGGATGGTCCCATGCGATTCAGCAACGGCAGAAAGGCGCCGACCAGGAAATCAAAGGGAGGTGCAGCAGGATTGTGGGTACCCCCTTCGAGTAGAATCTCCGACGGGCCGTCGGCGAGGATCAGGGCCGGTAAAACCGTTTGGAGTACCAAAGTACAACTCCCGGCAGTGCCGACGGCAAAATGGTAGTCGCCGGAGCGTAGTGCGGTTGGTGTAAAGGTAAGCTCCGGTGACCCGATGGCACTTCCGGAAACATGGGCCGAGCCGACTTCAACCGCGGCATTCACCGCGGTTAAATGCTGACGCATGATCCCCGGCTTTTTCCGGCGGGCACGGATATTTTCTATACGGAACGGTTTCCCGGTGACCAGGGAAAGGGCCAGGGCCGACCGCAGGATCTGCCCACCCCCTTCGCCCTGTGAACCGTCAATGATAATCATCGTTTTTCCTCCCTGCACATCGTCATACCATACGCCACAGACCAGACCTTGGCTGCGCTACTGCTTTTCTTAATTACACGTGTTGTGCCAGCAAAGTGAGTTTACCCGAAAAAACCTCCAACACCTTAAAAAATCAAGATATTCCCGGGAAGAAAATTTTCCCACACGCTTTTTTTCGTGGACAAGAGAAAGAATTATTATACTATTATATAAAACTTTATAGGATTTTATATGAAGAAAAAGGTGATCATCGGACTCCTCGGTCCGATCCTCGACAGCGAAAAAGATTCGAAACGCTGGGAACGCTGGCGCCCAACGGTTTCTCTCTGCCAGCACGAAGAGCTCCTCGTCCATCGCCTTGAGCTTATCTACCAACGCCGGTACGCATCCCTTTTCAAGAGGGTTATCGCTGACATCCACCAGGTCTCGCCGGAGACCGAAGTCGTTCCCCACTGTATCGAGTTCGGCGACCCCTGGGATTTCGAGGAGGTTTTCGGCGCATTGCACGACTTCGTCAGAGGGTACTCCTTTGACACCGAGCGGGAAGAATACCTGGTGCATATCACCACCGGTACGCACGTGGCCCAGATCTGCCTGTTCCTTCTGACCGAGGCCCACTACTTTCCGGCCAAGCTGATCCAGACCGGCCCCTCGAACCAGCCGGAGAAGAAGGTAATGGGCAACTACACCATTATTGATCTCGATCTGTCGAAATACGACCGGATCGCCACCCGCTTCAACCAGGAAAAGAAAGACGACATTTCTTTCCTCAAGTCCGGCATTGAAACCCGCAGTCCCCGCTTTAATGCCCTGATCGAACAAATCGAACGGGTCGCCATAAACTCGATCGATCCGATTCTACTGACAGGCCCCACCGGTGCAGGCAAGTCCCAACTGGCCCGCCGCATCTTTGAGCTGAAAAAGGCCCGACGGCAAATCCCCGGTGCATTCGTCGAGGTAAACTGTGCCACCCTGCGGGGGGATGGTGCCATGTCCGCCCTGTTCGGCCACCGTCGCGGCGCATTTACCGGCGCCCTCCAGGATCGGCCGGGCTTGCTGCGCTCCGCGGACAAAGGGATGCTGTTTCTGGATGAGATCGGCGAGCTTGGACTCGACGAGCAGGCCATGCTGCTGCGGGCGGTCGAGGAACATCGATTTCTCCCGCTTGGCTCGGATGCCGAAGCCGATAGTGACTTCCAACTCCTCTGCGGCACCAATCGCGACCTTGGGAAGGAAGTGGCAAAGGGGCGTTTTCGAGCAGATCTGCTGGCGCGTATCAACCTCTGGACCTTTTCGTTGCCCGGGCTGTCGGAGCGCCCCGAGGACATTGAGCCAAACCTGGAGTACGAGCTGGAGCGTTTTAGCGAGACGAACGGCAACCGGATCACCTTCAACCAGCAGGCACGAAAGCGCTTCCTTACACTTGCTGTAAGCCCCGAAGCACAGTGGTCGGCAAATTTCCGTGACCTGAATGGTGCAATACGACGGATGGCAACCCTGGCGCCGGCAGGACGTATAACCGTCGAGGTTGTGGAGCAAGAGTTCGAACGACTGCGGTCTTCCTGGAGGAATGAGGTTCCAGACCCGGGCAGTTCGCTGCTGCAGGAGGTACTGGGTGAAGAAACGACCGCCCGGCTGGACCTCTTTGACCGGGTCCAGCTTGCTGAAGTTGTGCGGATCTGCCGAAGCTCTCCAACCCTTTCCGAGGCGGGACGGAAACTGTTTGCCCTTTCGAGGCAGGGCAAGACGAGCAGCAATGACGCCGACCGCCTGCGAAAGTACCTCGGACGGTTCAATCTGGATTGGAAAAAAGTGAGAAAAGCAGCAGGTAGGGAAAGTTAATTCTTTACCCCCAGCCGGATGACCAAATGAAGCTCATTGGAGAATTCGGGGGACAGTATGGGGAATTCAGCGGACAGTCTACTTAATTCAAAAGTCGGCCAATCGGCCGCCTTTTCTGCTTTCATATTACCCGGGGCACAGTCGCTCTCAATCCTGCAGATCCTGCCGCGTTAGCTGCCAGATGATCGAAGCCTTCCTTCAGTTGGGACGTTATTTCCCCAAAGTAGACCCCTGAGGCCAGCACCACGCAGTCGGCTTCCCGCACGGCGGCGAGCACCTCCGTAAGCTCGTCCTGCAGCACGCACTCCTCCAGCCCCTTCTTGCAGGCATAGCACCCCTGGCAGCCTTGGTACGAGAGACGGTTAAGCTCATACGTAACGGTTTCGGCACCGAGCTTTACCGCGGTTTCGGCAATACGTTTGACAATGGTGGCACTATTCCCATTGGCACGGGGGCTTCCCAGCAGACTGACCAGCTTCATTGCAGTGTCCTCCCTTGGTATATGTCTGAAGGGTTAGTTTTGACAGGCCGTGGACACGGGTCTGCGGCCGGAAGGGTATAATCCGTAGGAATAGAGTGCCTTCTATGGCCTGATCTCGACAATCGTACCATTTGGCGCCAACTTGTTTATTTCCTCCACTTCTTCGTCTGTTACGGCAATACACCCTTTCGTCCAGTCAACCTCTGTATGAGCATCGCCAACCCACGAGAAACCTTGCTTGAGGCCATGGATCATGATATCTCCGCCCGGAGATACACCCAGTTCTTTTGCTCGCCTTTTGTCCCTCTCGTTCGGATAGGAAATATGAAGAGACCGGTGATAGCGACTGTCATTGTTTCTTGCATCGATACAGTAAATTCCCTCCGGGGTTTTATTATCGCCTTCCCTTTCTTTTGGACCAATCGGGTTACCACCCAAGGCAATCTTGTAGGTTTTTATCACCTCACCCGTGGAAATCAACATCAATCGTCGTGCTTTTTTTTCTATCACAATCTTGTCTACCGAGCCATTCCGGAGGGCAAAAGCAAAAACCGTTTTTTTAAGCGCCTCAATCTTTTTTTGCAGTGCAACAATCTCATTGCCCTTGTTGGTGTTATCTTGCTGGAGAGTCAAAATTTGCGCTTGCTGCATGGCAATCGTCTTGTCCTTGATAGCGACATTAGCGATGTTGAATATCATCATCTCGCTGTTCTGCCGATACTCACTCCCAGGATGATCCTTTATGAGCTTCTGAAAACAATCCAGCGATTTCTTATAATCTTTATGCTGATTCTTCGGATGCGCATAAATAATTCCCATCTCGAACAGCACCCTGTCGTTCGTCGAAGGAAATTTATTTACAATCTGCTCATATTTGGCCAGAGAGGCCTCGTAGCATCCCTGACTGAATAAATCATTCGCTTCTTTGATGGTTGACGTGGGCGAAAAACCTCCCGTTAAGTGACTGCACCCGGAGAGCAGGATCGGGATCAGTATAATGCAGAAAAAGAAAAGACCATGACGCTCACCCACCCTGCTCCGCTTTTTAGCCAAAAACGGCATAAACCTGTCAGTCACTCCAATTTGAAAGATTCTCAACGCCCTCATCCTCTCACCCCTCGGCAAAAACATAATTACTATCTTGTACGTATCCGGCTTACCAGGTAAATATCTGAATTTGAAACGGCATATTTCGCCAAGAACACAGCTGTGCGCCGTAGCCTTGGCAAAGGCGAGGATAGCACCGAGGAATCAAACAACTATTCAAAAGTTCGCGATATCCTCGCAGATGATGGTCCTGATTTCAGAACATCATTGCTTTGCCCCTGGGTCCTCTGTTGCTGACTGCTTTTTCAAGATCGAATGGTCCAAACGAACTTGAATCAGGGATACAGAAATGGCAGGGTTTTGAGACCCTGCCACTTCTGTATCCGTAACACAGGGGTAAAGTTAACCGACCCCTTACAATCGACCTACTTTCTCATCGATTTCTGGAAGGCCGCGTCTGCTCTTTCCGCCTTTTCATTGGCGATACGTTCTCTTTCCAATGCTGCCTTTTCAGCATCTGCAGCGCGAGCTGCGGCATCATCTGCCTGTACCTTGGCTGCATCGGCTGCAGCCTTGGCAGCTTGCGCATCCTGCAATGCCTGATCGGCCTTTGCATCAATCAGTTTTTGTTGCGCCTGCACCTTCTCGAGCTCACCGGAGGTTGCACAACCAATCAGCATAATAGGGAGAACCAGCATCATTGCAATGAGTAAAAGACTTTTCTTCATCTCTAATCACCTCCTTTCTGTTCAGGTTACCGTGCCGGGAAGTGGCAACGACTATCCCTTCCTGACAGGTTCGATCACTATCCCGTCAATTTCCAAGTCAATCTTCAAGCGTTTGGCTGCTTTTTCGGCCTCACGTTCATCATTGAAAGGACCGGCGATAACACGGTAGCCATTGCTCCTGGATATCACCCTGGCCGGGATTGGGGGGCCCTGGTGATTGATAATGGCGGCAATCCTCTTGGCATCGATCTCGTCGGACACATCGGCAGCCAAAACATACCAGGCATCCAGTTCCAGTTCAGGTATTTCCGGTTTGCCGTACAACGTGTCCGGGTGTTCGACTCTTATGGGGCCCGGAATCTCACTTTCGCTTCCTTGACGGAGCTCGAAGATGGGAACGGGAATCCCGCGGGCCTCGGTCCGCACTTTCTTGACTTTGCTCCAGTCGAGAGTGCGCCCCGAGTCCTTTTCAATTTTTCTCAATTTTTCAGAGATACTGTCAAATTCTACGGCAGCCAGGCCTTCCGGAGGCACATGAACCTCCAGGAAAAGTTCTCCATTACGCTGGCCCAGCAGATATGGCTGGTTAACAATACGTACCGATGTCTTAACCGGAGTGTCTTTGTAAAGTCTCTTCACATCTTCCGGATAAAGCCTGATGCAGCCATTGGTTGCCCTGAGTCCGATGCTGGCCGGCTTGTTTGTGCCATGCATCAGGTAACCCGATCTGCTCAAATACAGCGCATACTCTCCCAAGGGATTATCAGGCCCTGGCGGAACTGCAGCGGGGAGGATATCTCCCTTTTTTCGATGATCCGCTGCGATCGAGGCCGGCACATGCCAGGTCGGCTGAGCCGCCTTGCGCGCCACATACATTTGCCCCATGGGCGACGGTCGATCCTCGGCACCGACACCAACCGGGTAAGTCGACACCACCAGCGACGTACTGTTTTGCTTATACTCAAAAAGCCTCATGGTGGCCAGGTTGATCACGACACCTTTTCTGGGTGCGTCCGGCAGGATAAAACATAGCGGCAAGGTGACACGCTCTCCGGCCTCAGGCACCCAAACATCAACCCCCGGATTAGCGGCACTGATTGCATTGACCCCCAGGCTGAAGTGTCTCGCGACATCTGGTAGCGTATCGCCCTCTTCAAGCCTGATGACAGCCAGCCGGCCAATGACGTCATCTCCGTTTGCAACCGGGAACTCATTTCGTTCGATCTCCTTTTCAGGATGGCCGGGAAAAAGCCATGATTTTTCCTGCAAACCTTTCAATGCAGCACATCCCTGGAGAGACAAGATGAAGAGACATAGAGCTAGAAGACGAAACCAGGTGCATAAGAGTGACAGGTCAAGGATTCGACACATGGATAAATGGGTACCTTTCTCAACGATAAAAATTACAATTTCCGCATTTTGACACAAAAAAACCGGGGCCGAATATCATGTGATGTTTCGGCAACCCGGCTGTTTCAGTGAGACCCTGTAGGCTTTCCGCCCCATTCTCGCGAATGGTTTAGCATTATCGTTTATC
>JAQUHN010000117.1 GCA_028683555.1 Geobacteraceae bacterium | reverse complement strand
CCTGCTCTACACATGCGGCGGCTATTGCATCAATGCCCATCGGGCCCTGGCCGATGCCGAGGGAGTGCTGGGGCTGCTGTTGGGTCAGTTGCCGGTTTCCGAAAGTTCCATCTTCGGGGCCCTGCTGGAGGCGTCGGCGGGGGTGACGTCAAGGATCTGCGCGGTCGGCGCGCCGTTCGACAAAAAGGATATTCTGAAGCAGCGCGGCTATCGCTGGAACGACGGCTCCCGAGGGGGTACCAAAGGCTGGTGGGTGAACGTTCCCCGCGATCGTGAGGCCGATGAGTTGGCGTACCTGGCGGAGGAGATCTATCCGGGCGGCACTACCGCTTCCGTCGAAGTAAACCGGATCGATGCGTATGCCCGCTTCTCGGTACGGGAAGGGTAGGGCGCCTCGCTAACCTGTCGGACCAAAAGAGTTTCCATGCATCTCACTCTGGTAACCATTCATGCCTTCCGCTCACCGCAGGCGGTGCCCCTCGCGGCAGCTTGCCTCAAGGCCTCCCTCGAGGACCGGCCGGTGACGGTCACCTTCGCCGAGTTCTTCTGCGGCGATTCCCCTGATGACATCTGTCGTGCCATCCTGGCGACCCAACCTGACCTGGTGGGCTTTTCGCTATATGCCTGGAACCTGGACGAGTGCTTTTCCGTTGCAGAAAGGTTACGCTCGCAAGCGTCTTGCCTGTCAATCTTCGCTGGTGGGCCGGAAGCAACCGCCGACCCTGCCGGGATACTGGCGAGTGCCAGCGTCGTTGATTTCCTGGTGGTGGGGGAGGGAGAGGTTACCCTTTGCGAGGTGGTGGACCGCCTTGTCGCAGGTGCTTCGCTGGATGGCGTTGCCGGGGTGGCCCGGCGCAAGGGGGCGGCAATCGAGCTGGTCAGACGGGAGCCGGTTGCCGATCTCGGCTCGCTCCCTTCGCCCTACCTGTCGGGGGTGCTGGATGCTTTTATCCCGGGCGGCGTGCTCTGGCAGCTGTCACGGGGCTGTTCTTTCGGCTGCGATTTCTGCTTTGACGGTATGGGCGGCCGAAGCGTACGGCGCTATCCGCTGGAGCGGTTGGAGGCGGAACTGGATCACCTCCTTCGCCATGGTGCGAACCAGGTTGTGGTGCTCGACTCTACCTTCAACCTGGACGTCGGGCGCGCCAAGGCTTTATTGCGCCTGCTGCGGAAAAAGGCAAAACATATCCACTTTCACTTCGAGGCTCGCGCCGAACTGCTCGACGCTGAACAGGCCCGTCTGTTCGGCGGCATGATCTGTTCGTTGCAGATTGGACTGCAGACGGCCGATGCCGAGGTCTCCCGCGCTGTGCGACGCCCCCTGAACCGGCGTGCTTTTGCCGAACAGATCGGGCTTCTTAACCGGGAGGGGGTCGTGTTCGGCTTCGACCTGATCTACGGCCTGCCTGGCGACAGCCTGGCCCGTTTCCGTGAGACGCTTGATTTCGCGCTCTCCCTTTATCCCAACAGTCTTGCCATCTTCCCGCTGGCGGTGCTGCCAGGCACCGTGCTGGCCGCCCGGGCTGCTGAGCTGCAGTTGCGGTATCTGCCGTCACCTCCCTATACTCTCCTTGAGTCTCCGACCTTTCCTGCTGCCGCACTGCTTGCCGCAAAACGGCTGGCTGACGCCTGCGATATCTTCTACAGCCGCGGCAAGGCCGTGGCCTGGTTCAATGGCATTGTGGTGGCGTTGCGCATCAGTCCGGCGGTTTTTCTGGAGGAATTCTCCTGCTGGCTGATGCACAAGGGGGGAAAGGAGTGTACCGAGCAGGACTATCGGGATGAGGATATCCATCTGCTGCAGCGGGAATTTTTGGCGGAAATTTTCGTTCGGCGCAAGGTGAAGCGTCTGCTGGCGGCAGCCCTGGATCTGGTTGATTATCACTACCAGTATGCAGCGGCCTTGCTTGCGGTTCCTCCATGTATTCCCTCTCGGCGGGAATTGGTCCGGATTGACGTTCTTCGCAGCGCCCTGGCGGTAGCGCCATCGACCCGTCTGGCAACCTTCAGCTATGAAATACTGGACCTGCTGGAGGCGGGAGAACCCGACCTGCCGTACCTCTGCAGCACGCTGCAGCGTAGCGCTTCCTTTGCCGCCATCTACCCCCATTCCGGCCAGGTTGTAACCGAATCGCTGGCCGAGCCGTACTACCGTCTGCTGCAAAGGCTGGATGGCGCTACAGCGGCCGGCTGCATTGCCGCGGACCTGGCAATTCCTCTTGAACAGGTGCAAGAGTTCCTGGAATTCGCCTTGTCCGAGGGAATCGTCTGCCCGGTTTGAGCGCAATCCGGTTGGTAATTGTGGCTGGTCGCTTTGACAACCTTGCCCGAATAGGGTAGGGTTTTCTCTCCGGATACAAAGAGCTTCGCTTGTCGGCAGATTCCTGTGTGCTGTTCCTCCGGATTTTTATTGCCGTTCTTATTATTCAGAATCACTATTATTTGCCGTACCGTATTGTTCAGCGAGCCACGGTGCCTCTGCCGTTGGTCATGCTGTCTATTGAAGGAAAAGAGGGTTTGCCATGTTTGCCAGGATCGAAATTGACCGGTCCAGGTGCAAGGGCTGCGGTATTTGTACTACCGCCTGCCCCAGAATGCTTCTGGAGCTGGAGCAAGTCAGTGACGAATTTGTCAGTTCATTCGCAGTGTTGCCATCGCAAGAGAAGTGTGTCGGCTGCACCCAGTGCGCGGTAATGTGCCCCGATCTTGCCATAGATGTCTACAGCCGGCAGAAGAATGAGTTTGTCGGCGTAACAGGCCGGGCTTTTCGTTTGTATTCGAACAAGGTTGTGTCACTGTTGGAAAGACTGTCCTGACGCCGGGTGTTGTGTTGTTGCTTGAGTTGCCTTTTTTGACAGTGTCGGGGCCGATGTGGTCCGCTGGGTGTCATATTGCGAAAAATGGTTGGTATGCATATGATTTCAGGTGGTTGAGCTGGGCCTGCCGCTGCAGGTGTGTCGATCGTGCTGTCTGGTGGCAGTGGCTTGCGCCCGAGTGCTGCATTAATATCTTGAAAAAAATAAATTTTTCCTTAAGATGTCAGAAAAATACGCTGCGATGTTACAGTGAATGGACCTGCTGACGCTGCTCCGTCAAGGGGGAGGCCAACACCATGAACAACAATCCTGCTCAAGTCTCCAAAACGGTAATGATAGTCGATGATGAACTGTTCTTCAGAAAGCTGCTCGGCAACATCCTTGTTGAAGAAGGATTTACCGTGGTGGCAGAGGCTGCCGACGGTGTCGAGGCAGTCGAGAAATACAGCCTGCACCGACCCGATGTAAGTATCCTCGATATTTATATGCCACGAAAAAACGGATTCGATGCCACCCAGGATATTCTATCCTTGAATCCCAAGGCCAAGGTGCTGATCTGCAGCGGGCTGGGCTATGACGAGGATGTCAAGGCCGCCCTCGCCATTGGCGCCCGCGATGTGATCCTGAAACCCTTCATCCGCAACGAAGTCGTGGAAATCGTTGCCCGGGCGATCAGAGAGTAAGTGAAATAATTCCTGCCGCTACCGTTACCCAAGCTTTCTGCTGGTCGCGCATATCCATGAACATTTTCCATACCGTTTATTGGCAAGGGGTCGGGCCGCGTGGTCTGACCCCTTGTTTATTTTGTTCCTTGTTGTTGCGACGTATTGTGACATCTTGCAATGGTAGCGTATGACGGCAAGATGGTTTGCCAATGGGATACTATCGTTCCATTGGTTTTTACGGTATATTCTTTCGATGTCCCTTTCAGTTGATTTGTCATTCCTTTTCCATCCGGAGCGCGGATGCCGGGAAAGGCTCCCATGGCCCTGAATATCTATACCAGCAACAGGATGGAACTTCTGGTGGCGTCACTTGCCGAAACGGTGGCCTGCCCTGCCGATCCCTTTGTGCCCGAGATCATCGTCGTGCAGAGCAAGGGGATGCAGCGCTGGCTGGCCATGGAACTGGCGAAGCGCTTCGGTGTCTGGGCCAACTGCCAGTATCCCTTTCCGAACAAATGTATCCGGGATCTTTTCCGCGAAGTGGTCGGGGAAACCGCCGATACCTCGCCCTTTGACCCGGCACTGATGCTGTGGCGCATTCTGCGGATTCTTCCCGGTCAGCTTGAGAACCCTGTTTTTGCCGGACTGCGGGGCTATCTCACCGATGGCAACAGCGACCTCAAGCTGTATCAGTTGGCCGGCAAGATTGCGGATACCTATGATCAGTACACGCTGTTCCGGGGCGATCTACTGGAAGAGTGGGAAAACGGCAAGGAAAACCACTGGCAGGCGGTATTGTGGCGGGCCCTGGTGGCCGAGACCGGCAACCTCCATCGCGCCGAGATGAAGAACCGTTTTTTTCGTGCGCTTGCTGACGGCAGAGGCGACACGGGGCGCTTTCCCGACCGGCTAACGGTGTTCGGTATCTCATACCTGCCGCAGTTCCATTTCGATTTCCTGGTGGCGGTCTCCTCCTATATCCACGTGAACCTGTTCGTCATGAGCCCCTGTCGTGAGTACTGGGCCGACATACTGCCCGCCCGGAGCCTGGTGCGTCTTGCGCCGGAGGACCGGCTGCATCGCATCGAAGGAAACCCGTTGCTGGCTTCCCTGGGGAGGCTGGCTCGGGATTTTTCGGAGATGATCGTCGATTACAGTGCGGCTTCCGGTGGGGCTGAGGACCTGTACCGGCAGACTGCGGGGAAAAACCTCCTGGAACTGCTGCAAAACGATATCCTCCACCTGGAGGGGGCCGAGGATGCCGGCCGGGAGAAGCATTCCGTCATGCCGGGTGACCCTTCGCTACGGATTCACTCCTGCCACAGCCCACTGCGGGAAGTGGAGGTGCTCCATGATGCGCTGCTGGGGATGTTTTCCGCAATGGATGACCTGAATCCCCGCGACATCCTGGTCATGGCCCCGGATATCGAGATCTACGCACCCTATATATCGGCAGTCTTCGAGGGCAACCCGGATTCTGCCGCGAGGATTCCCTATTCCATCGCCGACCGCAGCATTCGCACCGAAGGACGGCTGTCCGAAGCGCTGCTGGCCATTTTCGACCTGCCGGGGAAACGCTTTCCGGTCACCAGGGTGCTGGATATTTTGACGTTTCCCGCTGTATCCGCCGCGTTCGGTTTTGCCGCCGCCGATCTCGACCTGCTCCGCTCCTGGCTTGAAGACATGCGGGTACGCTGGGGGCTGGACGAGGCCGAGCGGGAACGGGAAGGGTTTCCCCCCTATCGGGAAAACAGCTGGCGTGCCGGGCTCGACCGCCTCCTGCTGGGCTATGCCATGCCCGAAGACGTGGGGTTAATTGGTGGCGTTTTTCCCTACGACAACATGGAAGGAGATAATCCCCACGTTGCCGGCAGGCTGGTCCGCTTCGTCGAGATGCTTGCTTCGCTCGTGGAAAGGCTCGACCGGCCGCGCACCCTTCCGGAATGGGAAACGTTCTGCCGGGAGATTTTTGCTGATTTCTTTGTGCCGAACGAGCAGGAGTCGCACGAATTCTCCTTCCTCAATGCGTTGTTGGATGACCTGCGGGCGCTGCCGGAGCGTACCGGTTTCACTGAAGCGGTGGCTCTGCCGGTATTCCGCTCCTGGCTTCGGGAGGGGATCGATCGGCAGGAACGGGGGCTCGGCTTCATGACCGGCGGGGTGACGTTCTGCGCCATGCTGCCGATGCGGAGTATTCCTTTTCGGGTCATTGCCCTGCTCGGCATGAATGACGGCGGGTTCCCCCGCCAAACCAGGCCGGTCGGCTTCGACCTGATCGCCCGGGAAGGTCGGCGGGGCGACCGTTCCTTACGGGACGAGGACCGCTATCTTTTTCTCGAGGCACTCCTCTCGGCTCGCGAAAGGTTTTTTATCAGCTATACCGGGCAAAGTATCCGGGACAATGCCCCGCTTCCGCCGTCGGTGCTGGTGGATGAGCTGCAGGAATACCTGGCAAGCCGTTTCAGCGATGGTTCCGATTCCTTTCCCGCATCACTCGTAACCCGGCATCGCCTGCAACCTTTCAGCCCGGCTTATTTCTCCGGTAACGGGGAGCTTACCAGCTTCTCCGGCGAGAATTTCCGGGCGGTTCAATCCCTCCTGCAGGGAGCGCGCCCGGAAACGCCGTTCCTGGCCGAACCCTTGCCGGAGCCGGCTGAAGAGCTGCGGCAGATCTCGCTCGGCAACCTGCTGGCGTTTTTCGATAATCCGGTAAAGTATCTCCTCCGTAGCCGAATCGGCCTGCGGCTCGATGAACTGACGCCGCCGCTCGAGGACCGGGAGTCCTTCGGCCTCGATGCCCTCGATGCGTACCAGGTCCGGTGTCGAATGCTCGACTTGCTGCTGGCGGGGCGGACTACCGATGAACTGCTGGACCTGACCCGGGCCCAGGGGATTCTGCCCCCTGCCCGCCAGGGAGAGTTGCTGTTTCGCGGGTTGCAGGAGCAGGTGACGCAGTTTGCCACCGGGATTCGTGCCCTGACCGGCGACCTGCCGCCGCTCGAGCCCCTTGATCTGGATGTCAGGGTAGGGGAGTTCAGGGTTTCCGGGCGGCTTTCCGGAATTTGGTCCGATCAGTTGCTGCGCAGTCGTTGCGCCAAGCGTTCCGGCCGTGACCAGATGCGCCTTTGGATCGAGCACCTGCTGCTTAACGAGCTCCATGCCGAGCGCTATCCGATCCGCAGCGTTCTGGCGACGACTGACGGTGCCCTGCGTCTCTTGCCGGTTGAGGAGAGCGGAGCCTGCCTCCGGCTGCTGCTGGATTTCTACTGGTCAGGCTTGCGGCAACCGCTGAAGTTTTTTCCCAGGTCCTCCTTTGCCTATGCTAAGAAGTGGGAGCTGGGCAGCGCCCGGAACGTCTGGCGCGGCGACTATTTTCCCGAGGGTGATGATCCGTATTACCGGCTCTGCTTCGGCGATGCCGATCCCTTGGACGGCGAATTCGAGCGGGTGACACGGACAATCCTCGAACCGCTGCTGCGGCATTGCGAGGGATGAATCTTAGCGGCTGGCGGAAGCCTGCACCTGACAGGCGTTTTTTGCCGCAGTCTTACCTCTGTACAACGTTACGGTGATTATGGAAATTTACGACAACCTCACCATTGAACTGGCGGGACGCAACCTCATCGAGGCGAGTGCCGGTACCGGCAAGACCTTTGCCATTACCTGCCTTTATCTTCGCCTTGTGGTGGAGCAGGGCCTGCTGCCCGAGAACCTGCTGGTGGTGACTTTTACCGAAGCGGCGACCAAGGAGTTGAAGGGCCGTATCCGGGAGCGCTTGAGAACAGCCAGGGACTACCTGTGCGGCACGGCACCGGGCGACGAGTTTACCGCTGCCCTGCTGCAGGGTGGAAACCCCTGGTGGCCCGGCCGTGACACCGCGCACCAGCGGCTCGAACTCGCCCTGCGCACCTTCGACTGCGCGGCCATTTCCACCATTCACGGCTTCTGTTCCCGGGCCCTCCAGGAGAATGCCTTCGAGAGCGGTTCGCTCTATGATACCGAATTGGTGACCGACCAGGGTCCGCTCATCCGGGAAATCGTCGATGATTTCTGGCGGGCCAATTTCTTCGGTGACGAGGCACCGCTGCTGGCAACCGTCATGCGCAAGAAATGGCTTCACGCCGAGATGGGCCGTTTCCTCCGCGGCAAGCTGGCCAATCCCGATCTCGAAGTCATGCCGCTGTTCGACAGCGGGCAGGTGGCGAGCATCGCCGCTGACAGTCATTCCGTCTATGATTCCCTGGTTGCGCTGTGGCATGAACATAAGGCGCAACTTGAAGAACTGCTTTTGATGCACAAGGGGTTGAGCAGATCGAAGGACAATTACCGGGCGGATCTCGTTGCGGGACTTCTGGTGGCGATGGATGCCTATCTGGCCGGAGGAAACCCGTTCGAGCTGTTCGCCGGAATCGAGAAGTTTTCGACCCGTTTCATCACTGCCCAGGCATTGAAGCGTGAAGAACCGCCCCGCCACCAGTTCTTCGATCGCTGCGAAGAGCTGTTGCGCCTGGTGGATTTACGCTTTGTCGCCCTCAAGGGCAGCCTGTTCCGTTTTGCCCGGCGGCGCCTTGCCCAGCTGAAAGAGGAACGAAATATCCGTTGCTACGATGACCTCCTCACCGATCTTTATCGTGCCTTGGCAGGCCCTTCCGGTGACGATCTTGCGGCACGCCTGCGGGAGCGCTACCAGGCTGCCCTGATCGATGAATTCCAGGATACCGACCCGGTGCAATACCGGATTTTCCGGTTGATTTTCACGGCCGGCGCCGGCCCGCTGTTCCTCATTGGCGACCCGAAACAGGCGATTTACAGTTTCCGCGGCGCGGACATCTTTGCCTACCTGGAGGCCAAGGAGGATGTGCCGGAAGGCAACCGCTTCACCATGGATCGAAACTGGCGCTCATCGCCGGAGATGGTCGACGCGTTGAACGTTCTCTTTCGGCAGCAGCAACAGCGCCCGTTCCTCTTTTCCGCCATCGGCTATCCCGCTGTCGAAGCGGCCCGGGAGACGCGGCCCCTGTTGCTTGAAGGGCGCGATCCGGCACCGCTGCAGGTCTGGTTTTTGGGTCGGGGCGAAGGGGATGGGAAACTGATCGGCATCGGCACGGCAAAACAGCGGATCGTCCGCATGCTGGCCGAGGAGATTTCCGGACTGCTGGCGGACGGCCGCTGCAACAGGGCGCAACTGGATGGCCGTGGGATTCTCCCCGAAGATATCGCGGTTATCGTTCGCAGCCATGACCAGGCAGCGCTTGTCCAGGAGGCTTTGCGGGCCTGCAGTATCCCGTCCGTGGTCCAGAGTACTGCCAGTCTTTTCACCACGAACGAAGTACGCGAGATCTACCGGGTGCTGGCAGCGGTTGCCGAGCCGTCCCGCGAAGCAACGGTGCGCAGCGCCCTTGCGACTTCCCTGTTCGGCCTGTCGGGCAACCGGATCGCAGCGCTGCTCGACGATGATCTTGCCTGGGAGGAACAGCTTGCTGCCTTCAGCGAGTATCACGAAATGTGGCGGGAACGGGGTTTTATGGTGTTTTTCCGGGCTCTGTTGTCACGGCAGGGGGTGAGAGAACGGCTTCTGTCCCGTGCCGACGGCGAGCGTCGCCTGACCAATATCCTCCATTGCGGCGAGGTCATTCACCAGGCCGCAATAGCCGGCAAGCTGGGTATTGACGCCCTGTGCGCCTGGTTCGGCGAGCGGGTCAGCCAGCCGCCGGAGAACGAGGAATTCCAGATCCGGCTCGAGTCCGACGAAAAGGCGGTCCGGATTGTCACCATCCATGTCAGCAAGGGGCTGGAGTACCCGATAGTTTTCTGCCCTTTTTCCTGGGGCGGGGTGTTCGATGATGAAGATACCGTTGTCTGTCATGACGGTTTCCGCATGGTGGTGGATTTCGGCTCCGATGACTTTGAGCGGCACCGGGTCGCGGCGAACAATGAGGCCCTTGCCGAGAACGTGCGGCTTCTCTATGTTGCTCTTACGCGGGCCAAGTACCGTTGTTACCTGGTGTGGGGCCGGTTCCGCCATGCCGAGACCTCGGCACCGGCCTATCTGCTCCACTATCCCGATGAAGAGGTGCGGGATGCCGTGGCGCGGCTGTCCGGCGTCATGCAGGATATTTCCGATACGGCGCTGGTGGAACGCCTGGAAAGCGTTGCGCAGGAAAGTCCGGCCAGTTTGATGGTGACGGTCGATCCCGAACCGCTCGGCGCGACCGGAGAATTTTCCGCTGCTGCGCAATCCTTGCCGGAGTTTGTGCCGTTTGCCGGGGTCATCGAAACGGATTGGCGTGTGGCAAGCTTCACTTCGTTTGCCGCCGGCCACCGTGAAACCGCCGAATTGCCGGACCGTGACCAGGAACCGGTCAGCGGGCCGGCGCCGGCTGAAGCCGGGGGCGAACCGGTTCCGGTTCTGCCAGAATCACTGTTTGCATTTCCCCGCGGGACCGCGGCGGGCCTTTTCTTTCACGCCGTTTTCGAGCAGCTTGATTTCGCCGCGCTGCACGACGGTTCCATGGCAGAACTGGTGACGAGTCTGCTGGTACGGCACGGTTTCGACCGCTCCTGGCAGGAACCGGTCTGTCAGTTGGTGAGGAATGTGCTGGCGACACCACTTCCGGTTGCCGGCGGCACCGTTCGGCTCGGCGAGCTCACCCATCGCGATCGTATTGCCGAGATGGAATTCTTCTTTCCGCTGGCTTTAGTCGAGTCGAAACAGCTGGCTAAGATTCTGTCACGCTGGAACGGCAAAAACGCCGCTACGGACCTGACCGGGGTTGTCGAGCGGCTCTCTTTCGGACGGGTCCGCGGCATGGTGCGAGGTTTCATGGACCTGGTGTTCCGCCAGGGGGGGAAGTATTACCTGCTCGACTGGAAATCCAACCATCTCGGCAACCGTCCGGATGAGTATTCTCCCGACCGGTTGGCGGTTGTCATGGAGAGCAAGCTCTACTATCTCCAGTACCTGCTCTACACCGTTGCCCTGAACCGTTACCTGGAACGGCGTGATCCGGACTACCGCTATGCAACCCATTTCGGTGGTTCCCTCTACCTGTTCCTGCGGGGTATCGATCCTGCCCGGTCCGGCAACGGCGTCTATTTCGACCTCCCTCCGGAGGAACTGATACGGGAGCTGACCGACTATCTCCTGGAGTGCGAGGAGGACGGCCGATGCTGAGCGAGAATATTGCTTACCGGGACATCGACACCGTGTTTGCGGATTTCCTTTGTCGTCAGGCGAAGGGCGGGGCGGACGTCCTGCGACCGCTGGCGCGGGAACTGAGCCGCGGCACCGGCGAGGGCCATATCTGTCTGCACCTGGCTGATGCGGTTCCCGCCGGTGAGGTGGTATCCACCGCGGTGCTGCTGCGGGATACCGGCGTGGTTGGGCGTCCGGGTGAATCTGCGCCGCTGATCCTCGACGAGGAGCACCGTCTTTATCTTTACCGTTACTGGGCCTACGAACGGCAACTGTCCGATGCACTGCTCGGCCTGGCGTCCGCTCGGCCTGAGTACATTGACACGGCTCGGGTGCAGGGCGGTATTTCCCGGTTGTTCTCCGACTCGGCGACGGATGGGCCTGACTGGCAGAAGATTGCCGCTGCAGCGGCATTGTGGAGCCATTTATGTGTTATCTCCGGTGGCCCGGGGACCGGCAAGACGACAACCGTGGTGAAGATCCTTGCCCTGCTTCTCGAGCAGGGCAACGGAGAACGGCTGCGCGTCGCCCTTACCGCGCCGACCGGTAAGGCGGCAGCCCGTCTGCGGGAATCGATCAGGCGGGCAAAGGGCAGGCTTCGGCAAATCACGGCTGTGAGCGATCTGGTTCCCGACGATGTCTCAACTTTGCATCGTCTGCTGGGGGTAATCCCCGGATCGAGCCGGTTCCGTCATGACCGGGACAATCCGCTGCCGTATGACATCGTAGTGGTCGACGAGGCTTCCATGGTCGCCTTGCCGCTCATGGCAAAGCTGGTGCGGGCGCTTCCTTGCCGTAGCAGGCTGCTACTGCTCGGCGACCGGGACCAGCTCGCCTCGGTGGAACCGGGTGCTGTGCTTGGCGATATCTCGTCCACCGGAACTGCGCCACGTTTTTCTCCGGACTTCCGCCGCTACCTGGCGGACGTTGCCGGTTGTTCAGCGGCAGGTTCCGCCACGGCAGGGGCGTTGCCGGCCTTGGCGGACTCCCTGGTGGTGCTGCAGAAAAA
>JAQUHN010000116.1 GCA_028683555.1 Geobacteraceae bacterium | reverse complement strand
AGTCAACACTCACCATGGTGCGACACATGATGGAACCGGCGGCTTCCGGGTTGAAGCGGTCGGCAAGAAGATTCAGGTATGTTTCATAGGCCCCCTTCTTTTCAAGATACTCGCGAAAACGACCGATGGGGGCATTGGTAATGGTGTAGAGATTGGTAAAGTGGATGCCGAACTTTTCCGCCAACTCCTTCCGATAGGCGGACTCCAGGTCACGCTGGGAACCGGGGAGAAAGGGGCCGCCGGGATTATAGACCAAGTTCAACTCCAACTCCGTTCCGTAGCCAAGGGAGTTGAGTTTTTTCAGCGCGGCAAGGCTCCGGGCAAACACGCCGGCGCCACGCTGTTTTTCCACATTTTCCGCGCTATAGCAGGGAAGAGAGCCGAACACCACCAGTTCGTGCTGCTGATAGAATTCCGCCAGCCACTCCATACCCGGCTCCATCAGGACCGTCAGATTGCTCCGTACGATACGGCGCAGCAACAGGGAATCCGTGGCTTCGACCAGGTAGCGGAATTGCGGGCTCATCTCCGGACAGCCGCCGGTCATGTCCAGCGTAATGCCGCGATTCCGCCGGAGAACGGCAACGACCCTTTCCGAAACCTCCCGGGACATAATTTTATCGCCGGCAGGAGAAGCGGAAACGTGGCAATGGGCGCAGGCCATGTTGCAGAGATTGCCGAGATTCACCTGGAGGGTCTTGAGGGAGTCGAAGGTACCGTATTCCGGATTAACGTTTTGCAGTCGGTCGAAAAAGGAACTGGTCATGGTTCTTTTTTATTCTCCTCTGATTGAGTGCGGGCTGCAGCCCTGTTCGCGCCCCTGACTTTACCGTAGATGACCGGGACCAGGGCGAACAATCCGAGCAGGGCGAAGGATCCCAGCACCCGGAATGAAACGATTTCCCCCACGCTGGTGATGGAAGCGAGACTGGCGCCCGCGTTACAGTAGACAAAGCCGCCGGGAATGATGCCGAGCATGGTGCCGAAAAAAAAAGTCCGCAGCGGAATCTTCGTCAGGCCGGCCGCCAGGTTGATCAGGAAAAAGGGGAAAACCGGCACCAGGCGCAGGAACAGCAGATAGTTGAAGCCGGCATCGGCAAGTTCCCGGTTGATTTTGTCCAGGCGGGAACCGAATTTGCCCTGGATTGTATCATGGAACAGGTATCTGGCAACCAGGAAAGACAGGGTTGCGCCAACGGTTGCGCCGATATTGGCATACACCGTACCCATCAGTGCCCCGAATACCGCACCCGCTGCAAGGCTTAAAATTGCGGCACCGGGAAGTGCCAGCGTCGTCTGCATGACATAGATCAACAGGAATACGGCTACCGTGGCAATGCGATGATCCCGATAGAGGGTCGCAAGCCGGTCGCGGTTCTCTTTCAGGGACGCCAGTGTCAGGTAGCTTCCCAGGTCGAACCAGAAAAACAGGCCGATCGAGATGGCCAACAGTAGTAGGATAAGGATCTTTTTTCGATTCATGCTCAGGACCTGTTCCAGGAAAGCCAGGCGGACAACAGTTTTTTTACCCATGGCGTCAGCCTGGTCCGGTTATAGGCATCGGCAAGTTTCTTGATTACTTCGGCCTGGGTCGGATAGGGATGGATGGTCCGGCCGATTGCCGACAGTCCCAGACCGTTGGTAATGGCCAGCGACAATTCATTGATCATTTCACCGGCATGGCGGGCAACAATGGTGGCGCCCAGTATCCGGTCGCTGCCCTTCTTCAGGTGCACCCGGGCAAACCCCTCGGTTTCTCCGTCCAGTAACGCCCGATCCACCTCGGACAACGGCACGGTCAGGGTTTGCACGGCAATTCCCCGTTGTTCTGCATCGCGGGCAGACATTCCCACATGGGCGATTTCCGGATCGGTGTAGGTGCACCAGGGCACGGTCAGCGCCGAGCTCTTCTGTCGACCCATGAACAGGGCGTTGGCGATGAGAATTCGCGCCAGGGCATCGGCGGTGTGGGTGAATTTATAGGGAAAACAGATGTCGCCGGCAGCATAGACGCGAGAGTTGGAAGTCTGGAGCCGATCATTCACCTGAATCCCTTTCCGAATATCGTAGGCGATTCCGGCAGCCTCGAGGCCGAGTCCTTCCACATTGGGCGCCCGGCCCACGCCGACGAGAATTTCATCAACTTCGATCTCTGCCTGCCTGCCCCCTGATACAAAGCAAAGGACCTTTTTCCCGTCGCGCATCGCGACCCGGAGATCCTGTGCCGGAAGATAGAGTTCAATTCCCTCCAGGGCAAAGACCTTTTGCAGGATCCCGGCGGCATCCGAATCTTCCCTGGGCAGGATATGCTCCGTACGATGCCCCACCATACTCACCCGGCTGCCAAGCCGGGCAAAGGCCTGTGCCAGCTCGCAGCCGATGGGACCGGCGCCGATAACGGCCAACCGCGGCGGGATCTCAGTCAGGGAAAAGACCGTTTCGTTGGTGAGATACCCAGCTTCTTCCAAGCCGGGAACCGGCGGCGCAGCGGCCCGCGCTCCGGTGCAGATGGCAGCCTTGGCAAAGCACAGCCGCTTTCTCGCAACCTCCACCACCTCGGGGCCGACAAACCGGCCGTGGCCGAAGAAGACGTCCACTCCCAGTTCATCCCGAAACCGGCTGGCCGAATCGTGACTGCTGATTCCGGATCTCAAGCGCCGCATCCGCTCCATCACCGCACCGAAGTCGACAGTACTATTCTCGCCACCGGAAATGCCGAAGTCCGCCGCGCGCCGGAAGGCATGGACGGCCCGTGACGCACGTATTACCGCTTTTGACGGCACACAGCCGACGTTCAGACAGTCACCGCCCATCAGGCTACTCTCGATGAGAGCAACCCTGGCACCCAGCCCGGCGGCACCGGCCGCCGAAACCAATCCGGCGGTTCCGGCACCGATCACCACCAGGTTATAGCGGGAAGCTGGTTCGGGATTGACCCACGTCGAGGGATGGACGTTGTTCCGCAAATTGCTGTTGTGTTCATCAGCGGGAATAAGAACAGGCTGCTCTGTCACGGCAAATCCCTCCCAGGCATTGTCGCTTCGCTTTTAGCAATGATACCCACGAGAGTGGCTGGAGGCAACCCGGCAGTTCATTTCTGTCTCGCGAAAGCGAACATCATCTTGCCGTGCCCTGTTTCGCTGAAGCGCCAGTCGGCAGGAATCTTCACACCTCTTTCCAAGCTAGTGCCAGACGGCAACATCGCCTCCACGGTGTGTGACTGCCGAAATTTACCGCAAAACAGCGAGCCAAACAGTAAAAACAGCACTGTCGGAACGATAATCCAGCCGAGCAGTGCCACTCCCGGCCAGCGGAGCTTGTCCGCCGTTCCGCAGGGATAAGGAACATCGCCCTTGAGTGCCCGGAGATCACGGTAGATGAGATAGTGAAAGATCATAACGTAGGGAAAAAAGATGAGCGACAGGATTGGTCCGAAAAAGGGAACAGCCCCCACCAGCATGGATACCGCCCAGATGAGAAGCAGTCGGAGGGCAACGTTCAGCCACTGTCCGCGCACGTATTCCCTGCTTTTCAGCAGCGCTTCCATGCCGCGCACCCCCTCTCCGGGCAGGACAAATTGGGCAAAGAAAAACCAGACGGTAAAAAATATCCCGGGAATGATGAAGAGCAGATAACCGCCGGTTACGACAAAGCCGAGCAGTAGAAAGACCCAGGCAAGGGGAAGAATCATCGCCTTGCCGCGGGAAAGAGCATTCTCGAGCGTAAGGGTATCGTCCACCACGGCGCAAAGGAATCCGCCGTAACACCAGAGTGCTGCCACAATGCCGGCTACGACCCCAAGGGGCAGCACGACGAACAACGCCATGAAGCCGGTGATCCCGCTCAACAAAAGGGACAGCCCCGTTGCCACAGCGGTGGGGATAAAGACTGCCAGTATCGTCAGCAGGTAGAGCAGGACAAGGGTTGCAAAACGCTTTTGAAAAAGCTCCCAACTCTGCCGGAACAACTCGCCGATGTCTGTCAGGGCAGTGACTGCCGGAGGAAGTGGCGGCTCTTCATCCGCAGCAGAAGAGATATCGGCATCGGGGGAAAAGTCCGGCGATGCAGGGGAGGAATCCGATGAAGGGGGCGGCTGGCCTTGAGAACCCGAACAAGAGGGGCCGGAATCGCCCGTTACCGATGCTTCCGTGGCCGTTTCGAGGGAAACCGGCTTGGTAAAGATAAATATCTCTTTGCAGTGGGGGCAGGTAACGCGACGTGGTCCCTCCGGCACTTTCTCCGCAGGGATTTGGCGGGAAAAGCCGCAGGACGGACAGGAAACGGTAAGCAGGCTCATATCCGTTATCTCCTCTGTTGTTGGTAAGCAGGGGGTATCCTCTTGGTTATGTACCATACACAGAACACCGGAGAAAGTGAAGCCCTGTGCAGCAACGCACCTCACAGCATCGTTCGTCCCGGCACCCCCATGAGGCCATTTCCCGACTTACGCCTGACTGAATAAATACTGCAGAAAAATGCTGTTGACAGAAACTCAAATAGTCCTACAATTGAACCGTTTTATCATACAAAAGAATATGCAGCCGAGATCCACCGTAAATCAGGTGGATGCGGGGGACCCGATTTTCGGGGCGAATTCCTATCAGGATAGGGCACTTCCAAGCCCGAGCCCGTCAGCTAACCTCGTAGGCACTTGGAAGAGCAGCGAACACGGCCATTAAGCCGCGGGTTCATTGCCCGTGGCTTTTTTGCGTTTTGCTCCCGATCCAGTCTTGAAATACTTTTTCAGGCAACACCCTGGGAGGCAAATCATGCAACAGAAAGCATCCAATTGCGGCTGGAAAGACATCATGAAGTCCCTCGGTCTCGTTTTCGGGGACATCGGCACCAGCCCCATCTATACCTTGACGGTTGTTTTTGCCCTTACCCGGCCGACTCCCGACAATGTGCTCGGTATCCTTTCTCTCGTTGTCTGGACCCTCCTCATCCTTGTGTCCGCTGAGTACTCCTGGCTCGCCATGAGCCTCGGCCGCAAAGGCGAGGGAGGAACCATCGTCCTCAAGGAGATCCTGACTCGCCTGCTGAAACCGGGGCGGCACATGGCCTTCGTCGGCTTTCTCTCTTACCTGGGAGTCTCGCTGCTGCTGGGAGACGGCGTCATCACCCCTGCCATCAGCATCCTGTCCGCGGTTGAAGGAATACACCTGATTCCCGGCATGGAGGGGTTCCGGCAGGGAACTGTTATCATGATCGCTGCGTTGATAGCGGTGGCACTATTCGTCTTCCAGTCCAGAGGCACGGACCGGGTTGCCGCCACCTTCGGTCCGGTGATGGTCCTCTGGTTTCTCTGTCTTTCCGCTTCCGGCATTGTCGCCATCGCCGGTCATCCTGAAGTCCTTAAGGCAGTCAGCCCCCATTACGCGATTTCTTTCATGATGGAAAACGGCCTCTCGGGGTTCTTCATTCTATCGGAGATCATCCTCTGTGCAACCGGCGGCGAGGCCCTCTATGCCGACATGGGACACCTGGGGCGACAACCAATCCGCAAGGCATGGTACTTCGTTTTTGTCGTACTGGTGCTCAACTACCTGGGCCAGGGCGCTTTCATCGTCACCCATCCGGAGGCGAAAAGTATTTTGTTCAGCATGATCAAGTGGCAGGTTCCGTACCTGTACGTTCCGTTCCTCATCCTGACGATCACTGCCACCATCATAGCCTCCCAGGCAATGATCAGCGGGGTATTCTCCATTGTCTACCAGGG
Organism: Geobacteraceae bacterium; assembly: GCA_028683555.1. GTDB lineage: Bacteria > Desulfobacterota > Desulfuromonadia > Geobacterales > Geobacteraceae > RPRC01. Next base: position 6,000 of record JAQUHN010000116.1, on the reverse strand, counting down.
TATTACCACCCGTATTACGCCGCTTCTGCGGGTCAAGTACACCTCAACCCATCTCAAATCGCAGATATTCATCGGCTCCGTCAACTGGCTGATGATGATTGCGGTCCTGTTTATCATGTTCCTGTTCGAAAAATCGGAGAATCTTGCCGCGGCATACGGTCTGGCGGTCACCGGCACCATGACCATCACCGGCATCATGATGATCATGATTTTTTCCCGCACCACCAAGCGCTGGAAAGTTCCCTTTGCCGTGCTGGTGACGATTGCCGATATCACGTTCCTGCTTGCCTGTCTCAACAAGCTCCATCTCGGCGGCTACTGGTCGCTCGTCATCGCCTCGGTTCCGCTGGCAACGATACTGATCTGGACCAAGGGACAGCGGGCGCTGTACCGGGCACTGCGACCGCTCGATCTGGATACATTCCTGTTGAGTTATCGTCAGGTCTATGAAGCGGGAAACAATATTTCCGGCACCGGCATCTTCTTCACCAGGGAAATATCCATCGTACCACCCTATATCGCGCACTGCATCTTCCGCAGCAACATCATCTACCAGAGGAACGTATTCATCTCGATTGTCAGAATCGATGAGCCGTTCGGCATCAGGACCCGCCTGCTCGGCGATATCGGACCGGGCCTCGACGGGTTTGAGGTGCATGCCGGCTACATGGAAGTGGTGGATCTGGAAAAGCTGCTGAAAAAGAACGGCATCCAGGAAAAGGTCATCTTCTATGGCGTGGAGGACATCTCTTCGCGGAATCCCTTCTGGAAGATCTTCAGCACCATCAAGAAGCAGACGCCGAACTTTGTCCAGTTCTATAATCTGCCGGCCAGCAAACTGCAGGGAGTGGTAACGCGGGTGGAAATGTAGCGGATCAAACGGAAAGGTTTATCCGGTCGAGAAAATCCTTCAGCAGCGGCGCAAAGGTTTCGTGTTCCAGCAGGAAGGCGTCGTGGCCGTAGGACGATTCGATCAGGTGGTATTCAACGGGTTTGCCCAGTTCTTGCAGAACAGTGACCATCTCTTCGGTCTGGGCCGGCGGATACAGCCAATCTGAGGTAAAGGCATAGAACTGGATGGGGGCCGAAACCGGGGCAAAAGCCTCATGGAGCGACTCGCATCCCCAGGCCACGTCATACAGGTCGAGGGCTTTGGCAAGATAGAGGAAGGAATTGGCGTCGAAACGGTCGACGAAGTTGTAGCCATTATAAGAAAGGTAGCGCTCCACCTCGAAACGGCCGAAAAAGTCGAACAGGCCATCCCGTGCCGAGAAGCGCCGGCCGAACTTGTGCCACATGGACTCATCGGACAGAAAGGTAATGTGGCCGATGCCGCGAGCCAGCGCCAGGCCGTCCTTCGGATTCTTGCGGTATTCGCCCTTTTTCCAGGTCGGGTCGTTGAAGATCGCCCAGCGGGCCACGGCATTCATGGCAATGGCCATGGGAGACGGCCGGCCGCTGGTGGCCAGAACCACAGCCGAGGCAATCCTGTCCGGAAAGCAGGTTGCCCATTCAAGGGCCTGCATCCCGCCCATGCTGCCGCCAAGCACGGTCAGCAATTTTTCGATCCCCAGATGGTCCAGCAGCAATGTTTGCGCCCGGACCATATCACGGATGGTGATGACCGGAAAGGACAGGTTGTATCTTTTTCCCGTTTTCGGATTGACGGAAGTCGGACCGGTGGAACCGTAGCAGGAGCCGATGATGTTGGAGCAGATGACAAAATACTTGTCGGTATCCAGTAGTCTGCCCGGCCCGACGATGGCATCCCACCAGCCGACCTTCTGGTCGTCCTCACCGTGCTTGCCTGCCACATGGGCATTTCCGGTCCAGGCATGAGTAACCATTACCGCATTGGAGCGGTCACTGTTCAGCGTGCCATAGGTTTCATAGGCAAGGGTTATCGGGCCGAGTATCCGGCCGCTCTCAAGGCGGAGTTCGGTATCGAAGGTAACGTATTGTGTTTCGACAATGCCGACTGACATGGGCTGCTCACGGGAATCAGGATAAAAGTTTATGCTGTAAAAATTGAAAAAGCCCCTTCTTTTATGAAAAGGGGCTTCCGGGATGCGTGTCCGCCTGAAACACCCTTCCCATCTGCACCATACGGCAGGATTTAGCACCTGGCACCCGCTATCGGGCCGGTTGCTGTGGTTTCGCAGGGCCTATCCCTCCACCACTCTTGATAAGAAGGTCTTCTATTGAATTGTGGAAAAAGGATACGGGAGCACAGGATTTTTGTCAATGCAAATATAGCTATGCGGATATCCTCCGGCACCCTGTGCAAGACCGCCTGCAAACCTGCTTCCCGGCTGCACTGTCAACTGCCAGGAAGCCCGGAAAGCGGACAAAACTCGTAAATCGGCGCGACCCGGGCAGCTTTAGATAAACGCCGGCGAGACCTCCACAACCGGTGACACAACCGGGGTAAGAAGCGACTTCATCTTTTTCAGGGCACCCTCCTCGATTTGGCGGACCCTTTCCCGGGAAATGGAGAAGTGATCCGCAATTTCCTGGAGAGTCATCGGGTCTTCGGCCGACACCCGGTGTTCGATGACATACCGCTCCTTTTCATTGAGGAGGTTCAATGCCTGAGAGATCTCCCGTTCAAGAATAGCCGCAGACTGGTTCTCGGCAAGAAGATCTTCCTGGTTCATCCGATCATCGGCAAGGGACTCCAACAGGGTATGCCCTTCACCGGCAACCAGTTCGGAATCAAGGGAACAATCCCCCCGCAGCCGCTGCTCCATCTCGGTAAATTCTGACTCCTTCACGTCGAGAGAAAGAGAGGCTGCAGGTACATCATCCTCACCAAACATATTCTTGATGGCATTCTTTGCCTGGTTCAACTTGAAAAACAATTTCCGCTGGGCCTGTGTCGTACCGATCTTCAGCAGACTCCAGGCGGAGATGATATAGTTCTGGATATAGGCCCGAATCCACCAGACCGCATAGGAGATGAGGCGGAAACCTTTATAGGGATTGAATTTACGTACCGCCATCATCAATCCCACATTGCCTTCCTGAATCAAATCGAGCATCCGCATCCCGTAAGAACGGTACTCTCCGGCTATTTTCACCACGAAACGGAGATTTGCGGTAACCAGCGTATGAGCGGCTTCCAGATCCTTCTCTTCGTAAAATTTTACGGCAAGGCGATATTCCTCTTCCGGTGCAAGAACCTGGAAGCGCCTGATTTCCTCGAAATATCTATTCAGATTGTCGGTCAGAACGGGCAAAGAAGCGGTCATGAATACTACCTCCTTACAAAAGAGCCATGATGCACTACACCATGGCATATTAGCACTCTCACCAGGTGAGTGCTAAAAATATAGCAGGAAAATTTCCGTCAAGCAACAGAAAAAATGAGCTTTCGTCAATTCTTTCAAACAGATCAGCCAACATACGGTAGGTTCCAATAATTGCTGGCAAAACTCCAAAATAGTACAGGGCAGCCGACACAAGCCGCGGAACAACATTTTACTCACACTAAATTATCCTGCGACATTGCCCGTGCCGACACAGCGCCTAATTTCCCGAAAATCGCACCATTTCCCGACCAGGGGAGTGAATCGGATCGAGAACGGAAAAAGTAAGAGAGAGTGAAAAAATCTTGCCCGCAAAGGTGTTCTGTGCTACACACAATACTTAATGAAAAAGGCTCTCTATCCGCCTTTACGGGAGGTTGCAATCATGGAAATCAGGGTTCTTCCCCTTCCTGAAGAAAAAAAGAAAACCAAGTTTACCGACGAATCCACTCTCAGCTTCGGCAGGTCCTTCACCGACCGGATGCTTCTCGTGGAATGGAAAGCAGCGGAAGGGTGGGTTGACGCAAGAATCGAGCCCTATGGACCTTTCGTTCTTGAGCCATCAGCCCTGGTTTTTCATTATGCCCAGGAGATTTTCGAAGGCCTCAAGGCATACAAGTGGGCAGATGGCAGCATCGCGCTGTTCAGACCGGAAATAAATGCGCACCGCTTCAACCTCTCCGCTGAGCGGCTCTGCATGCCCGAAGTCCCGGAAGAGCTTTTTCTGAAAGGCATCTCCCAGCTGGTGAGCCTGGAGAAAGACTGGGTTCCGGGTTCCGAAGGAACCTCCCTCTACATCCGCCCCGCCATGATTGCCGTCGAACCGGTGCTCGGTGTCAAGGCATCAGACCACTACTATTTCTTCGTCATCCTTTCTCCAGTCGGCGCCTACTATGCGTCAGGGTTCAACCCTGTCAAAATTCTCGTCGAAGACACCTATGTTCGGGCCATACCGGGGGGAACCGGCGAAGCGAAAACCGGCGGAAACTACGCAGCGTCCCTTAAAGCCGCGCAGGCGGCAAAGAAGAAGGGTTTCGACCAGGTGCTCTGGCTGGATGGCTGCGAAAAGAAGTTCATCGAAGAAGTGGGCTCCATGAACATGTTCTTCGTTTATGACAATGTTGTTGTTACCGCCCCGCTTACCGGCTCGATTCTCAAGGGAGTCACCCGTGACTCGGTCATGAAGCTCGCCGACACCCTGGGCTTTCGCATTGAAGAACGGCAGATAGCCATCAACGAACTGGTTGCCGACATTCGCGCCGGCAAGCTAAAGGAAGCCTTCGGCAGCGGCACCGCCGCGGTTATCACTCCAGTGGGAGTTCTCGGCTACAAGAACGAATCATTCACTATCGGCAGCGGTGGCGTAGGAGACCTTACCCAAAAACTGTATGACACCCTTACCGGCATCCAGTACGGCAAAGTCCCCGACACCTTCGGCTGGGTGCGCAAGATCGCCTGATTGCCATGAAACAGCAAACCAACGCCAATAGGCTCTGTGCCTCATGCCGCCGGCACTGCAAACAGTCAGTCGAAATAGTCATTGCCAGTTGCCCCCGCTATTACCCGGGCCCCAAAGTAAAGAAGCTGGAATGGAGACAGATGGAACTCTCCCTGTAATCTTTTCCAACAGCAAAAAAGAAACCCCGCTTTCATTATGCGGGGTTTCTTTTTATTTACCGAAAGTTGACTGTCTTGCAAAAAGACGTCATAACCGTGAATGCGAGGCTCCAGCCGGTCACCAACATCCTGGGTTCCATGTAGTGCCGAATTCGCACGACCGGCAGGATATTGACTTCGAAGACATATTTGCAAAAGCAGGAATTTGACTGCATTCACACAAGAAGCTATCCGTCCGCCACCATCCCCTGCCGCAAGCCGCCAAAGTTCCTACGGTGACACAAAACGGCGACCCGGAACAATCAAACCGCACCTAACGGAAAGACCTTGGTCTGACAGCGACGTTCCGGACAGGTTTCATTGATGCATTCCCCATCGATCATTTCCGGGCAGGCCAAGCAGGATTTGTTTCTCTGTTTCCTTCTTTCGACTCCGCGGTAAAAGCCTCTCCCCGACTGCCTGATGGGATCACGTCCGACTATCACCCAACCACTGGCGCGACGGAACCCCTGAACCCTTTCCCTTGCCAGCAACTCACTCAATACGTAAGCGGGAATTACCTGCAGCTCGGTCTCGCCTTTGAGCAAAACATCAATCATCATCCCGGTCTCTCCTGAAAATTATCGAAGACAGAAACACAACCGAAAAGCACCCAAGAAAACCGCCAGCATTATACAAAACTACTTATACGTTTTACATTAACAATTGTCAACACATTTACAACATTTGCCGGGAGGCAGGTGGGGATGTACGGCGAGAAGGAGAGCTGACTTGACCTTAAAGAGAACAGGAAAGTATGACTGACACGGATAACATCACTACAATGTCCCTACTTTTTCCGCGCCTTGGGGTGAGCCTTGTCATAGACCTCCATGAGCCGGTCGATGCTCACGTGGGTGTATTTCTGGGTAGTGGAAAGAGATGCGTGACCAAGAAGCTCCTGGATGGAACGAAGGTCGGCACCCCCCTCCAGAAGATGGGTAGCAAAAGTATGGCGCAGGGTATGGGGAGAAACCTTCTTCATAGTGGCGATGGCAAGAATGTACTTGTCCACGATGCGGCCGACGCCGCGACT
>JAQUHN010000115.1 GCA_028683555.1 Geobacteraceae bacterium | reverse complement strand
CAACCTGTTGCAATTCAGGGGAAAGCATTATGGCGTTTCGTTTGTAAAGGATATCACCGAGCGCAAACAGGCAGAGGAAGCTCTTCTGGTTTCCGAACAAAAATACCGTTCAATTTTCGAGCACGCGCCATTCGGTATATGCCGCTCTACCAAGGACGGCAAACTTCTCAGCGTTAATCCAGCTATGGCAGCCATTTTGAAGTACGACTCTGCTGAACAGATGATGGAAATTGTCAACCGGTCCAGTATTCAGGATGTTCTTTTCGCTGAGCCGCGGCGGAGAGTGTCACTGGTTGACCGGATTTTTGCGGATGATTCGTGGGTAGTTTATGAAAACCACTATCGATGCAAGGACGGGAGTGTTGTTACCTGCCAGGTTCATTCACGTTGCTTAGTGGATCAGGATGGGAGTCAACGTGAATTCGAAAGCTACATGGAAAATATCACGCAACGATTGGAGGCGGAAAATGCTTTACGGGAGAGTGAAGAAAAGTTCCGTGTGCTGGCAGAAACCTCTCCCGCTTCAATAGCTCTCTACCAGGGAGATGCTGTTATCTATATCAATCCGACAGCTGCGAAGCTTATCGGCTATTCCGTGGAGGAATTGTCACAAATGAGCTTTTGGGGCTGTGTTCATGACGATTTCAAGGATTTGGTCCGGGAGCGGGGGCTTGCCAGGATGCGGGGTGAACCGGTGCCGAACCAGTATGAATGCAAGTTCGTCAGTAAAAGCGGCGATGAATTATGGGCGATAATTTCCGTAGGATGCATCGATTTCAAAGGAACACCGGCTGGTATCGTGACACTTGTCGACACTACCGAGGCGAAACTTGCTGAAGGGCGGCTAAAAGCTTCGCTGGCCGAAAAGGAGATTCTGCTCAAGGAGGTTCATCACCGGGTCAAGAACAACCTGCAGATTGTTTCCTCTCTCCTGGATCTGCAATCTGATTCTGTCGGTGACGAGCACTTCCGCGGTTTTATTACGGAAAGTCAGAACCGCATCATGGCCATGGCATTGATTCATGAACGGCTGTACCAATCGGAAAATTTCACTTGTATTAATATCGGGGAGTACATTAAAACCCTTGCCGAATCATTGTTTTCATCCTATGGCAAAAATCTCGAACTGATCGCCCTGCATGTTGATGTGGAAAATATTGGCCTGGAAATAGACGAGGCGATCCCGTGCGGACTCATCGTCAACGAGCTGGTTTCAAATTCCCTGAAACATGCTTTTCCGGGTGGTCAAGAGGGCGAAATAACAATCAGAATCCGTTCCGATGAGCAAGGCATGGTGTTTTTGACGATTGCCGACAACGGCGTCGGGATTTCGACGGAACTTGACTTTGCGAATACTGAAACGCTGGGCCTGCAGTTGGTGAATCTGCTGACGAAACAGTTGCGTGGCAGGATCGAGTTTTCACGTGACAACGGGACGTTATGGGAAATTGCGTTCCGTGCAATGGCCGGAGCCGAAAACGGTTCTGCTTGATTTGATACTGATTTAAATATAGTTGTGTCTAATTACGATAGGATTCTTATATGAGTAGAGTGGTAAATCGGATACACAAATTAGTTGACGCAATTCGGAAAGCCAGGGAGCAGGATTTTTCATCGTCCATCGAAATCACCGATGGAAACGATGACCTCGACCTGCTCTCGGATGAAATCCGCCAGCTGGTCAATACGTTGCAGGAACTGGTTGTCGTGCGCAAGGCCGCCGAAGATGCCCGAAGGGAATGCGAAGACAAGTATCGCCGTTTACAGGCGAATATTCCGGGGATGGTGTACACATTTGCGCAGCATGCTGATGGAAGTTTTTCCTTTCCTGCTGTCAACGAAGCTTGCCGACAGTTGTTCGATGTTTCGCCGCAAGACCTTATGGCCGACGAGACTCTCATTTCCGGGCTCATCCATCCTGAAGATCGTCAGCGATATGTATCTTCTGTCAAGCGCTCTGCCGAGACACTGCAACCGTGGCGGGAAGTGTTGCGCCATGTGGTGAACGGGGAAGTGCGCTGGTACGACTGCATGTCTCGCCCGGAGTTGCAGCCCAACGGCGATATCCTCTGGGACGGCATAATCCTGGAAATCACCGATCGCATGAGAGTCGAGGAGGCATTGCGGGGCTCGAACAATTTGCTGAGAGCGATTATCGAGGCGGCGCCGACGGCAATCATCGGCCTCGATCTGGATGGCAACGTCCGGGATGTGTGGAATCCCGCCGCGGAAAAGATGCTGGGTTGGAGTGCCGAAGAGGTCATGGGTCGTCCGCTTTCCAGTGTGCCGGTGGAAAACCAGGATGAATTCAGGCAATTACGAGACGGGATTCGCAGCGGCAAAACCATGGATGGGGTGGAAGTCAGTCGTCGGAAGCGCGACGGTTCGCTTATTGATTACAGCATCTATGCTTCTCCCCTGTATGACAGTGAAGGCGCTATTTCCGGAAATATTGCGGTACTAGTCGATATCACCGAGCGGAAACGGAACGAGAATGAACTGCAACTGAGCAAGTTCATAATAGACAAGGCTTACCTCGGAATTTTCCAGGGTGGGGCCGACGGCAGGATTTTGTCCGTCAATGAATATTGGGCAAAAAAACTCGGATACACGATAGAAGAACTCTGCAGCATGAGTTTTTTCGATATCGATCCGAACCTGACCCGCGACAGATGGCGCGAACACAGGGAAAAATTGGCTGCTACTGGTGTCAATTCTTTTGAATCAGTGCATCGCCGCAAGGACGGTACGATCTTCCCCGTGGAAGTCACCGTCAATTACCTCAAGTTCCAGGGGCGGGAATTCAGTTGCTCGTTTGCCCGGGACATAAGCAAGCGAAAAGCTAGAGATGAAGCGCTTCGACAGGCAAATTTGATCGTGGAGAACAGCCCGGCAGTACTGTTCCGCTGGCGGGCGGAACAGGGGTGGCCAGTCGAGATGGTGTCCGGGAACGTAGCGCAGTTCGGCTATGCTGCGGAAGAATTCCTTTCAGGTGTGATGCCGTTTTTTTCGATAATCTTTCCTGGCGACCAGGAACGGGTGGCCGCTGAAGTACTGGAGTATGCTGTTGAGGGTACCGACAATTTCCAGCAGGAATACCGAATCGTTACCAAGGATGGCGACGTTCGTTGGATTGACGACCATACGACGGTCAAGCGTGAAGCCGATGGACAAATCAGCCACTACCAGGGAATTGTCATAGATATCACCGATCGCAAGCGGACGGAAAGCGTTATTGCCGCCCGCATGCGCCTGCTTCAGTTTGCCGAAATGCACACCGTTGAGGAGCTGCTCGAGGCTACCCTCAATGAATTGGAGGAGTTGACCGACAGTTGCATCGGTTTTTATCATTTTGTCGAAGCCGACCAGCAAACATTGCGGCTACAGAACTGGTCGACCAGGACACGTAAAGAATTCTGCACGGCGGTGGGAAAGGGGCTTCACTACAACGTGTCAGCGGCAGGTGTCTGGGGCGACTGTATCCGCCAACGCCGGCCGGTCATCCATAATGACTATTCATCTCTTTCCCACCGCAAGGGATTGCCGTCGGGACATCCTCCGGTAACCCGGGAACTGGTCGTGCCGGTCTTCCGCGGTGAAAGCATCATGGCTGTTATCGGCGTGGGCAATAAACCGCGCAACTATACTTCCACGGACATGGAAACCGTTTCCTTGCTGGCCGATCTCTCCTGGGGGATAGTGGAGCGCAAACAGGCGGAAGAGGCGCTGAGGATATCTGAGCAGAACTACCGCGATATTGTCGAACATGCCCCTTTCGGGATTTTTCATTCTACTAGGGAAGGTAAGATGTTGAATACCAATCCGGCCCTGGCACGAATCCTGAGATATGATTCAGTGACGGAACTCCTGGAAGCCGTCAACCGGTCCAATATCCAGGAGGTGCTTTTCGTCGAGCCGTTACAGAGAAATACGTTGGTGGACTTCGTCTGTGGGGGTGATGTCTGGCATACCTTCGAAAACCGGTATCGTTGCAAGGACGGCAGTATCATAACCTGCAACGTGCATTCTCGCAGGATTCTTGATGTGGAAGGCGAAGAAATCGGCTTTGAAAATTTCCTTGAAAACATAACCGATCGCGTGAAAGCGGAAAAGGCTTTGCGGGAGAGCGAAGAAAAATTCCGGGTTCTGGCGGAAACCTCGCCAGCCGGCATAACCCTCTACCAGGGGGAAGGGATTGTCTACGCTAATAACTCGACTGCGCGAATGTTCGGCTATTCAGTGGAAGAACTGCTTGGTAAAGCCTTCTGGGAATGCGCTCATGAAGAGTTCGTCGAAATGGTCAGAGCCCGCGGATTGGCCCGGCTGCGCGGTGAAAAGGTGCCGAGCCAGTACGAGTGCAGGTTTGTCACTAAATACGGCATACCGTTTTGGGCGGTCGTCTCGGTGGGATGTGTGCAATACAGGGGAAAGCCGGCGGGAATCGTCAGTATCATCGATATCTCCGAAACAAAGCGGGCCGAGGAACAATTGAAGACTTCACTGGCGGAAAAGGAGATCCTGCTTAAAGAAGTTCACCACCGGGTGAAAAACAATCTGCAGATAATATCTTCACTTCTCGATCTGCAATCCGATTATATACATGAGGGGGATTCGCGAAGCTACATCACGGAAAGCCAGGACCGGATCAGGTCGATGGCTCTGGTTCATGAGCAGCTCTACAAGTCGGAGGATCTCTCCCTGATCGATTTCTCCCGCTATGTGAACGATCTGGTTGCGCATCTCGGCCTTTCTTTTCTGGGGATCTACGACAGCATCGCTACCGAGGTTGACATTCGGGACATTAAACTTGGTATAGATGAGGCTATTCCGTGCGGGCTCATAATCAACGAACTGGTTTTGAATGCATTGAAACATGCCTTCCCCGATGGCAGGACGGGGACAATCCGGATTTGCGGCACCATGGACCAAGAAGGGTGTGTCTCTCTTTCCGTAAGCGATAACGGCATAGGTTTTCCGCCAGGATTTGATTTGACTGCTTCGGAGTCCTTGGGACTGCAGATCGTGAGTCTTCTGACACAACAGCTGTTCGGCACCATTGAGACACAGGGAGAAAATGGTGTGACGGTGACAATCCGTTTTAGTTCCAAAGAGGGGCGATGACCTGCCTCATAGAGGGTCAACGGCTCAGGGTTGCAGCGTGACCAGCATTGGGCCTTGAATAATTTGATTGCCGGGAAGGAATTCCTATGGAAACAGCGCCGGTCGCAGAACAGCCGGGTAAAGTACTGATAGTGGATGACAGCGCCGCCAATCTTCGGCTGCTGTCGGATATGCTCACCGCAAACGGCTATGACGTCTTTCTGGCCCAGGAGGGCGCAGTAGCTTTGCGCCATGTCCGGTTTCAGTTGCCCGATTTGATTCTGCTGGATGTCGTGATGCCGAATATTGACGGCTTCAAGGTATGTCAATTTCTCAAGAGCGATGAGAGAACCCGCGATATTCCCGTGGTTTTCATGACTTCCCTGGCAGAGACAACCGACAAAATTCGGGCTTTCCGGATGGGTGCGGCGGATTATATTACCAAACCTTTTCAAGCAGAGGAGGTTCTGGCCCGGGTCGAGACTCTCCTTAGCCTCCACGTGATGCGAAAGAAACTCGAAGCCAGGAATATGGAGCTGCTTCATGCCAATAAGGCACTGGCAAATGTCAATGCCGCTCTGAGCTGCGAAATAGTGGAACGCAAGCAGGCTGAAGCTGAAGTAAAGCAATATCAGGATCAGCTTGAGGATCTGGTCCGAGAGCGTACCGCTGAGCTTGCACGCGCCAATGCCAGTCTGAAAGGGGAAATCAAGGAGCGTGAACGTGCCGAGGAAAAGGTTTTAGCGTCGCTCAGGGAGAAGGAGATTCTGCTCAAAGAGATCCATCACCGGGTAAAGAACAACCTGCAGATCATCTCCTCACTGCTCGAACTCCAGTGTGAGCATATTCATGACAAGCAGGCACTGCGGTATTTCCGCGAGAGCCAAGATCGAATCAAGACAATGGCCTTGGTCCATGAACGACTGTATACCTCGGCTGATCTGGCTTCTATCAATGTGGGAGAGTACCTGGGGAGCCTTGTTTTGTACCTTGTTCATTCCTATGTGAAGGACCCTGGCCGCATAACCCTGAATTTCGATATCGAAGAGTTTTGTCTGGGTATCGAGGAAGCCATCCCGTGCGGCCTGATCGTCAATGAGCTTGTTTCGAACTGTCTGAAACATGCATTCCCCGGAAGCCGCGGGGGGAAAGTTGTCGTCACCTGCCATATCTCCGATCAGGACATGATACTGCTGCGGGTGTTCGATAACGGGGTGGGGCTTCCCGCTGACCTGGACTTCCGGAACACCGAAACACTGGGGCTGCAAATCGTAAACCTGCTTGCCAGACAGCTGCGTGGGACGATCGAGTTCGAAAACGACGCAGGCGCCTCGTTTTCGATACGCTTTCGATTGCCCTCGGTTGCTGAGCACGAACGGTGGGGGGATGCGACCTGAAAACGGTAGCTGTCGACAAGGAAATGCGGAGAGTTGAGCGGGCGATGGTTTTAATGAAAAAAGAATCTGCTATACTGGTAAAAAAGCTGGATGCGGAAACCACGGTTTGCGCCAAGTTCTTGTATTTAGAAGCTTTTGGTAGATAGGATGCGCACGGCAGAAGCGGTCCTTGCCATTTGTATGGTCTGAGAGGTGCCAACCATGAACCAGCAAACGTCAACTGAAGCGAAGGTCAAAATCCTCGTTGTGGAAGATGAGCTTATCATCGCCAAGGGGATCGAGAAACGGCTCAAGGCACTGGGATATTCCGTTACTGATACGGTCGCGTCCGGTGAAGAGGCGGTAAGGTTGGCGTTGGAAACCCTGCCGGACCTGGTGCTGATGGACATAAATCTCCAAGGCGGAATAGATGGGGTGATGGCCGCTGACCAGATCAGGTCCCAAGCCGATATCCCGATCATTTTCCTTACCGCTTACGCGGATTCCGACACCTTGGCACGGGCGAAAGTTTCTGAGCCGTTCGGTTATATCGTCAAACCGTTTCAGGATATTACCCTGAAATCGTCCATTGAGATGGCGATTTACAAACATGGCATGGAAAGCCGGCTCCGGCGGAGCGAGCAGTGGTTTTCTACCACACTCAAGAGCATCGGTAACGGGGTTGTTGCCACGAACAGGGATGGTGTCGTCTCGTTCGTAAATACCGTTGCCGAGCGTTTGACCGGCTGGCAACAGGGGGATGCTGTCGGCAGACATCTTTCGGAAGTTTTCCGTTGTCGCGAATGGGGAACCTCTTTATCGATTGAAAATCTGGTCGCTACCGTGATCGGGGGTAGTGTGTCGTTTACCCTGCCCGAGCAGACCTTGCTGATTGCGCGTGACGGAAAAGAGATCCCGATCGAAGCAAAGACGACCCCCATCTGTGATGACAAGGGAAATATCCTCGGGCTGGTTCTGGTTTTTCTCGACATTACCCGGCGGGTCCGCATGGAAGAGGCCCTGCGCCGTTCGGAGTGGATTCTGTCGCTGAAAAATCAGGTCGCAAATATTTTTCTTACCAGTCCCGACGAGGAGATGTTCGGCAAGGTCCTGGAGGTCATTCAGGAAGGGTTGCAGAGCAGATACGGGATTTTCGGATTTATCGGCGAGAGCGGCGACCTGATCATTCCTTCCCTGTCACGTCAAGTCTGGGACGAATGCAGGATGGTCGACAAGACGATCATCTTCCCGCGAGAAAGCTGGGCAGGTCTCTGGGCAAAAGGGCTCATCGAAAAAAAATCGTTCTTGTCGAACGAAAGCTTTACTGTTCCCCAAGGCCATGTCGCCATCGACAATTATCTCACCGTACCCATTCTGTACCGGGATCAGGTTATTGGCCTCATTTCGGTGGCCAATAAGGCCGAGGGCTACTCGGAAGGCGACCGACAGCTGCTCGAGGTGATCGCTGACCGAATCGCTCCGATTCTCCAGGCACGCCTCGAAAGGGACCGCCAAGAGAAGGACCGGCGACGGGCTGAAGAAGAACTGCAAAAATCGGAGGAGTTTCTCCGTACGTTTTTTGAAGCCATTCCCGACCTGTTCTCCATTATCGACAAGAACCACCGGATCGTGCTTTCCAACTGGCATGGGGGGCATGAATATGTTCCTGAATCGATTCGTGCTAGTCATCCCCACTGTTACGAAGCGTATTTCGGACGGGACAAGATATGTGACGGTTGTCATACGCTCGAGGTTTTTCGAACAGGCAAGCCGGTTGCTCTGGAGAAATTCAATCCCCGGATCGGCTTCGTGGAAGTCCGGTCGTTTCCTGTTTTTGATAAAGCGGGAAACGTCATGTTGGTCGCCGAACATGTCCACGACATTACTGCCCGCAAGGAGGCCGAGGAGGCTCTTGCCGACGAGAAAGAACGGTTGTCCGTTACGCTCCGCTCCATTGGTGACGGTGTTGTAACCACCGATACGGCGGGAAATATCGTTCTTCTCAACAAGGTCGCCGAGGAACTGACCGGCTGGCGCCAGGCGGAGGCCGCGGGGAAGAATCTGGATGAGGTGTTTGTCATCATTAACGAAAAAAGCCGGCAACGAACCGAAAACCCTGTCGGACGAGTGTTGTCGACCGGCTGTATCGCCGAGCTTGTCAACCGTACCGTGCTGGTGTCACGTGACGGAATCGAGCGCATTATCGCGGACAGCGCAGCGCCGATCCGCGACCGGGAAAGCAGGATCGTTGGGGCAGTACTGGTATTTCGGGATATCACCGAAAAAAGTAAGATGGAAGAGGAACTGTTGAAAGCCCAGAAGCTGGAGTCGATCGGTATCCTGGCAGGTGGAATTGCCCACGATTTCAATAATCTCCTGACGGCAATCCTGGGGAATATTTCCCTTGCCAAAATGTACCTCAGCGAAGGAGACAAGATTCATCAGAAGCTTTCCGAGGCGGAAAAGGCCTCTCTGCGTGCCCGGGATCTCACTCAGCAGCTCCTGACCTTTTCCCGGGGTGGGGCGCCGGTGAAAAGGGCTGCGTCGATAGCGGAAATTATCAGGGATTCTGCCGCCTTCGGACTGAGCGGCTCGAAGGTCACGTGCTCCTTTGCTATTCCCGATGATCTGTGGATGGTTGAGGTGGATGAGGGGCAGATGAGCCAGGTGATCAATAATATCATCCTCAATGCCGAACAGGCGATGCCTGCCGGAGGACTAATCGAGGTTACCTGTCGCAATGTCCAGGTGACCGATGATGACCAGGTTCCCTTGCCCGAGGGTCGCTATATCCTTGTTTCAATCTCTGACCAGGGAGAGGGGATTGCCGCCGAAGACCTGCCGCGGATTTTCGATCCCTATTTCACCACCAAGAAAAATGGGAAAGGTCTCGGGTTGTCAACCGTCTATTCCATCGTCAAAAATCATGACGGTCATATTGCCGTTACGTCGCAGCCAGGGAAAGGGACAACTTTCCTCATGTATCTTCCCGTTGGCAATTTTTTCGAGGAGTTTTCCACTGCGCAGGAGCCGGCCGCGGTACCACCTGATGTGCAACCGGTAAAGGGCCGGATTCTTGTCATGGACGATGAAGAAAACATTCGCGATGTGGTGGCGGAAATGCTCCGTTTCATTGGCTATGAGGTTTCCTTGTCGCGGGATGGTGAGGAGGCGCTGTCACTTTATAAACAGGCTCTCAATTCGAACGATCCCTTTGCCGCGGTGCTGATGGATCTGACCATTCCCGGTGGCATGGGGGGCGGCGAGGCAATGCGGATTCTGCTTGAGATTGATCCGGATGTGAAGGGTATCGTTTCCAGTGGCTATTCCAACGATCCGATCCTTTCCGATTACCGATCATTCGGCTTTCAGGGTATTATCACCAAACCCTATAAGCTAACGGAACTGCGAGATGTCCTGGATCGGCTCATTGCGGGGTAGCACTTCCCAGCAGGCTGGCGAAAGAGTGATCCTTTTCCTTGACTCGCGCCCTGTTTCCACCCCGACCGTCCCCCAAAGCTTTTTCCTGCCTGCTGATACGGCTGTTTCGAGCCGCGAGCTTTTTCCTTTCAAACCCCTTTCATCCGTGCTACCTTTTTTTCATGTCTTGGAAAATTAAGGAGAAATACCGACGGTTGCTGTCCGACGAGGAGGGTGCTGCCAGCAAGGATTGGGGCGGAAAACTCACGATTTGTCTCGTCTACCCGAGTCACTATGCAACCGGCATGAGCAACCTGGGTTTTCAGGCCGTCTACTCATTGTGCAACTCTTTTCCCGATATAGTGTGCGAACGTGCCTTTCTTCCTGCTTCCGCTGAGATGAAGGAGTACGAAAAGTCGGGGTCCCGCCTCATGTCGCTCGAATCGCAACGACCCTTGACCGACTTCGATGTCCTTGCCTTTTCCGTTTCCTTTGAAAATGACTACTTGAATATCCCGGTGCTCTTTCATTTGGCGGGGATTCCTTCCTTTGCCAAGGATCGTGATGCTTCTTTCCCCTTGGTCATGGCTGGAGGCGCAGCGCTCTTTCTGAATCCGGAACCGGTTGCCGACCTGCTCGACCTGGTGTGCGTGGGCGAGGGGGAGGCTGTTCTGCCGCTACTGCTGGATGTAATGAAAAGCCAGCGTGTCGCTGACCGGGCAGAGTTGTTGGATACTGTGGCCCGGTTGCCAGGCATCTATGTTCCTGCCCTTTACCAGATATCCTATGAAAATGAGCGTGTTGCGGAAATCAGGAGTTCCGGTGATGCGCCGTGCCGGGTAAAAAGGGTCTGGGATGCTGACGTCGGCTCTTCAGTGGTTGCGTCATCACTCTTTGCCCCCGGTACGGAATTTTCAGACATGCACCTTATCGAGGTGTCCCGCGGTTGTCCGCGCGGCTGTCGCTTCTGCGCCGCCGGCTTCATTTACCATCCTTTCCGCCAGCGTTCTCTGGCTGTTCTGAAGCAGGAGGCCGAGCGGGGATTGACGATCAAGGGTCGGATCGGTCTGGTGGGCGCGGCTGTTTCAGACTACCGTCACCTCGGCGAATTATGTCGCTTTATTGCCGAAAAGGGGGGGAAGGTTTCGGTGTCCTCGCTCCGGATCGATGCCTTGAACGAAAATCTGCTGGACATTCTTCACTCCAGCGGGCACAAGACCGTTGCCCTGGCTCCGGAGGGTGGCTCGCAGAGGCTGCGGGACTTCATCAAAAAGGATATCACCGAAGAGCAGATTCTCGACGCCTGCGACACGCTGATCGGGCGGGACATTTTGAATCTGAAACTGTACTTCATAATCGGACTTCCGACAGAGACCGAAAAAGACCTGGAAGAGATGACCCTGCTGATAGAAAAGATCCGCCAGCGAGTCATTGCCGCGGCGAAGAAAAACCGGCGTCTCGGGTCCGTGCTCCTTTCCGTCAATCCGTTCGTGCCAAAGCCCTTTACGCCGCTCCAGTGGTGCGGTATGGAAAGCCTTGCCACCCTGGAAAAAAAGTACGCATACCTGCGTCGGGCCGTTGGTTCGCTTTCCAATGTCAAGATCCAGATGGAAAGCCTGCGAGAAGCGTTTCTCCAGGCGTTCCTTTCCCGGGGAGACCGGCGGCTCGGCGCCTTCCTGGTGAAAGCACGCGAGGAAGGCAGTTGGAAAAGGGCGGCCAGGGATCTGGGCCTGGATATGGAACTCTTTGTTACCCGCACGATACCGCTCGACGAAACTTTGCCGTGGGATATCATTGACGGTGGAGAGCGGGCGCTGCTTGTCAGAGAATATGAACGGGCTTTCTCCTCGTGTTCCGATTGAGCGAAAATCTTTTGATTCAC
>JAQUHN010000114.1 GCA_028683555.1 Geobacteraceae bacterium | reverse complement strand
CTTGATGAGCTGTCACGGGCAGCCCGCTCCCTTCGGGTCCTGAGTGACTATCTGGAACAGCATCCCGATTCGATAATCTGGGGCAAATAGCATGCACAAGGAGAGCTGAATGAGACCTTTTCACCGTATCCGGATCGATTTTTCCATCCTGATTCTGCTGACCCTTTTACTTGCTGCCTGCGGAGCAAAAGCTTCCTACCGCTATTATACGCTTACGCCCGTTCCCTCCGGCCTCGACGGGCGCAGTGTCGATTTGGGTGCACCCCGGGTTGTGCTCGGGATAGGCCCGGTAATGATTCCCGATTACCTGGACCGACCGCAGCTCGTCACCCGAACGTCCCGCAATGAACTTACCCTGAGCGAGTACAATCGTTGGGCCGGTTCTTTCGGCAGCGACGCCTTGCGGGTTCTGGAAGAAAATCTTGATACGATGCTCGTGGCTGATGGTGTCACCGTGGTGTCGTGGCGCCGGGGTGTTCCGAACGACTTCCGGGTGGCTGTGCAGATCAGCCGGTTCGACGTTACCGAGGGTGAGGAAGCCGTGCTGAAGGCGCAATGGGTGATCTACGGAAAGGATGGCAAGAGTGTGTTGCTGCTACGTGAGTCGGATGTCAGAAAGCCGGTAACGGGCTCCGGCTATGATTCGGCTGTTGAGGCAATGGGACAGGCTCTGGCCGATCTGAGCCGGGATATTCTGCAGGGGGTCCGGCTTGTGAGAGTTTCCGGGTTTGCGGGGCAGGGCGGCGCAGGCGTCATGGAACTCCGGCCGGAGACAGACTCACCTGTGCCCTGAAGGTCAGCCTTGGAATAGTTTTCTCAAGGACGCAAAAAAGCCCCGGTAGTGCCGGGGCTTTTTTTTCTGAAGTTGCCATGCCGGTTCAGCGGGACTGGCATGGTTAATAGATTGATTCCCTTGCAAAACATCAGTCCCGTTCGGGGCGCCGATATCGCATGGCCTTCCTGCGCCGTCGAGCGGCCTCAGCCTGCTTGCGTTTCTTCTTCACGGAAGGTTTTTCATAATACTTCCTCTTTTTTATCTCTTTAAAGAATCCCTCTTTTTGCAGGGTACGCTTCAGGTCGCGAAGCGCCTTCTCAATATCGTTGCCGCGTACAATAACATCCACTATTGAATCTCCTTTCACGGCCGGAAACGGTCCTTCTCCGGTGAAACTTCCATTCAGGCCGGTTTGGCGTGTATTACACAGAACTCCAAAGCACAAAGACCAGGAGACCCATGGACTTTGAGAGCCCATGGGTCTCGCTAAGCATCAAAAAGATTTTGCCACGATACCACATATCTTTTTGTTTGTATGCAAAAAATATGAGAAATACTCATTGTAGCTGTTGCGACGGAAAACGGTGGTTAATAGGTAACGGATTGAAATCCTGGTGTTTTCTGGTACCGTTACTAAGAGGTCTGCAGCGTTGCAAGGAGCGGCCTGTGCAGATTCGAATGCCGTTTCAGTTCGCTCGCTTCGGTTGCCATGACAGTACTCTGAGACTGCCTGTGGTAATGAGATTGCCGTTGTCCAGAAGGTTTCCGGTGGTTTCCTGGCAGCAGGATGTCACCCTGATGAAGTGCGTTTTGTCGAAACTATACCAGTCGAAGGAGGCCGTCATGTTTGATCTGCTCGAGAAGGCGTTTTTTGCCGGAATGGGTGCTGTAGCTCTTTCCAAGAAAAAGACGGATGAGTTTCTTGCCGAATTGAAGGAATCCTGCCGGGTAAGCGAGGAAGAGGGCAAGGCTTTCCTGGAGAGGACTCAGGAACTGGCGCAGGAAGGGCGGCAGCGCTTGTTTGAAATGGCGGAAACCGAGGTGAAAAGGGTTGTCGACAAGGTTGGTTTGGTCCCGCGCGAAGAATTCAATCTTCTGCTGAAGCGGGTTGAGGAACTGGAAGAGACCCTGCGGAAAGGATGAAAGGCACGAGATGTCGAGTCTTCTGGGGATCAAGCTGAATATCCGCAGTCTCAGGCGTGTGCGACAGGTGATCGGGGTGTTGATCGGCTATGGTTTCGAGAGCCTGATCGAGCACCTTCACCTTACCCAGTTCATGGCGCGCGGTGCGAGGCTTTTCCGCCGCAGTGAGGGGGAGATTGCCCGTCTGTCGCCTGCTGAAAGGATGCGTCTTGCGCTGGAGGAGCTGGGCCCTACTTTCATTAAGTTGGGACAGCTTCTCTCCACCCGGCCCGACATTGTGCCAAAAAACTACCTCGCGGAGTTCTCCAAGCTGCAGGACCAGGTTCCCGGTTTCTCCTTTTCCCAGGTGCGAATCCGATTGCGGGAAGAGCTTGGCGGTGAAATAGAGGAGCTCTTCGCCTCGTTCCGGACAGAACCGATTGCCGCAGCTTCCATTGCCCAGGTCCATGGCGCCTACCTGCAGTCCGGGGAAGAAGTGGTGGTGAAGATACGTCGGCCCGGCATTGTCGCGGAAGTGGAAACCGACATCGAGGTTCTCATGGGGCTTGCCATTCTGGTGGAGCGCCATTTTCCCGAGAACAGTTGTTTCGATCCGGTGGCACTGGTCAAGGAGTTCGCCAGGAGTATCCGCCGCGAACTGGACCTGTCACGGGAAGGTCGTACTATCGAAAGGATAGCGGCAAATTTTGCCGGTGATGCCTCCATCCGTTTTCCGCACGTATACTGGGAAAGAACATCTTCCGGTGTGCTCACTCTCGAGTGCATACACGGCATCAAAGTCTCCGAGGTGCATGCCTTGGATGAGGCCGGCCTTGACCGGAAACTCGTTGCCCGAAGGGGGGCGGATGCTTTTCTCCGCCAGGTATTGGAACATGGCTATTTCCATGGCGACCCGCATCCGGGAAATGTTTTCATCCTGCCGGGAAATGTTGTCTGCCTGCTGGACTATGGCATGATGGGGCGGCTCGATCCGTCGTCCCGGGAGTTTTTTGCCGATTTTCTCCTGTCAGTGATCGGCAGAGACCCGGATCGCATTATATCCTTGCTGCTTTATTCCGGCGATATTACCGATACCCTTGACGGCAGGGCATTGCGGCGGGATCTCTCTGACTTCATCGATGATTTTTACGAAGTGCCCTTTGCCGAAATGTCGGTGGGAAGAATCCTTGGTGACCTGATCGAGCTTATCGCCGCGTACCGGATTCATTTCCGGCCGGACTTCATGATGCTGGCCAAGGCCTTGGTGACGGTGGAGGGGATGGGCAGAATGCTTGACCCGGAGTTCGACATGGTTGAGCGGCTGCGGCCTTTTGTGGAAAAGGCCGCAGCCGAAAAGCTGGCGCCGCGACATATCGCCAGAGAGGTTGGAAGTTCTTTGCAGTCCTACTATAACCTGGCCAGAACAATGCCCGACGATGTGAAGGAGATTCTGAACCGGCTTAATCGCAACAAGTTCAAGATTGATCTGGAACACCGGGGGCTGGAACACTTCATCCGGGAGCTCGACAAGTCCGGTAATCGCCTCTCTTCCAGCCTTATCATCGCTGCTCTCCTGGTCGGCTCATCCCTCATCATGCAGACGGACAAGGGTCCGCACATCCTGGGTATACCGGCTTTCGCCTTCCTCGGCTATACCGTTGCCGGGTTAATGGGGGTGTGGCTGCTGCTAGGCATATTCCGCTCGGGCAGGCTGTAGCGGTATTTTCGGAAAAAGATCTGTGAGTGGAGCTGGATGGCTCCCTGCTCAGCCGACGCCCATGATGACGCTGGAAGCCTTGAACATGGCCCAGACCGGATCCCCGTTCTTCAGGATAAGATCCGTGGCGCACTCGTTCGTTATTACGGCGCTGATAATGTTTTCGCCCGCTATTTCGACTTTCACTTCCGAGTTGACGGCGCCGGGTGTTACGCTGACGATTTTTCCCGGCAGCTTGTTACGGATACTCACCTTCATCTTTTGTTTGCCGACGCCGATGATTACCGACCCCGCCTTGACGATGGCATATGCATCGCTTCCTTTCTGCAGCCCCAGTGAACGGACGCTTTCATTGGTGATAATGGCGACAATCGTTTTCCCTTGCTTCAAGGTGAGAGTCACTTCGGATCGTGTCTCTCCGGGGACGATTTTTTCGATTGTACCGGCGAAGATGTTCCGCGCACTGGCCTGTTTGGAAATCTTCTTGATGAGCCTTTCCAGACTGTGTTCGTCAACGCCGCCCATTTTGTCTTCCAGGTTGGTGAGGAATTTTTCGTGTTCTTCCTCAATGATTCGATAGGTGCGAATCAGGTCTTTGCCCTCTTCGGTGAGGCGGGTTCCTCCTCCGGACTTGCCGCCGGTAACGCGGATAAAAAGCGGTTTCTCCGACATGTCATTGATCGTATTGATCGTGTCCCATGCTGTTTTGTAGCTTACGCCGACAGCCTTGGCTGCCTTGCTGATGGATCCGTATTCATCGATCTTTTCCAGAAGGGCGATTCTTTCTCCTCCCAGAAAAGCCATATCGGTTTTTTTTAGGGAAACAGTCCCGGAAACCTCTATCTGTTTTCTAGATCTGCGCATAGAAATATCTGAAAGCTCCTTTCATTACCTGCGGGTTCGGGCAGCTTGGTGGTTTCGTACGTTTGCAGCAAGTCCGCACGTTTTCATTAAAGCGGCGACAAGCCCTGTCCTTACTTCTGATATCCCAAGTCTTTTGTCGTCCCATCCTTGCCTAGTGCGAAAGTTCTGCCATTGGGTACGAGTACGATTGCTTCCACCAGTTGGTTGTTGGAGAAGCGCGCGGTGAGAACCGATCTTTTTCCCCCATTCCAGCGATACTGTACCGTGGCAGGTTTCGTTTTTGCGGATTGGCCGATTTTTACGCCCGGTGCTCCTGCCAGGGCGACAACCTGACCATAGGTCAGCATCGGTTTGATCTTGGCTATCAGCCTCTTGTTGAAGACCGTGTCCGTGGTGCCCGGTTCCACGGCGAAAGAAGTTTGGGCGGAGATGAAGGAGGTGCTCGCGACAATCAGCAGAAGCAGGAATTTTATCATTTTTGTGTCTCCAAAGTGTTGCGTAAGTATGCAAAAACGTTTGGCACTCTTGGTGTTTTGACTGGTTCAGAAACCCTGGTCAAAGGCTAGGTGCAGAAGCTGCAATTTTCAGTGACTATTCAGGGGCGGTCAAGCGTGGCGAGAAACTCATCGGTTGTGACGCATTTTACGCCGATATTTCTGATGTCGAGGATGTTGGCAGCCGCAATTCCGGACGATTGCGCCGATGTTGCGTCTGTTATGTTGATGACGTGATAGCCGTACGCCACGGCATCGAAAATCGTAGTTCGAATGCAGTTCGGGTATTGGGTTCCGCAGACAACCAGGTGTGTTGTGCCGAGACGTCGGAGCATGAAGTCCAGTTCGGTATTCATGAAGGCGCTGAACCGCTGCTTGACAATGCGGTGTTCGCCGGGAAGCGGCTTGAGTTCTTCGACAATTTCGCACCCTTTGGTGCCGGGAATAACATAGCGTCGGTTTGACAGAAAACTTTCCAGTCGGGTGATTTCCACATCGCTGCCGTCGGCTCGATATTCACGCACCACGTGGAAAACCGGGAAACCATCGGCCCGAAAATGATCGAGCAGTCTTCTGATCCGGGGTACCGTGGAAAAAGCGCCGGCAACGCAGGCCGGGGCGCCGGGAAGGACGATGTCATTCTGCATGTCGACGATGATTAGAGCGTATTTCCGGTCGGGCACGGGGCACCTCCAACGAATGCGGAGACTCTGGCAAAAGAAACAGAAATAGCAGCCTCTTTGTAGCAAACATGCGCTATATAAGCAAATGGATAATTGCTTTTCCCAAGCCGTTCTCACCGTGACTTGCTTCGGAAGATGGTCCTGCCGGGAAAGGACGTTCACTTCCTTCAGCTTCCAATCAGCTTCCAGCCGACCGAAGGTCCAGTACACTTTGAATTACGATACATAGCGGTCTTCCTGCCATGGCTGTTACCCTTTATGGAAGATTCGCCTGGTGTGGGCGTCGATACGAACCGTGAACTCATCTTTTGACTGGAGCGCAAAGGTGCGCACCAGGACAATCTGCACCTTGCGGATGCAGCGATTGCGGTATTTAATCGTAATTCCATCTGATCTGCACTGGAGCATCTGTGACCGGAGATCTTCTGCACGCTCCGGAAAAGAGTCCTGTCACCGGAATCTTTTCCGTGTCTCCTGATTCTCGCGCCAGGTATGTTTCAAGGAACGACGGCGTTCTTTGTCCAACATCATGCGAGTATCCTCTCATGCGATAGAAGTCAATTGCCTGGTTGCGTGCACCCCTCAGAACCGCACCTGCGGCGCTTCTCGTTCCTCAGCCGTCTCGGTCTGAAAAAATGGCTCAGGCTTGAATGAGAACATGTTCGCCACGATGTTGCCCGGGAAGATCTCGATCCGGTTCTTGTAGCGCATCGCGGCGTCGTTGTAATACTGGCGGGCGAAGCTGATCATGTTCTCGGTGGCGGAGAGATCTTCCTGGAGTGAGAGGAAGTTCTGGTTGGCTTTCAGGTCGGGGTAAGCTTCCGACAGGGCGAACAGGGAGCGGAGGGTTGCGGTGAGGGCATTCTCGACTTTGGCGCGCTCTTCGATGCCGCCGGAGAAGCTCACGGCCTGTTGGCGAGCCGCGATTACCGCCTCAAGGGTCTGTCGTTCGTGGGCGGCATATCCCTTGACCGTTTCCACCAGGTTCGGAATCAGGTCGTGGCGCCGCTTCAGTTGGACATCGATTGAGCTCCATGCGGTTTTAACCTCGTTGCGGCCGCGAATCAGTCCGTTATAGATTCCAATGGCGAAAAACGCCAAACCTCCCGCAAGGACAAGTAGAATCAGCATTGCAATCATGGTTTCCCCCTTGTTGTCTCTTTCACATGAAGTGCTGTTTAATTCAACTTTATCTCAAGCGGCGATTCATTCCAAGCAGTTTTGGTGTGTCATCAGAATGAGAGATGCTTTGCTGTCGGTATAAAAAGCGTATCACGAACAGCGGGCAGGAAAAGAGTTTCGGATTTTGAAATGGTTAAAAAGCGGTTTTTCCAGGATAGTATGGTGGTTTCAGCAATTTTTCCTCCCTGCACGTCTTTGTGGTTTTTTTCGGTTGGCTAGTGTCCCGTGCGATTAGTTCGCACTATCAATTCTGAGGAGTTTGTCTGCTGGCAAGGCGGATGATGCAGGCATAGCATGGCTCTGTCGAAGAGCCACAACGCTGGCAGGGGGGCAAAAGAACCGGAAGTAAAAGAAATGAAATAATCCCACGGTACACTAGTGGCTGTAACTGACTGGAACAGTTGCGCTGCATGGGCTTAATGGTACCATGACAGAAGATGGTGCAAACCGGAGGCATAGGCATGCGAATCCTGCTTGACTTGTTCCAGACCTTCTGCCAGCGTGGCGTCAAACCGGCGCTTATCTACCGGACAGGGGTGCGCCGGCGGGTGTATTCCTACGAACAGCTTTCAGCGCTTTCTTTGAAGATGAACGCCCTGCTGGCCGAACACGGCGTGCAGGAAGGCGACCGGGTTCTCCTTTGGGCGCCGAACAGCCCGTGGTGGGCAGTAACGTTCTGGGGTTGCGTTGCCCGCAAGGCGGTGATCGTGCCGGTCGACTTTCTTTCTGACCGGGAACGGGCCGAGACCATCGCCGATTTGACCGACGTGCGACTGGTTGTTGCAAGCCGTTACAAGGAAGAGCGGATCCCCGGCAGACAGACGGTGCTGGCGGAGGACCTGGAATTCCTGTTGCAAGAGATGGCGCCCCTGGCCGGGGCCCGGGCTGTCGATCCCCTTGATATCGCACAGATCATCTACACTTCGGGTACCACCGGCAGTCCCAAGGGGGTCGTGCTGACCCACCGCAACCTGATCTCTAACCTGTATCAGGTGAACGAGCGAATTCCCATTGTCGGACCGGAGTATACCTTCCTTTCTTTGCTGCCCCTTTCCCACATGTTCGAACAGATGGGTGGCTTCCTGACCCCTCTCCTCCATGGCGCATCAATTGTGTACCTCCGAACTCTCAAACCTTCGTCGATTCTCGAGGCTTTTGACGAAGAGGACATTCGTGCCGCGATCTGCGTTCCACGACTTCTTCAGCTGCTGAGGTCAGGAATCGAACGGCAGGTGGCAGCGGTGGGCATGACAGGGCTGTTCCGGTTGCTGCAGCGGATCGGGATGCGCATTCCGTTCGGGCTAAGGAAACGGTTTTTTTTTCCGATCCAGCTGAAGTTCGGCAGCAATTTCGTTTTGTTCGTTTCCGGCGGCGCCTCCCTGGCACCGGAACTGTTCCGCTTCTGGTGTGCCATGGGCTTCCGGGTGATCGAAGGATACGGATTGACGGAGTGTGCCCCGGTCCTCACGGCCAACAGCATGGAGAAACAGTTGGAGGGATCCGTAGGGACGGCGCTTCCCGGGGTGGAGATCCGGATCGATGCGGGTGAAGTGCTTGCCAGGGGGGCGAATATTTTTCCGGGATATTACCGGAATGAAGTCGCCACCGGGGAAGCCTTTAGCCCGGATGGCTGGTTCAAGACCGGTGACCTCGGGCGGATGGACCCCGACGGCTCACTGCGGATCATGGGTCGCAAGAAGGAGTTGATCGTGACCGCCGCTGGAGTTAATGTTTTGCCCGGTGAACTGGAGGACCTGCTGGATTCGCTGCCTGGGGTGCGCGAGTCCTGCGTTGTCGGGATTGACCGGGGGAGTGGCGAGGAAGTGCATGCCGTGCTGCTGCTTGACGGCAGCGGGAGAAGCCCCGGCGAGATTCTGCAGGAAGCCAACAGCCGCCTCGACCCGCTGCAGCGGGTCACCGGCTTTACGGTCTGGCCGGAACCGGAGTTTCCGAAAACCACCACCCTCAAGATCCGTAAATTCCTGGTGAAGGACCGGATTTCCGGGGCAAGGGGAGGGTCGGTACCGTTTTCGGCAGACCGCCTGGTCAGCATTATTGCCCGGGTGACGGGAGTTGCTGTTGCAGCCATCAGGGAAGAGTCTACCCTGGTGAACGATCTTGGTTTGACCTCCATCGGTCAGTTGGAGTTGCTGACCGATCTCGAGCAGGAATTCCGTCTCGACCTGGAGGATTCCCTGATCGGAACGGCAACGACGGTGGCGGAACTGCGGGCGATCATCGCACGGCGGGAACGGCCGGAGGCTGGGCGGAAACTGCGGTTCTGGGTGAATTGCCGGCCCCTGTGCCGGGTCAGGCAATTGTTAGACGTCATGTTCCACCACCGCCTGCTCGGGATGTTCGTATCGATCGAGGTTCGCGGACTGGAAAACCTCGCCGGGGTGGACGCTCCGGTCATGTTCGTGGCAAACCATCTCAGCTACCTGGACCAGCCGGCGATCATGTCGACGCTTCCTGCCCGCTGGCGCTATGCTACCGCGACGGCGGCCTGGGAGGAATTTTTCTTTCTCAACTACCGAACCTGGGTGGGAAAACTCTGGAAACGGTTTGCCTATGAGTACGGGACAATTCTCCTCAATCTTTTCCCCTTGTCCCAGACCAGGGGTTTCCGGTCATCTCTTGCCTTTATGGGGAAACTTGCCGATCACCGTATCAATATTTTGCTTTTCCCGGAAGGAGCCAGGTCCCGTGACGGGCGGCTGCAACCGTTTCGGCTGGGCGTGGGGCTGATGGTGCGGGAACTTTCCATCCCGGTGGTGCCGGTGCGGATTTTCGGCATGGAGAACATCATGCCTCCCGGAGTGGCGTGGCCCCGGCGCGGCCGGGTGCGGGTCTGTTTCGGCAAGCCGCTGGACT
Organism: Geobacteraceae bacterium; assembly: GCA_028683555.1. Classification (GTDB taxonomy): domain Bacteria; phylum Desulfobacterota; class Desulfuromonadia; order Geobacterales; family Geobacteraceae; genus RPRC01. The sequence continues at coordinate 2,099 of JAQUHN010000114.1, read as the reverse complement.
GTGCACGAGAAACACCGCCGGAGATCGTGGCCCGGGTCCGTCGCGCAGTGGAAGAACTGGCGTAGGGACAGCGTAGCCGGCGGGTCAGACATCCAGCACAACAGTTGCCTGCCAGCCCTTTTTATCCCGTTTCACAGCCAAACGGTACAGCGTTACTGCTTTTACGTCGGTGAGCAGCGGGTGATGACCCTGGATCATGGTTTCGCCCGCAGCGTTCGCCGTGAGGGTGAAGGGAGTTGATTTCAGGTCGATCTGCAGGGAAACGATGCGCAGCAGGAGACGGCGGGCATCCTTGTAATAGATGATCTCCTGCAGGAAATCAAACAGCAGCATATCCAATTCCTCGTTTTCCAGTTGGAAGGAGAGGTGTTCCTGTCCGCTGATGGCTTCCGGGTGCTCGATCATCACCCCGAGGGCAGCTTCCGCCGCGGCGAGAAACATTTCCTCCACTGTTGCTCCTATCCCTTGATATTGCCGATCGGCACCAGGCGGATGATGCGTTTGCTGAGCCCGGCCAGTTCCGTCGCTTCCACTACATCGTCGATATTTTTGTATGCGGCGCCCGCCTCTTCCGCGAGGCCGCCCCAGGAGGCGGTCCGAACATAGATGCCGCGTTCCTCCATGTCCCGTTGCAGTTTCTGGCCGCGGAATAGTTTTTTCGCCTGGTGGCGGCTCATGGCCCGCCCGCTGCCATGGGCGGTGGTGCAGAAGGTGTGCCGTGCTCCGGGAAGGCCGGCCAGAAGGTAGGATCCGGTTTCCATGCTGCCACCGATGATTACCGGCTGGCCGGTTTCCCGGTAGCGGTCCGGCAGTCCTTCCATACCAGGGCCGAAAGCCCTGGTAGCTCCTTTGCGGTGGATCAGAATCTCGGTTTTTTTGCCATGCACCAGGTGTTTTTCAAGTTTCGCGGTGTTGTGGGCCACGTCATAGACCATGCTCATACCCAGGTCTTCGGGGGAGCGGTGGAAGATGGTGGAGAATACCTCGCGGATGCGGTGCAGGATTACCTGGCGATTGGCAAATGCCATGTTGACTGCGCATTTCATTGCCGAGAAATAGTCCTGGCCTTCACGGGAATGAAACGGTGCGCAGGAGAGTTCCCTGTCATTGACCTTGATGCCGTACTTCTTGCCGGACACGCTGAGAAAAAGCTTGAGATAATCTGTTGCCACCTGGTGGCCGAAACCCCTGCTGCCGCAGTGGAACATGATTGCCACCTGGTTCGGCAGGGTGAAGCCGAAGGCCCGGGCAGTTTCCTGATCATAGACATTTTCCGGTTTTACCACCTGGATTTCCAGGTAGTGGTTGCCGGAACCGAGCGTTCCGATCTGATCAAAGCCCCTTTCCACGGCCTTGTCACTGACGGTGGTTGCGTCGGCGCTCGGGAAACATCCCCCTTCTTCGGTCATTTCCAGGTCTTCCTGCCAGGCATAACCATTTTTCAGGCACCAGCGGGAGCCCATTTCCGTTACCCGGCGAAACTCGTCGCGGGACAGCTTGACGAAACCGCTGCAGCCGACGCCGGACGGTACCCGGGTAAAGAGGGTGTCCACCAGGCGGTGGAGTTCGGGTTGGACCTCGTCCAGGGTGAGGTTGGTGCGGACCAGGCGCATGCCGCAGTTGATATCGAAACCGATGCCGCCAGGCGAGATTACTCCGGTTTGCGGATCCATCGCCGCCATCCCGCCGATGGGAAACCCGTAGCCCCAGTGGCCGTCCGGCATGCAGAACGCATAATCGATGATGCCCGGCAGGCAGGCGACATTGGTTACCTGTTCGAACACGCCTTGATCCATCTGTTTCAGGAGTTTTTCGGTGGCATAGATACGAGCCGGAACCAGCATGCCAGGCTTGTAGGTGATGGGAAGCTCACAGAGGCAATCGGAAACTTTTATCAGTGACGGGTGAAGGTTCATGGTTTTCTCCCACGACAATACCGGTTGGAGTGGGGAAGGTCTGCTCAGTTTACTCCTTGTATCGTAAGTATACTACAGTACTATCCTTCCGTTTACGGGGATCTTTGCGGGTGGCATGTCTGGGGGACCAATGTGACTGGCTGTAGTGAAAAAAAAGACCCGCGGACGAAGGTCTTCAGACTG
>JAQUHN010000009.1 GCA_028683555.1 Geobacteraceae bacterium | reverse complement strand
GCCACACTGGTATCTGCCGTGCTGCTGCTGGTGTTTCTGACCGCCTGTGGCGGCAACAGCCGGCCTCCAGGCTTCACCCTTACCCTGGTTCACCTCAACGACACCCATTCCCACCTGGAACCGGAGGAGGTCAATCTGACAATCGGCGGCGTCGCTACCACCGCTCAACTGGGTGGCTTTGCCCGCCTCAAGACAGCCATCGACCTGATGCGGGCCGAAGACCCCAACCTGCTTTTGCTGCATGGCGGCGATGCCGTCCAGGGCACGCTCTACTTTACCCTGTTCAATGGCACGGTAGAGTATGATTTCCTGAACCTGCTTGGAGTAGATGCCATGACTTTCGGCAACCATGAATTCGACCGGGGAACCTCACCTATTCCGGGCTGGATCAATCGCTGCAGATTTCCCTGGCTTTCGGCAAATATAGATTTCTCCGCGGAACCCGCCATCGAACCGCTGGTTACGCCGTACCTGGTCAAGGAGATACAAGGAGAAAAGGTCGCAATAATCGGCGTTACCACCGAGTCCACCCCCCTTACCACCCTCGATGTCGGCAAAGCGGTGTTCAAAGACGCGATTGAGAGCACCCGGCAGCAGGTCGCCGTTCTGACTGCCCAGGGCATCAACAAGATCATCCTGCTCTCGCACCTCGGCTATGCACAGGATAAAATCCTGGCAGCCCAGCTTTCCGGGATTGATATTATTGTCGGCGGTCATAGCCACAGCCTGCTGGGAAATGAACCGGATCTCGCCACCCTCGGCCTGGCTCCGGCAGGTCCCTATCCAACCGAACAACTGGCGCCTGACGGCAAGCGGGTACTGGTACTGCAGGCCTGGCAGTGGGGCGATCTGCTTGGCAAACTACGGGTGAGCTTTACGCCGGATGGCGAAGTGCTCAGCTACCGCAGCAGAACGATTATCCCGCTCGGGGACAGCTTTACCCGCAATGGCGAACTGGTGCCGCCAAACTCCGAACCATACCGGGAAATCATCAGCACCCTAAACCAGTCCGGCACCGCCCGGATTATTGCCGAAGATCCGATAGTGCTGGCACGCCTTGCACCGTATGCAAAGCAGGTGGAAGATTTCGGTTCGGTGGTCGTGGCAACGGCCGCGGACGACATCGTGCGAGGCCTGAACAGCGGCCCCGGTCCCCTGGCGACCGACTCCATGCTTACCGCGCTGCCCAAAGCACAGCTGGCTCTCCTCAACTACGGCGGGGTCCGGCGAGACCTGGAGAAAGGTGACATCTCGGTGGGGGATGTGCTGGAAACCATGCCGTTTGGCAATACCCTGGTATTGGTAGACCTGACCGGCGAGGAACTGAAACAGGCACTGGAAGAGGGGATCGGGTTTCTGCTTGGTCGATATCCGGACCGGCAGCCGCCGGCCATGCCTTACGTGGCCGGCATCAGGTTCAGTGTCCAGCCAACAGCAGCCGAAGGCTCGCGGGTCAGGGAGCTAAAGGTGAAAGACAGCAAGGGCAACTATCAGCCGCTCGAAAGCGGCACCACCTACCGCACCGTGGTGAATGCCTTTGTGGCCGGCGGCGGGGACGGCTTTACCGCCATCAAGAACGCTGCCGGTTTTCGCAGCGATACCGGCATTATAGACAGCGATGTCTTCCGGGAGTACCTGAAAGGATTGGGTACGGTTTACAACCCGACCGAACAGCGCATCTCGATTCTGACAGTGTCAGGCTTGGTCTTTCAGGATATTCCGGTGCCGGCTGACGGGTATTGGGCAGGAACTGCCACAAGGAGCTGGTGGCCGCTGTCGGCATAAACAAAGATGAGCCCCCACCTCTCCCGGGTATCCTGCCACCTCCTCCCGAAAAACGATGCGGCAGGACACTTTCCTAAATTCTACAGGAACAAATGACTATGAACCGTTACGCCATCGGCGACATTCACGGCGGAGCAACCACCTTCCGGGCTCTCCTCGGCAAACTCGGCCTGCGCCGGGGAGACCGGCTCTATCTTCTCGGCGACCTGATTGATCGGGGACCGGACAGCCGGGGAGTACTGGACACGATCCTCAACCTGCGCGAGGCAGGTTTCACGGTTCGGCCGATCCGCGGCAACCACGAGGACATGCTGCTGCGAAACATCTCCGGAGACCACGACGCCTGGTCGCCCCACTGGATGGAGCAATTGGGGGCGCACATGTTACAGAGCTTCGGCATACGGGAGGTGGGCGAATTGCCAGAACGGTATGTCAATCTCTTGTTGTCGCTGCCGCTCATGGAACTGGAAGACGACTACCTATTGGTTCACGCCGGCCTGGCGTTCAATACCACGGACCCCATTCACGACTCACAGCCGCACAACCTGCTCTGGCAAGAGTCGGGCATCCCTGATCGGAACCGACTGGGTGGCAGGATTACCGTGACCGGGCATAAGTTCCGGCCGATGCGGGACATTGAAGCGTCCCTTCTTACCGATCGGATATTCGTCGATAACGGTGCCTTCACCGGCATGCTTCCCGAACTGGGAAACCTGGTGGCGCTGGACCTTGACCGGAAGAAGCTGGTGGTGCAACCATGGCTGGATGCAGAGTAAAGCGGGACGTCCCCCAAGCTCACAGGCTTCATTGGTTTCCATCCGGAAACCCTTATAATCACTAGACCCGGGCTGGGCCGGAAGTTCCCCAAAGCCTCTTGTAATCGGTCACCATCTTTTACACAAATCAGTCACTGTGCCTGGTTCTGGAGCCTTCCCGCTAACCATATTCTTGCACTGAAGCCGTACTAGAGGCGTCGTAAAAGTCCCAATCCAGCCCGGCGCCTCTATAAGGAGCCCCCCTGCCACCTCACATGGCCCCGGTCTTCGGGGACAGAGCCACATGGTCCCCGTTTTTGAGGACGGTCTGGAAATCAACTTCTTTGTGGTTGACGAAGACAATCATGATTGCCTCAAGGGGGATTTCCAGTTTCTCGACCAGGTCATGCACATTGGAGCCTTCAAACAACTCGTGCTCCGTTCCGTCCTTGAAGTCACACTTTTCGGCATTTCTCAGCGTACTGAAGCATTTTACCTTGACCTTGATGGTGGGGTGTCCGGATTCCGAGGTGGGTTTCCCTTCTTTCTTGACAAAGAATTTTTTTTCAAGACCACACAACGGGCATACCCAAGTGTCAGGCAGTTTTTCAAATGGCGTGCCTGGCGGGATAGCTTGCGTGGGATCTCCGATTTCCGGGTCATAAACGTACTGGCATCTGCACTGATATTTTTCCATTTTGTGCCTCCTTCTGACCGCTACTCCTTCTAGTAAAAACATTCGACCGGACAATACACCTCTAGTAAAGCATAATTGGAAACAGCTGGCTGTCAACAGTCTAAAAAGTTATAAATAACTGAAAATTAAAGACAAAATCACATTATATTTTTAATTATCTGGCGATTGCCGGGTGGGCACAGGGAGGGAGCAAAGAAAGGAACCACTGGATGAACTGATGGCGGCCTCGCTGCGCAGGGTATACTCTCCAATCCTCAGCAGGCCAGTATAGAAAATAAACTATCAATAAAACCTCACAGCATTGGCAAGCTTGTAGCGAAAACTTCCCGTTTTGATTTTATTTGAGAAAGTCCTCGAGAGAGTCTGGCAATGGCAGGTGGCAGTGAGCATGGTGCAGACCGGAACAAAAATCCCCTGTGGAGCAACGGCAACCACAGGGGAGACGCGGATTTTTCCATACCAGCCAACGGACAGGCTGTTGACAGCTTAATCCTTGGGCGGCATTTTGACCACGGTAAACCAGAAGTCTTCCAGCGATTTGACTACTTTCAGAAAGGCATCAAACCCGACCGGCTTGGAGATATAACAACTGGCACCAAGGTCGTAGCATTTCAGGATATCGGTGTCTGCCTCCGAGGTTGTCAGCACCACCACCGGAATACTTCTCAGGCGAGTATCAGCCTTGATCTCTTTCAGCGTTTCCCGGCCATCCATTCGCGGCAGGTTGAGATCCAGCAGGATGATGTCCGGTCGAACGGCGTCCGGATATGGCTCCTCGCGCCGCAGATAACTCAGCGCCTGCAAACCATCATCAACAGTATGCAGATTGACATGCAGCTTTCCTGCCGCAAGCCCTTCGCGGGTCAGTTCCACATCACCAGGGTCATCTTCTACCAGTAGTACGTCAACAATCTTTTTTCCATTCATGGGTATTCTATCTCCGTTCACGATACTGCGTTCATACCAATGTATCGGGTTATATTGATTCAACCCGGTTCCTGCCATTTCTTTTTGCCAAATACAGTGCCTCATCGGCCCGGACGGTAAATGATTCGGTATTGTCGTCTGCCCTGAATTGGGTAACACCAAAACTGGCGGTAACCTGCAGGCCATTGCCAAAATCATACGACCGGCACAAGCAGCACAACTTCTCAGCCAGAAGGATTGCCTGATTCAAGTCGCTATTGGGAACAAGCACCACGAATTCCTCCCCACCCCAACGGGCCAGGATATCATGAGCCCTGACATTATTGCTGGCAAGCTGCGCAACCTCTTTCAAAACATGATCACCCACCGTGTGTCCATAACTGTCGTTGATCTTTTTGAAGTGGTCCAGATCATACATGACCAGCGACAAGTCAGCGCCTGATCTCCTCGCCCGTTGCTGCTCTGCTTCGAGCAGCTCGTTTAACATCAAACGGTTATACACGCCGGTCAGATAGTCAATGCGCGCCTGGCGTTCAAACAGGTCTCGCGTCTGTTTCAGGGCAAGCTCCAATTTTTTGCGCTCAACGGCATAAAAGATGGAACGCTTCAGGATTTTGCCGTCAATCGACCCTTTTACCAGGTAATCCTGTGCCCCCAATTTTACCGCTTCAATAGCAAAGGATTCATCGGAGTCGCCGGTCAAGATAATGATCGGGATGCCGGGCGCAAAATCAATCAGGCGGGTCATGGTGGAAAGACCGCTGCTATCCGGCAAATTCATATCCAGCAGCACAGCATCGCAATTGATATGCTGCAGGCAGCTCATCCCTTCGGCAAGGCGCTCGGCAGTGACAAGGCGCGCCAGGCATTCCTGCTGCTCAAGTATCTCTTCAATCAGCAGGGCGTCACCGGCATCATCCTCGATCAGCAGGACGGTATATAAGGGGCTCTTGCTCATGCAGGTTTCTCCCGATCATGTGGAATTACGGGCAGGGTGAAAAAGAAGGTCGAACCGGTGCCTTCGGTAGACTCTACCCAGATTTTACCGCCGTGACGTTCAACGATTTTCTGGCAAACCGCCAGACCGATGCCGGTACCGGGATGCTCCGTTCTGGTATGCAGGCGCTGAAAGATAACGAAGATCCGCTCAAAAAACTCCGGCGCAATGCCAATACCGTTGTCGGCTACGGAGAAAAGCCAGTGGTTGCGCTGCCGGACGGCAGCGATACGTATCCTGGGCGGCGCAACGCCACGGTACTTGATGGCGTTGCTGATCAGGTTCTGGAACAGCTGCCCAAGCTGCGCCGAGTCGGCCATAACAACCGGCAGTGCCCCGCAGACGATCTCGGCATCGTTCTCCTTGACAGTCAATTCCATATCCCGGACAACCCTGGCAAGTACCCCGGAGCAGTCGATTTTTGCCAGTTCCTTGCTGCTGCGCATTACCCGAGAGTAGCTGAGCAGATCATTGATCAGGGTGCGCATTCGCGTGGCACCATCAACAATGTAGGCCATATAGGATTCAGCTTTTTCATCAAAGGTTCCCCGGTAACGGTTGGCAAGCAGTTCCGTAAACCCGGCAATCTTGCGGAGCGGCTCCTGCAGGTCATGGGAAGCGACATAGGCGAACAGCTCCAGTTCTCGGTTGGAGCGGGCCAGGTTGGCCTCTGTCTCCTTGATGGCAGTGATGTCCCGGATAGACTCGATGGCGCCGATTCTCGTGCCATCACTGTTGTATAAGGGGGCCACAACGGCCCACACATGGGCTCCCTTGCCGTTATTCAGTTCAGGGCAGAAGGTTTCCGCAAAGAGGCATTCACCCCGGCGGGCAACACCCTGGTACTTGGCCTTGAGTTCCTCGTCATTGACATCGATCAGGTCAAGCAACTGACTCCGCCGATCGCCATAGAACGGAATGGTATAGGCATGGTCACCCTGTCCCAGCATCTGCTCCTTGGCTACGCCACTCATCTCCTCCATTGCCCTGTTCCAGGCGATAACGGTCATTTCCCGGTCCACGACAAACGTTGCGTCAGGCAGGAAATCAAAGATATCGGTCATGAACTGGCGGGATTCCCGCAGCGAGGACTCCATTTCCTTGCGCCTGGAGATGTCTCGGGCCGAAGCGTAGAGATACCATTCGGCACCCAATTGAACGCCACAGGCACTTATCTCGACATCGGAGATGGTTCCGTCTTTACGCCGAAACCTGGTCTCGAAAACTGCCGGGGCATGGATCAGCTCCCGAATCTTTGCCGCAAGTTTTTCCGGAGAGATGCTGGCATCCCAATCACTGACATGCAGCGACAGGTCATCTTCTGCGCCGTACCCCAGCATCTGGCGAAAGGCAGCATTCGACTCCACCAGGGCACCGTCCTGATCGAGGATATGGATACCGTCACGGGACACGGACTGCAGCGTCTTATAGCGGAGACCCAGCTTGAACCGCTCTTCATCACTCCGTTTACGTTCTGTGATCTCCCACACGATGTCAGCCAGGTGGGTAACAAATTCAGCGTCCAGCTCGGTATAATCGTCGGGCTTGTTGCCGATCCCGAGGATTGCCATAACCCGTTCGGCACGGAGGATCGGCACGGTCAACTCGCGGACTACCGGAGCATGCCCCTCCGGGAGGCCTTTGCGGTAGGACAGCGAGAGGTAATCGTTATGAATAACCGCGCGTTTTTGGCGGATACAGTCGGCCCAAACGCCGGCATTTTCCACCGGGTAATGCCGTGTGTGCGGATCAGCGGAACAGAATTCCTCCAGCGTGCGGCTGGACCAGGCCTGCAGGGTGAGGGTCTGCTGGTCGGACTCGACAAAATGATAAAAACCGATCGGACTGTCACAGGCACTACATACTTCATCCAAAGCATGACTGAGAAACTCTTGCATGTCATGAGTTGCCGCATATTCCATCAAATTAAGCCGCAGGTTTGTCATTTTCTGGGTTTGCTCCGCCAGTAATGCCAGTCCTCGCTGGCGCCGTTGAAAATAGAGCAGACCGGTCCCTGCAAGAAAACTGATAACGAGAAAAGCGAGCGCCTGTTTGACGGTATTTTCACGCCAACTTTCATATACAGCGGAAAGGTCCCTGCTGCAGGCTACATAGAGCGGTTTATCCACGTGCAGTTTTTGCGGTTTGACCGTGTGCAGCGCCATGACCCGTTCCGTCCTATAACCGGGAGATTTTCCGGTCAACACGCTTTCCCGCCTGCCACTTGCCCGGTGCCGAGTATAGAAACTGCCGGGCACTGCCAGATTACTGCCGGGCGGTTCACCCTGCTGGGGAACAACGATAAAGCGCATACCATCGCCGTGGGTTATGGCGCTCAACATGTCGGGGGCATAGAGTACGGAACTGAGCAAAACATTGAAGTATTCCGGGTCGAGCGCAGCAGTGACGACACCGCCAAAGCTGCCGTCTGCCGCGGGAATGATACGGGACACATTGATCAGGAAGGCCCCCAGCACGGTCCTGAACGGCGGGGACATGTATAGTGTTTCAGGATTGTTACTTTTTGCGGGGGTTGCAAAATAATCGCGGCCACGGGAATTGCGTCCCACAAGCTCTTCCCGGTTCGAAGCTACCACGGTGCCCTCGGCGTCAAGAACCATCATGGTGCGAATACCGGGCATGGCATCCGACAGTGCCTGCAGGCGCCGATTGGCCAGTTGCAGATTTTCGTGGTGCCGCAGATAGGGCATATCCTTGATGATCGAGGCCAGGGTCAGGTTTGTAGACTCAAGCTGATATTCAACATTTGACGCGATGGCCCGCGCCTGGGTCTGCAGGCGGTAGTGCTCCTGAATGGTAACATCCCGATAGGTGGTGTAGCTCTGGTAACCGAAAACACCGGCCAGCACAGCCAGGCCAAGGGCCAGCACCAGCCATTGCCTCCGGATGCTGTGCTTCAGGGCAACCTGGTTGACAGGGGAATTATTGCTTGCGAACGGGGCAGCTTTTATTGCCATCGAGAAACTCCAGCAGGTTGTGACTGCGCATGCCGATGCAAAACTGCCCGGCGATCTGAACGGGCTTGAAAAACCTTGAGCATCAACTCACCTCATCTATTCGAAAATCCAGAAGCACCCATACACGGGTCTAGTTGTTCACCCGCCTGATTATTTCGTTCATAATTTCCTTAATCGGGTCCCCGTCAATACCTGCCAGCGAACAGTTCGAAAGCACGGCAATTGCGATACCCTTATTTTTCAGGTAGCACATTTCGCCGTGATAACCGAGCACCGTGCCATTGTGCCATAACCTGTCAGGTTCATTGATCAAACCCGACGTGTAGTGAATGCCTCCCGCCTGAATCACCAACCCGTCATATACGTAGGCACGCACACTGCCCGAAACCACCCTATTGGTCCCGATCAATGTCATCCATTTGCACAGATCCGAAGCGGTTGAAATAACCGTTCCCGCACTCCAGACATAGGAAAGGTCAAGGGCAGAATAATCCTCGGTCGTATTTTCTTTCCTGTTGATGTAATAGCCGTTGCTGACATTATTTCCGTACTTATTGTCGAGGGGGACATCGGTTGCGGGCAAACCCAGAGGCTCGACAATTTCCTGGCGGACGAATTCCGCAAAACTCATTCCGCTGACATTTTCGAGAACCATACCCAACAGGATATAGTTGGTATTATTGTAATGGAACTCGCTGGCTCCGGTCATTCCCTGCTCATCGGTAAGGGCAAATCCGTATGCAACAAGCTCTTCAGGAGTGAATTGACGAGATGGATCGGCTATTACCAGGTCGGTAATATAATCGCTGTCATCATCGTTAATATACCCCCTGAGCCCGCTGTTCATATTCATCAACTGCTTTATGGTTATGTGACGGTATGCATCGCTTGCCGTATTCACGTACTTGCCAATCTCGTCATTCAAATCAATGCGCCCTTGCTGGGCCAGCAGAAGGATACCCATTGCCGTAAAACTCTTGGTCATACTGCCGATCTTTATCCGGGTACTGTTATCAAGAGGCGCTTTGGTTTGCAGATTGGAGTAGCCAAGGGAAAAAGCAATGGTTTTGTTGCCGGTGATATCCCTGACGCACACCTGTATACCAGGCACACCATAAGCAGCCATTTCCGCCCGGACGAATTCTTTCAATTCGCTTTCGTCGAGCAACGGTTGCTCTGCATCGTTGCCGGAGCAACTTCCCAGGAACACGCAGAACATCAGCAGCAAGAGCAGTTTTTTCATGGCACTCATATCCCTCTTGTTCATGGGGCGACCCATTATTTTTTACCAGTAAACAAATGAAATTTGCTTCAGGGAGGTTCTCGCCCGGCTCTGCCGGGAGGACTTTCTGGCATGGCATTGCCGGGATTTATCGGTCAATTCCCAGGCTGGTCAAACAGCTTCTTTGTCTTATCGGTGAGGCAGATAATTTCTTTAGTTCAAACAGGCTGCCGCATGAAATATCGGATCCAGAGATTTCAAGACCTGGACACCATACGCTTCTTCAGGTCAGGTTTCTGTGGAGAGTAAGAAAGAAATTCGGCATAGACGGTTTGCTTACGCAGAAAATGGACGTGATCCGGTTGTGGCAACGATGCACCGAGCAGTTGCTGTCACTATTTGCCAGTGGTCACGGGAGAGAGAAAAGGACAACAGGAAGACATCGACAAAGCAAAAAAAGCAGCGGATATGAATGCGACCGCTTGCTGGAGCAGGCAAAAAGGGCCGGTGGCAACACAAGCCTGGCCCTGACGACAAGCTTAACGAGTAACGGCATGGCAGGAGCAGTGTCCTCCCATGCCGCCTGACAACGGGAAAGGTGGTGACTGACAGGTAGCGGATATTTGCGAGACATCTCCGGCCTGCTGCGCAAGGACACCAGCAAGGAAAGAAAGGCTATCTGTACTCAATCGAAGGGTCTGCAGCCGATTCGGCCGACGTTGCCACTGCCATAAACCTGACGATCTCATTCACCATCGCCGCTACCTGCCGTCTTATTTCAGACACGGCGGTGCATTCCAACTCTTCGCCGCGACGCAGCGTGCCGACCGTGAACATATCCGAACGGACGGTACCGTCCGCCGCCAGCAAGTGCCCCATACCAGTCACCCGCAAACCGAGACAAAAGTCATCCGGCTGCACCAGGCCGTCATCCAGCAACTGGGCAACCAGCGGTGAGTCGGTCTTGCGAATATTGGAAAAAAGTCCCATGCCGTCCACTGCCGCATCCACATCAAGGGTCGAAACCGTTCCCGAACGCAACAGCAGCCGAACTGCCGAGTCGCAACTCCCCTGCCGCTGTTCGACAGCGGTCACCCGGGCATGGATCTGCTCCAGTCGTCCGGAATCCATCAGTCGCGTCACCACCTGAATGCTTCTCTCGCACGAGCGGTGAAGGTGGGTGTTCCAGAAAGTGCGGAGATGGCGCAGAAAAAGGCGTTTATCCGCCACATCGAAACTGTTCCAGATGCTCGGCGCAACGCTACGGAGCGCGTCCACCAAGGGCTCCCAGTGAACCCCCGACTTCCGTTGCAACTGAAAAGCCCGCAGGACTTGGCGGAGTTTCGGCCGGGACGCCGCGAGTTGCCCGGCCCACTCGCGCAGCTCAGGAGGAACCGGCAGAAACGGCTCCCGGTGGCAGCGAGGGAACAGGCCATGGCGGGAGATGACCCAGTACCGCCCGGAAAATCCGGCTGCTTCAGCATCCAGGATGACGTCCAGCGCGGTAAGGCCGGCACCGACGATGGCGAGTGTCCCGATACGGCGGTAGTCGATGGACCCGCACCAGGGCGAGCAGAGCAGGCCGTTGCCCAACGGTGAACTGGGGGGAAGGTTACCGACCGCCAAAACCACCGCACGGGCGCGGATGGCGCCACCCGCCTTGAGCCTCAGCAGGTATCCGCGAGAGCCGGCCTCCGGCTTCACGGCCCGGACTTCATCCTGCAACACGGTCAAAGCGCCCGGCGGCCGCTGTTCCTTCGCCTGCTCCAGGCAAGCGTTGATGTAGCGGCGATAAACACCGCGCGGCACAAAATCGTCGGCTGAATATTCCGGGGCAACCTCGGCGAGCCACCGGACAAAGGAACGTGAATCGCCGGCGGTGATGCTCATCCCCCTGGCGCGCACGTTCAGCAGGTGGTAGGGGGAATCGGTCCGATAGGCCAGCCCCGCCCCGAGCCGCTCGCCCGGCTCAATGATGACGCAGCGGAACGCAGGCCGCAGCCCCGTGTGGGTGAGCAGGTGCCAGGCAGTGCAGACACCGCTGAAGCCGCCGCCGATAATGGCGAGATCGAAGTCGTATCCCTGCCGACGCCCATCATCGGCAGCAGACTGGCCCACTCCGGTATTTTCCGTTTCAACCTCTATCAATTTCCGATCCTTTCCATGAAGTGCCTGGAACGATGTCCAGCCGACAACCCGAAAAAAATACTGTTCCAACCCAGCCCCTGCCGATAGCTTGCGGGTGGACACTTGAACAATGTCTCTGTCGACAGCAGACGGCTTACCCGCTACAAGGCTTTTTTCAGGTAAATACAAGCTCCAGCGGATCATTCAACTCCATCTTGAACCCGGGCAGAGCCTTCAGTATCTCTTTCGCCTCTTCCGGCGAAGCAGGTTCGGCCTTTTTCAGCAGCTCCAGCTTTTCAGCATCCAGCACCATACGACCGAGATCGAGTTCGAACAGGGTAATCCGGTTGCCGTTTCGGTAGCTGGCATTGCTTTCCGTTATGGTTCCGTTTACTTCGATAGCAAGGGAAAACTTCATCCCTTTCAGCATTTCAACCATTGCTTTTTCCTGATCGGGCGTCATTGACGCTTTTTGTTCCTTGGCCGGTTGCGGTACCGTATCAGGGGCCGGTTGTTCTGTCTGTTTCTCCGCATGCGGCTGAATAACGACGAGACGCGCCTCCCGTCCCGGCGTAAACCGGAACTGAATCGGCTGCTCGGTGCCGCCCTTGGAACCGTCACCATCCGACATCGGTCCCTCAGCCTTGCGACTCAGTTTCAGCGTATTGATATCCTTGAAGGAGTAGGTCGCCCGATAGCCCTTGAACCCCTCTTTCTCCAACGGTTCGCCGGAGACGAAGACAACTCCCGAACCCATGCCGACCGCACGTTCCCGAAGTTTTTGCGGATCATAGAGAGAAAAAGGCTTCGCTTTCTCGTCAGGCCCGGCAAACGCCATGGCCATCTGCTCCATCTGTTCGACCATCTTTCCGCTGAGCAGCATATTCTCCTCGACCGTGCCGCTGCCGTCAGGGTTGAGCCGAACCGTGGTCTCCACCTGGAAACAGCCCGCCAGCATTGCGCAAACAACTATCGCCATCACCTTTCTCACTGGAAACACCATCGCCCCCCTTTTGGTACTGATGTCTGTTCACCCGGCACATGCCCAAAAGCCATGCCGCCAGCATCTCTACACCACGTGGTCATGCCAGCGGCTGCCCCCTCTTGCCAGTCAGTGAGCCACGGCGTGACTTTCCGCTTTCCAGCTGAGAGTGCAGATAATACAGAAACCGGGATGTTATTTTCCTATGAAGCAGAGCCTGGGTACAGCGGTAGAGCCACTTCCGCAATTTTGACGGCTTGGCCCGTCCCAACAGCAGGGGGCAGTAATCGGATACCTCAACGGCAACCTTGACCCCCTCGCCAACAACCTCGATTTTGAAGGAGAGCATTCCCTTGCCGCATTCATTGCGCTGCACCAGCAGTCCACCATTGATGCGAAGTATCGCGGATTGCGCGTGGTCATCTTCGCTGAATTCAGGACCTGAAAATATGAGCAGCGGTAAAAACGAACCGAACAGGGCAAAGATTGTTTTGCCACCGCTTCGCACCGGACGTATGATTGAAAGGGTGCTCTTTCTCAGGTAGCACAGATAGCTCTCCACCAGAAATGCCGGGGTAAGCAATGGCAGATCAGCATGAGGCAGCTCAATCCATTGCCGGGAAAAAACCGAGTGGTCTTCCCGGATGAAATCACTGCTGGCAATTTTCTTCGGCAAAAACCGGCTCGCCGCTGTCATACATCCCTCCGGACCAATCATACCATAGCCACCAGGCATCTGCCCTGCCCAATTTCCACACGTACGCATTTTTCGAAAGAATGCTGCACAACAACCCTTCATTTTTCCGTATGTCGTGTACACTTAAAAAAACTGGCGTCACCGAAGGAGATGATATGGAACCCAGACAGGGAACCGTACTGGTAGCGGGCGCTACCGGTTTTATCGGCACGCGGTTGGTGCAGGCCCTTCTTGCGGCAGGTTTCCGGGTCCGGGCGTTGGTCCGAACTCCGGGAGCTCAGTTCCCGAAAGAGGTGGAAACGGTTCGCGGCGACCTGCTCGTCCGCGCATCGCTGGATCCGGTACTGGCAGGGGTCGACACCGCCTATTACCTGGTCCATTCCATGGCCGGAGGCCGGGCCGGATTTGAACGCCGCGACCGGCAGGCCGTGGAAAATTTCGTCGCGGCGGCAAACTCTGCCGGGCTGCGGCGGGCAATCTACCTGGGCGGTCTCGGCGAAACCGGCAGCGGCCTTTCCGGGCACCTGGCCAGCCGATTGGAGGTTGCGCGGATTCTGCAGAGCGGGGCTTTTCTTACTACCGTACTGCGCGCGGCAATCATCATCGGAACAGGCGGCGCTTCCTACGAGATCATCAAGGCGCTTGTCACGAGGCTCCCCATCATGATCACCCCGCGATGGGTTTCGACCAGGTGCCAGCCGATTGCCGTGGGCGACGTCATTCGCTATCTCATCGGCTGCCTTCAGGATGAACGTACCGCAAACGACACTTTCGACATAGGCGGCCCGGAGATACTTAGCTACCGGGAAATGATGGAGCGCTTCGCCAGGATCATCGACAAAAAAATCCTGATACTTCCGGTGCCGTTGCTGACACCGAAATTGTCATCCTACTGGGTAGGTCTCGTCACGCCGGTCAGACCTTCCATCTCCATGCCTCTCATCGAAGGGCTGCGCAATGAGGTAATCTGCCGCGACACTCGCATCAGACAATTGCTTCCCTTTGCCCTTACCGCTTTTGATGAGTCAATACGAATCTCCCTGGCTGAAGCAACATGATGACTCATGGGAGGCGTGTTTACCATTCCAAGGAGCTACCCATGCCCGCACCCGACTACGATATTATCATCGTCGGCACCGGCCCGGCCGGTCTCGGCGCCGCCTTTCATCTCAGCGAAGTTTCCCCGTCCCTTTCCATTCTCATGCTCGACCGGGAAAAGATCTGCTCCGGCGGCCTGCTGAACGACTGCAAGCAGAACTACAGCTACCCGATCGGCTTCGTCGTCGAAAACTGGACCAGAGAAGAGGCGGAGCGGCTGCTTCCCCAGGTGGAGAAGTGTCTGCAACCGGTTTTCAAGGAGAAAAAAAACCTGGGAATCTACCAGCGACGGGCGGAGCGGATCGGTGTCGCCCTGCTTGACGTGCGGCAGGCCCATGTCGGCACCGACCGCAGCAGGGCCCTGATCCGGCGACTCATGGCCGAACTTGAAAGTCGGGGAGTGCAGTTCCGGCTGGAAACCGAGGTAACCGATGTCTTTGACGATGCCGTCGGCCCGGGAGTCGTTATTTCGAACACTGGAACGCTGCGCGCCCGAAAGGTGATTGTCGCGCCCGGCCGGAAAGGATTCAGTTTTCTCCAGCAGGTGATGGAACGGATGGGTATCGACTACATCGACAACGTGGTCGATGTCGGCATTCGCCTCGAGACAACGTTGAACAACTACCCGATCGTCAATGACTACTACGACCCAAAGTTCATCTTCCCGGACGGTGTGCGCACCTTCTGCACCAACTCGGGACATGCACGGGTAGTGCTCGAACGCTACCAGGGATTCAGCATCGTCAACGGCCATGCGCTGTCCGAGCAACGGGCCGGGAACAACCTGGTGAATTTCGCCCTGCTCAAGACCATCGGCCTGAGAGACCCGGTCCGGAGCGGCCAGCAGATGGCCGTCTTTCTCGGTCGACTGGCCAACGAGATCGGCGGCGGCAAACCGCTCATGCAGCGAGTCGGCGATTTTCGCATGGGCAAACGCTCCACCGCGGAGACCTTCAACGAGGACCTCTACTCGTTCCATCCCAGTTGCCCGGTCACGGCCGGTGACCTGGGGCTCGCCGTGCCGGCCAAGATCATGCGCCACATATGGGCGGCGATGAAGAAACTTGATACCATTCTCCCCGGCATCCTCCATCCGAGCACCATCATGTACTATCCGGAGATTAAGATGTACGCCAACAAGCCAGCCTTTCTCGACCGGCATTTCCGGGTGAGCAGAAACGTTTACATGGTTGGCGACGGTGCCGGAACATCGCGCGGCATAACCGGCGCCTGGGCCAGCGGCATCAGGGCAGCGGAAGGAATACGGTAGCCGGGGTACGGTTTGCTTGCGTGACCTGTTCGGCGCTATCGGGGAAATGAAGCAGGGTAGCGGGGCCAGATGCTTTCCGGTCGACTGCTTGCCGGAAAGTATCTGGCCCCCTTTAATCGCACAGACAACGGATGCTGACTGGCGGAAGGTGCAGATGATGTGGCGAAGCGGCTAGCGCTTAGCCGGATATCCCCGCATGGTATTCCTGCAGGCTGCGGATTTCGCCGCGCCCCTTGCGACTGGCGGCAATCCCTTTGGCAGCGGCAATTGCCGCCGCGATGGTCGTGATATAGGGAACCTTGTACTGGATCGCGGCTTTGCGGATGTAGGAATCGTCATGGAGGCTCTGTCGGCCGGCCGGGGTATTGACCACCAACTGAATCTCCCGGTTCCTGATGGCATCGGCAATATTGGGCCGTCCCTCGTGCATCTTCAGGATGTGCTCGGCCTTTATGCCCTGTTCCGTCAGGCAGGCATGGGTGCCCTCGGTCGCTTTGATGAGAAAACCGAGCTCGCTGAAACGGCGGGCTATTTCCAACGCCCCGTTACGGTCGTGCTCGGAAACGGTGAGCAGCACCGTTCCGTCCAGGGGCAGGGTCGAGGAGGCCGCTTCCTGGGCCTTGTAAAAGGCGAGACCGTAATTGTCGGCCAGACCGAGCACTTCCCCGGTGGAGCGCATCTCCGGCCCGAGAACCGGATCCACTTCCGGGAACATATAGAAGGGGAACACCGCCTCCTTGACGCCAAAATGGGGTAACGGGCGACGCTTGAGGTTCATCTCCGCCAGTTTCCTGCCGAGCATGACCTGGGTGGCAATGCGGGCCATCGGAATGTTGCAGACCTTGCTTACCAAGGGGACGGTACGGCTGGCACGCGGGTTTGCTTCGAGAATGTATACTCTATCGTCGGCAATGGCATACTGGATATTCATCAGTCCGACCACGCCCATCTCCAGGGCGATCTTTTTCGTATATTCCTCGATAGTGTCGATGTGACGCTGGGGGATGCTCACCGGCGGAATCACACAAGCCGAATCGCCGGAATGGATGCCGGCCAGTTCGATATGTTCCATGACTGCCGGTACGAAGGCGTCACTGCCATCGGCAATGGCGTCGGCCTCCGCCTCGATGGCGTTTTCAAGGAAACGATCTATGAGAATTGGGCGTTCGGGAGACACATCCACCGCTTTACTCAGGTACTCTGTGAGCATCTCTTCGTCATGCACAATTTCCATGGCCCGGCCGCCAAGGACGTAGGACGGACGGACAATGAGCGGGTAACCGATGCGCGCGGCTATTTCCAATGCCTCGGGCAGGGTACTGGCCATGCCCGATTCGGGCTGGGGTATTCCAAGCTTGCGCATCACCCGGCTGAAACGGTCCCTGTCTTCGGCGAGGTCGATGGTCTCCGGACTGGTGCCGATGATTGTTACGCCTGCCGCCGCCAGTTCGGCCGCGATATTCAGCGGCGTCTGGCCGCCGAACTGGACCACAACCCCTTCCGGCTGTTCCTTTTCATAAATTGCCAGCACATCCTCCACCGTGAGCGGTTCGAAATAGAGTTTGTCTGATGTGTCATAGTCGGTGGAAACCGTTTCCGGATTGCAGTTTACCATGATTGATTCGAAACCTTCGTCCCTGAGCGTTAAAGCGGTATGGACGCAGCAGTAGTCGAATTCGATTCCCTGGCCAATCCGGTTGGGCCCGCCACCGAGAACCATGATTTTGCGCCGGTCGCTGACCGGCACGGAATCGGGCGTATTGTAGGAAGAAAAATAGTACGCGGCATTCTCCACCCCGCTGACCGGAACCGGCTCCCATGCCTCCACAACCCCAAGTTCCGTGCGCCGATCGCGGACTGTTTTTTCCGGCACTTCCAGCAGGCCGGCAAGATAGCGGTCGGCAAAACCGTCCTTTTTCGCCTGGATGAGAAGGGGATCGGGCGGCAGCCCACCCTTGTGCGAGAGGATTTCCTCTTCCAGCGTCACCAGCTCCTTCATCTGCTCCAGGAACCAGGGTTTGATATGAGTACGCCGGTACAGCAGCTCGATGTCAGCTCCTTTGCGCAAAGCCTCGTAGAGGATGAACTGGCGCTCGCTGGAAGGCTCGGCCAGCAACCCCAGCAACTCTTCAAGCGACTTGCCGTTGAAATCCCGGGCAAACCCCAATCCGTAGCGGCCGATTTCCAGTGAACGGATCGATTTCTGCAAAGCCTCCTTGTAATTCTTGCCGATGCTCATCACCTCGCCGACCGCGCGCATCTGGGTGCCCAGCTTGTCTTCCGAGCCGCGGAACTTTTCGAACGCCCAGCGGGCGAACTTGACAACAACGTAGTCACCGGAGGGAGAATATTTTTCCAGGGTTCCATCGCGCCAATAGGGAATTTCATCCAGTGTCATTCCTGCCGCGAGCATGGACGAAACAAGGGCAATGGGAAAGCCGGTCGCCTTTGAGGCCAAGGCTGAGGAACGCGAGGTGCGCGGGTTGATCTCGATAACCACCACCCGACCGGTTTTTGGATCGTGGGCAAACTGGACATTGGTGCCGCCGATCACCTCGATGGCATCGACAATGGCATAGGAGTAGTCCTGGAGGCGCTCTTGAAGTTGCGCACTGATGGTCAGCATCGGCGCCGTGCAGTAAGAGTCGCCGGTATGCACCCCCATGGCATCGACGTTCTCGATGAAACACACGGTAATCTTCTGACTTTTGGCATCGCGCACCACTTCGAGTTCCAGTTCTTCCCAGCCGAGGACCGACTCTTCGATCAGCACCTGACTCACCGGACTAGCGGCCAACCCGCGGCTGGCGATGGTCGCGAACTCTTCCATGTTATAGGCGAATCCGCCGCCGGTCCCGCCCATGGTATAGGCGGGACGAATGACTACCGGCAAGCCGATCCGCTCGACGATGTCCCTTGCCTCCTCCAGAGTGGTGGCAATTTCGCTCCGCGGGGTCTCGATACCAAGGCGGGTCATTGTCTCCTTGAAGGTTTCCCGATCCTCGCCCCGCTTGATGGCATCAAGGTTGACGCCGATAACCCGCACTCCGTACTCGTCCAAAACGCCGCGGCGGGCAAGTTCGCTCGACAGGTTAAGCCCGGTCTGCCCCCCGAGGTTCGGCAGGAGGGCATCGGGACGCTCTTTCTTGATAATCTCGGTAAGAGTTTCGGCATTGAGAGCCTCGATGTAAGTCGTATCCGCCATCCCTGGATCGGTCATGATCGTGGCAGGGTTGGAGTTGACCAGCAGGATTTCATAGCCAAGCTTGCGTAATGCCTTGCATGCCTGGGTACCGGAATAATCGAATTCGCACGCCTGGCCAATAATTATCGGACCGGATCCGATTATCAGGACCTTCTTCACATCGTCACGTTTTGGCATCAATGCCTCCTTGTAGAGAGTAACCACCAATTTGTGCATATTTTTCGCGCAACAATAGCTCAAAATTAGCCACACCTGCAATATATTTAATCACAAAAGACACTCTGAACGCCAGTGAAGGTTATAAAACTCATGATTCTTGCGCACCACCCATCTTGATGCCCATTAAACAGGCACGACAAGTCTTGAAAATTCCTGGCAACTCCGGTTCTCTGCGAATGTTTGGCCTTGCGCTTCATGTCTCTCATTTTGCCACCTCTGACATGAAGAGTTATGGAAAGGACTGGTTCGGAATTGCTTATAATGAATATCTGAAGAGCGGATTGACACAAAGGCACCATGTCTGAAATTGCAGGGTACACGGACATGTACCCTGCAATTTCGTATGGCTATCTGTTTTTAATGGTGCGCTTGCCGATGATTTGTTTGCCAAATTACATTGGCAGTATATAATTGACAATAATTACACTATCTCCTTTTTCGAATAGAGAGGCCATGATCACAATAAGCAAAAAAAAAGCAGCTCTCTACCTTGTAAGCCAAGGCACGGGCCGTGATCCGCGTATTTTGGATTTGCACTATTTTCGGATACTTCGTCATTCCGACACATTGAAAGCAATTCTTGACAGCAATATCGATATCGTCAGCACTTATTGCGATTACAGTTGCCAGAGACAAAATCTATTTCAATATCCAGAAAGCTTTCCCGGATTGAAAGCCCTTGTAAATGCATTTTCCCGCAAGGAGTTCGAAATCGTTTTGCTTGATCTGGAATTTGGCCGTCTCTATCATTCACTTGAATGGGATTTGATAGCATCCGAACTGAAGGAGTCGGGCATACCCGCCTACAAGGCAGTTTCCTGTGCGACACAGTCACCTGGTCAAACAATGGCAAGTCGCTTCGAAACAACCGATGAATTCGGCGTCTTTTCTTTTGGTGCCGGAGATTTCGTCACCCTTTTCCCGGCCCTCACACGCGCCTCGACTGAAGAAATGTAGCGCGTTTTACCACTGCGCCGCAATTGTGAGTAGCGTAGAAGTTACCTCGGGGGTCAGATACCTTCTTGACATGCAGCCATCAAGAAAGTATCTGACCCCCCTGTTTTTTCTACAATATCCGGCAAAACCATGGTAATTGTTCGGTACAGAGGGTACCAACGCGACCGGTCAAATACCGCCATGAGACGGCTCTCCAAGCTTGCATTAGTGCAATTCCAGGATAGTCGGTAGGGTCAGGCGGCTATGTACTGTGAAGACTCACCCCTTTCCTGAGGTAAGAGAATACAGGGCAACCACGAATGGAAACTACCGAAAAAATGGAGGGGCTCGTAATGAAAACCCGCGAGCCCGGTTACATCACGATGCACAAAAGTGGCGAGTTGACCAAGCGGATTGCAACTGCCCGCGCAATCCTTGCCGACTGCACCTTATGCCCATGGCATTGCCATGTCGACCGCCTCCAGGGCGAGAAAGGGGCCTACCGAACAGGGGCGCTCCCCCTGGTAGCCAGCTACAGCCCCCACTTCGGCGAGGAACGTCCGCTCGTGGGAACGCGCGGCAGCGGCACCATCTTCCTTTCCTACTGCAACCTGAAATGCATCTTCTGCCAGAACTACGACATCAGCCATTTGGGAGAAGGCCGGGAAGTGCCGATCGAAACATTGGCGGAGATGATGTTGTCCCTTTGGCGCAAGGGATGCCACAATATCAACTTCGTCACGCCCTCCCACCAGGTTGCACAGATTGTGTCCGCCCTGCCGCATGCTATCGAACAGGGGCTCGACATTCCCCTTGTCTACAACTGCGGCGGCTACGAAGAGCCTGCCACGCTGCGCCTTTTGGAGGGAATTTTCGACATCTATATGCCCGACTTCAAATACGGCAACAGCGAGACGGCACGCCGCTTCTCCGGCATCCCCCACTACGTTGAAACGGCCAAACAAGCCTTACAGGAAATGCACCGGCAGGTGGGCGATCTGGTCATTGACGAGCGGGGCATCGCCGCATGCGGACTTCTGGTTCGGCACCTGGTCCTGCCCGGCGGACTCGCCGGCACGCGCCAGGTGATGGAATTTCTCGCCCGACAGATCTCCCCCGACACCTATGTCAACATCATGGACCAGTACCACCCATGCTACAAGGCCTTCGGTAATCCGCCGCTGAACCGACGGATTACCACCGATGAATTCGAGGAGGCAGTCATGATCGCCCGCGCGGCAGGCCTTCATCGATTGGACGGAATCACGGCATAGCCTTGAAGATGGCGAGAAAATCTCCAAACCGGCCCGATCCTTTCACGTGACGATGAAATTCTCCCGACAAGGGTTCCTTTCCAGCCAATTTCCCGGTACACTATCGCCATGCAACGACCCTGTGCGACTGAAGACTATCTCTCCTACGACAAGACCATCCCGGCACTGCTGCAGGCCATCGGTGCGCCGGAAATCCTCGCCCGCCAGTCCCGCATCCTGATAAAGCCCAACCTGGTCAACGACTCACCGCCGCCGGTGACGCTGCCGTTAGCCGCCTGTGCCGCCCTGGCAGAAGCCTGCCGTCGCTGGAGCAAGGCGGAGATCGTCATCGCCGAAGGCACCGGTGACCGGCTGCTGACCACCGGCGAGGTATTCCGCATTCACGGCTACGACCGGCTGGCAGAAACCCATGGCGTGCAACTGCTGGACCTCAACGAAGCGGAACTGGTCGAGTTGCGCAACCCCCACTGCCGGGTATTCCCCACCTTCATGATACCGCGCCTGGTGATGGAAAGCTTCGTCATCTCGGCCGCGGTGCTCAAAGCCCATTCCCTGGCCACGGTAACCCTCAGCATGAAAAACATGATCGGCGTGGCGCCGCCGGCTTACTACCAGCGCGGCGGATACTGGAAGAAATCCGCTTTTCACCAGCAGATGCAGACCTCGATTTTTGAGCTGAACCGGTACCGGAAACCGGACCTGGCCTTCATCGATGCGAGCATCGGATTGGCGGAACATCACCTGGGCGGGCCTTACTGTGACCCGCCAATCAACAGGCTGCTGGCCGGATTCGACCCGGTAGCCGTGGATGCCGTCGGAGCAGAGCTCCTCGGCATCCCCTGGCAACGGGTGGGACATATTGCAATGGCGGATTGTGTTCTTGGCAGTGCTGAGGCAGGAACGATTGCTTTGGAAAATCAGCTGTGATTTGACTAGTACTGAGAGAGGTTTGCTGAAGGGCTGCCATCACCCCTTCAGTTTATTAAGCAGGATTTCGTTGACCAGCGCCGGGTTCGCCTTGCCCTTGCTGGCCTTCATCACCTGGCCGACGAAGAAACCGAACAGCTTCTCCTTGCCGCCCCGGTATTGTTCCACATTGTCAGGGTTGGCCGTCAGGACTTCATCGATGATTTTCTCAATGGCGCCGGTATCGGAAACCTGCACCAGCCCCTTTTCCTCGACGATCTTCGCCGGCTCCTTGCCGGTCTTGTACATCTCGTCGAACACCGTCTTGGCGATCTTGCCGGAGATGGTGCCACTTTCCACCAGCTTCAGCATCTCAGCCAGCAGCCGGGGAGTGACCGGACAGTCGGCAAACTCCCGGTTGTCCTCCTTCAACGCCCGCAGCACCTCGCCCATGACCCAGTTGGAAACCGGCTTGGCCTGCGGATAAAGGGCAACGCAGGCGTCGAAGTAATCGGCGATATCCCGCGACGCCGCCAGCACCTCGGCGTCATATTCCGGCAGACCGAGCTCCGCCTGATAACGCTGCCGCTTGGCATCCGGCAACTCCGGCAGCGATGACCGGACTTCCTCGATCCAGTCGCCGGAAACAACGAGGGGAACCAGGTCCGGATCCGGGAAATAGCGGTAGTCGTGGGCCTCTTCCTTGCCGCGCATGGAACGGGTGGTGCCGGTGGCAGGATCAAACAGACGGGTCTCCTGGACCACCTTGCCGCCTTCGTCGAGGATTTCCGCCTGCCGCTCGATCTCGTACTCGATGGCCTGTTTGACGAAACGAAACGAGTTGATGTTCTTCAGCTCGGCACGGGTGCCGAATTCCTCGGCGCCAACCGGCATGAGCGATACGTTGGCGTCGCAGCGAAAACTGCCCTCTTCCATGTTGCCGTCGCAGATACCGAGATAGGTTACGATCTGATGAAGCTTCTTCAGGTAGGCGACCGCCTCGTCGGCGCTACGCATGTCCGGCTCGGAAACCACCTCCAGCAGCGGCGTGCAGGCCCGGTTCAGGTCTACGTAGGACTTTTCTCCGGCCTCCATGGTCTCCAGGTGCACCAGCTTGCCGGCATCTTCCTCCATGTGGATACGGGTAATGCCGATCCGCTTCGTCTCGCCATCCACCTCGATGTCCAGGCGGCCGTCAACACAGATGGGCAATTCGTACTGGCTGATCTGGTATCCTTTGGGAAGGTCGGGATAGAAATAATTCTTGCGGGCGAAGATACTGCGCGGCGCAATGGAGCAGCTGGTGGCAAGTCCGGCCCGGATGGCATACTCAACCACTTTTTTGTTCAGCACCGGCAGCGCGCCGGGCAGACCGAGACAAACCGGGCAGGTCTGGGAGTTGGGCTCAGCGCCGAAGCGAGTGGAACAACCGCAGAAGATCTTGGTATTGGTAAGGAGTTGGACATGGACTTCCAGTCCGATTACAACCTGGTATTTCATGGGAATCTCCAAAAAATCAGATAATCAGAAACCGGATAATTCTGGATGTTTCGTAGGGGCACCCCCCTGTGGGTGCCCTTGCTCCGGTAAAATTCGGCAATCTGCCCAAAAGCGGGCGGCCACTGGGGCCGCCCCTGCAACGGAACTAAATATTCGCCTTTTTCTTATGCCACTCCGTAGCCTGCTCGAAGGCATGGGCCGCCCGAAGAATGGTCTCTTCGCCGAAGTGCTTGCCGATCAGTTGCAGCCCGACCGGAAGGCCGTCGCTGCTCAACCCGGCAGGCACCGAGATGCCGCAGGTGCCGGCAAGGTTCACCGGAATGGTGAAGATATCGGACAGGTACATCTGCAACGGATCATCCGCCTTCTCGCCGAGCCGGAAGGCCGGGGTCGGTGCAACCGGGGTGAGAATAACGTCCACCGACTCGAAGGCCGTGATGAAGTCCTGCATGATCAGGGTACGCGCCTTCTGGGCCTTCAGGTAGTAGGCGTCATAGTAGCCGGAGGACAGGGCGTAGGTGCCGAGCATGATGCGGCGCTTCACCTCCGCGCCGAAACCCTCATCGCGGCTTACCATGTACATGTCCAGCAGCCCCCGGGCATCCTGGTTGCGATGACCGAAGCGAACCCCGTCATAGCGGGCGAGGTTGGAGCTGGCTTCCGCGGTGGCGATCAGGTAGTACACGGCAATGGCGTAGTCGGTGTGGGGCAGGGACATCTCGACGAATTCGGCGCCCAGTGCGCGGTAGGTGGCAATGGCCTCGTCCATGGCCTTTTTCACGTCAGGGTCCAGCCCTTCGATGAAGTATTCGCGGGGCAGGCCGATCCGCAACCCCTTCAAATCACCGGTGAGGGCTTGCAGATAGTCGGGAACCGGTGTATCGACGCTGGTGGAATCCTTCGGGTCGTAGCCGGCTACGGCACCGAGCATGATGGCACTGTCGGTAACGTCCCGGGTAAGAGGTCCGACCTGATCGAGCGAGGACGCAAAGGCGATCACACCGTAACGGGAAACCCTGCCGTACGTCGGCTTGAGACCCACGCAGCCGCAATGGGATGCCGGCTGGCGAATGGAGCCGCCGGTGTCGGTGCCCAGCGTGGCAACTGCCTGCTGTGCCGCAATGGCCGCAGCGGAACCGCCCGAGGAACCGCCCGGGATACAGTCGAGATTCCAGGGATTGCGTGTTTTGCCGAACCAGCTGGTCTCGGTGGAAGAACCCATGGCGAACTCGTCCTGGTTCAGTTTACCCAAGAGAACCATGCCCCGCGCCTTCAGCCGTGCCGTAGCAGTGGCATCGTACGGAGGGACGAAGCCGGACAGGATTCGCGACGCACAGGTGGTGAGAATCCCTTCGGTCAGGAAGATGTCCTTCAGTGCAAGGGGAATACCGGTAAGCACGTCCATATCGCCGGCGGCAATCCTTTTGTCCGCCGCTTCGGCATTTTTCAGGGCTTCTGCCGCAGTCACGGTGATAAACGACTTTACCTGGTCCTCCACCGCATCGATCCGGGCAAGAAACGCCTTGGTCGCCTCGACCGACGAAATCTCCCTGTTTTTCAGCTTTTCGTGCAGCTCATGTATGGTCAGTTCGTGTAGTTCCATTGGATCTGATCTCCGTATATCACGTAGGGGCAGGCCCCTGTGCCTGCCCTGAATCCGGGCGACCACGGGGGGCCGCCCCTACAATTTTATTCTATAACCTTCGGCACCCGGAAAAAGCTTTCCGAGCGGTCCGGGGCATTGGCAAGGGCCTTTTCGATCCCGATGGAAGCGGCAACCACATCCTCCCGAAAGGCGTTTTCCATCGGTACCGCATGGGATGTCGGTACAATGCCGTCGGTGTTCAGTTCATTCAGCTTGTCGACATAGGCGAGGATTCCATCCAACTGGCCGGTGAAGAGAGCTTTCTCATCTTCGGTCAACTCCAGCCTTGCCAGTTTGGCCACGTGTTCCACCTGTTCCCGCGTAATCTTCATTGTTCTGCTCCATAAGTCTAAATCTCTTGAATTACGAAATGATTTTTTTATCACGATCAACGGAAAAAGACAACCGCGAACGCCTGATTACAAAAACCAAAACTCATTCAAATCAAACAACTCAAAACTCAACACTAAGAACTCAAAACTGATTTTTCAAATTCTCTCCAACCCGGCAAACTTGAGAAGCAGTTTTTTCGGGCCGCCGGAATCGAACCAGACAATGACCTTTTCGTTGTCCCCTTGGCCTTCCATCTTGCGGATGGTGCCGGGACCGAACTTGCGATGGCGCACCCTCATGCCGATGAAGACGCCATCCCCCTCAGGGATCACTTCCACCTCATTGTCGGGAAACGCGGGGTCGGCAGGAGCCTCTGCATGGTGTTGGGAGTACTGCACAACATCGTCCCAGCCGCTTTTTGCCCGCCCGTCGCTGCGCGCCGGGGAACTGCCCCAGCCGAAGCCGGTTTGATGGTCCTCCTGCACTTCGAGAAGTTCTCTCGGAATGTCACCGAGAAACCTCGACGGAGAGTTGAATTGCTCCTGGCCGTAGAAATGCCGACGACGCGCATTGGTCAGCCAGAGCCGCTCCCGGGCCCGGGTCATGCCCACATAGCAGAGACGCCGCTCTTCCTCCATCTGCTCGGGGTCGTCCAGGGCTCGCACATGGGGAAAGAGCCGTTCCTCCATGCCGGTCATGAATACCAGCGGGAATTCGAGCCCTTTGGCGGCATGGAGGGTCATGAGGGTGACCGATTCCCGGTTCCGCGCCCCCCGCTCCACGTCGGAGATGAGCGCTACCTGCTCGAGAAAGGCGGACAAGCCCTTTTCCTCGCTGGTCCGTTCGAAATCGTCAAGGGCGGACAGCAGTTCCCGGAGGTTGTCGAGACGCTCCTTGGCCTCCTCGGTCCGCTCCTCCTTGAGCCGGGTTTCGTAGCCGGAATCCTTGATGATGCGGGCAGCCAGTTCGGGCAGGGGTAGGGAATTCACCAGTGCGGCGAAACCGTCCATAAGGGCAACGAATTCCGCCAGCCTGGCACGGGGTCCCTTGGCGAGAAGATTTCCCGACGCGGCCTCCCGCAGTGCCTGGACAAATGGAATTCCCTGGCCTGAAGCCAGGTCGGCAACCTTATCGAAGGTCACTCCGCCGATGCCCCGCGGCGGGGTATTGATGATCCGCTTCAGGGAAACCTCGTCGGCCGGGTTGTCGAGGGACTTGAGGTAGGCCAGGATATCCTTGATCTCCATCCGCTCGTAGAAGCGCATCCCCCCCACCATGTGGTAGGAAACCCCGGCCCCCATCAGCGCATCTTCCAGCACCCTGGATTGGGCGTTGGTACGGTAGAAAACCGCAATATCGGTTGGAACGCCCCCCTGACGCAGGTGCCGCTCGATCTCGCGGCAGACGAAACGGGCTTCCTCCCGCTCATTGTCGAGCCGGCGGTGCACGATCCGCTCGCCGGACGGGTTTTCCGTCCACAGGGTCTTGCCCTTGCGGCCGCGGTTCTTTTCCACCACCTTGCCGGCAGCCGTGAGGATATTCTGGGTGGAACGGTAGTTCTGTTCCAGCTTTACCACTGTGACGTCCGGGAAATCCTTCTCAAAGTCGAGAATATTACGGATATCGGCCCCGCGCCAGCGGTAAATGGACTGGTCGTCGTCCCCCACCACGCAAAGATTCATCCGCTCTCCGGCAAGCAGGCGCACCAGTCGGTATTGAATGGGGTTGGTATCCTGGTATTCGTCCACCAGGATCCAGCGGAACCGGTCGCGATAGCTTTCCAGAACCTCCGGGGCAGTTTCGAACAACCGTACGGTCAGCATGATGATGTCGCCGAAATCGAGGGCATTGCACCTTTTCAGGCGCTCCTGGTAGGCGGCATAGACCCGGGCAATCTTTTCCCGGACATGGTCTTCGGTGGAAATGTCTTCGGGCCCGCAGCCGGAGTTCTTGCAGTCATCGATGGCCGCGGCGAACATCCGGGGCGGAAACTTCTTCTCATCCAGGTTCATCTCCCGGACGACATCCTTCAGGACCCGCTCCGAGTCCTTGTCGTCATAGATGGCAAAGTGGGAGGTATATCCCAGACGTTCAATCTCGCGGCGGAGGATGCGAACGCAGGCGGAATGGAAGGTGGCTATCAGCGGAGAGTCACCGCCGCCCAGCAGCTTTTCCACCCGTTCCCTCATCTCCGCGGCCGCCTTATTGGTAAAAGTCACCGCCAGGATGTTCCAGGGGGACACCCCCTGCTCGCGTATCAGGTGGGCAATACGGTGAACGATGACCCGGGTCTTTCCCGAGCCGGCACCCGCCAGGATGAGCAGCGGTCCCTCGCCGTGGAGAACCGCCTCCCTCTGCCGGGGATTCAAATTGTGCATGAGTTTCATTACAGTTCCTTCGTCTCCAATTCGGTCGTCCCTCTGTTATATCACGTCAGGAAAAAGGAACCAGATTTTTTTCACCGCATCAATCCCCAACCCCGGTCTCTCCGTGCCTGGTGCCCGGTGCCCGGTGCCTGACAAGCCACTTGCCGATTTCAAGCACCGGCACGATGCTGCCAGAAGCAGCGACAAGAAAAGCCCATTCGCCGAGCGTCAGGGAGGAGGTGCCGAACACATCCCGCAGCACAGGCAGTTTCATGGTCAGGAACAACAGCACCAGTTCCCAGAAAATCGCATGATTCAGCCACTTGTTGGCAAACGGCTGCCGAAAAACCGAACTGTGGTCGGAACGGTAATTGTACGCCTTGAGAAACTGGATCAGCACCAGCGAGACGAAGGTCATGCTCATGGCTTTTGTCACCGGGTAGCCGAGCCTCAACGCCCCGCTAAAGACCAGCAGGTTGACAATCGCCGACCAGACTCCGCCCAGGCCGATGAGGGCCACGACCGGCCGCGTGAAGACCCCGGCATGGAGATCGCGAGGCGGGCGCTGCATCAGATCAGGCTCAGCAGGATCAACCGCCAGGGCCAGGGCGGGCAGACCGTCGGTGACCAGGTTGACGTACAGGATCTGGACCGCACTCAGGGGCAACGGCAACCCGGCAACGGCGGCGCCCGCCATCAGCAATATTTCCCCGACATTGGAAGAAATGAGGTACATCAGGTATTTCTTTATATTTTCGAAAATTCCGCGCCCTTCCTCCACCGCCGCGACAATGGAGGCGAAATTGTCGTCGAGCAGCGTCATGGCCGAAGCTTCCTTGCTCACATCGGTGCCGGTAATGCCCATGGCAATGCCGATATCCGCCTTTTTGAGCGCCGGCGCATCATTCACGCCATCCCCTGTCATCGCCACCACATGCCCCATCTTCTGCAAGGCATCCACCAGCCGCAGCTTGTGCGCCGGAGAAACGCGGGCATACACCTCGGTTTGGTCGGCCTCGCGTGCCAGTTCGTCATCGCTCAAATCGTCAAGGTCGCGGCCGGTCAGCACCTTGCCGCGCGTCAGTATCCCCAACTCATCGGCAATGGCGCGGGCGGTCAGGGGATGGTCGCCGGTAATCATCCGCACGCTGATGCCGGCCCGGCGGCACATTGCCACGGCGCCCTTCGCTTCCTGCCGGGGCGGATCGAGCATCCCCACCAGGCCGAGAAAAATCATCCCCTGCTCGGCATCCTCGATCCGGGCATCCGGCTTCCAGGCCAAGGCCAGCACACGCTGCGCTTCACCGGCCATCTCGGTGGCAACTTCAGCAATCCGGCGCTTTGCCTCCTCGTCGAGAAAAACGCTCTCCGAGCCGGCCATCAGCCGGGTACAGCTGGCGAGCATCAGTTCCGGAGCGCCCTTGGCATAGGCTGTCAGGCCCTGAGGCGTGTCGTGGAGCGTTGTCATGCGCTTCGACTCGGAACTGAACGGCACTTCGCCAACCCGCGGGAATTGCCGATCTAGGCCCGCTTTGTCCAGCCCGGCCTTGGCCGCGGCGACCACCAGCGCGCCCTCGGTGGGATCCCCGTGCACCTGCCAGGAACCATCCTGGCCGTCGGCAACAAGGTGGGCATCCGAAGCCAGGGCCGCGGCAGTCAAAAGGAACTGTACCGGAGCCGTCGGCAGATCCTCGCCGCCGTTACGGGAAAAGGCGCCGCGCGGCTCATACCCTTCTCCGGCAACCCGCCACAATTCTCCGGATACGTATACCGAGCGGACCGTCATTTCGTCCCGGGTCAGGGTTCCGGTCTTGTCGGAGCAGATCACCGAAGTGCTGCCGAGCGTCTCGACCGCCGGCAGGCGACGAATGAGTGCGTTGCGCCGTACCATTCGCTGCACGCCAAGCGCCAGCGAGATGGTGACAACGGCGGGGAGCGCCTCGGGAACAACGGCAACCGCCAAGGCGATGCCGAAGATGAACATTTCCAGGAACGGCATGCCCCGCACCAGGCCGGCAGCAACAATCAGCGAAACCACCAGCAGCGCCGCCCAGGCAAGCACCCTGCCGACCCGGTCCAGGTTTTTCTGCAGCGGTGTCCGGCCGGTTTCCACCTCTTCCAGCATCTGGGCAATCTTGCCGAACTCGGTTTTCATGCCGCTGGCAACAACCACTCCCCGGCCCCGGCCATAGGATACCGTGGTTCCGGCATATGCCATATTTTTCCGATCGCCGAGCGCCACCTCCGGGCCGTCGAGGGTTGCGGCATGTTTTTCCACTGGTACCGACTCACCGGTGAGTGACGACTCCTCGACCTGCAGGTTAAAGGATTCCAGCACCCTGATATCGGCCGGAACACGGTTGCCCGCCGACAAAAGCACCACGTCGCCCGGCACCAGGTCGCGCGCCGGCACCTGCACTTCCACACCGTCCCGAATCACCAACGCCACCGGAGCTGCCATCTGTCGCAGCGCATCGATGGAGCGCTCGGCGCGATATTCCTGGACGAAACCGAGAATGACCGCAAACATCACGATTACGGTGATGGCAAGCGCCTCGGTGCCATGGCCGAGAACAGCGGAAATCGCGGTGGCGATCAGCAGGATGATAATAAGAACATTCTTGAATTGCTCGAAAAAGATCGCCCACGGTGAAATGCGACGGGCAGCCTGCAGTTCATTGGGACCATAAAGTCCCAGGCGTGATTCCGCCTCCGCCCCTGAAAGGCCGGTCTCCCTATTTGTTTCGAGCGTGCGCAGCAGATCAGAAAGGTCACGAGAATGCCAGTCAGCCATGATTATCCTCCGGTTCGACTCACCCGAGCCAAGTTTGAATAATTGCGAAAAAGGACCGTTTCCGGATCGGAACTATTTTATACTTTACTTCAGCATTCCCCCGACATCAACCGGGCCGTGCATTCCCTCTCCCGCCCCCGCGGAAAGGTTGAGTTTTTGCCCCGACCTGTGATAAGAACAACAGAAAATATTCCCTAACGAGGATCCGCACCATGATTACAACATCAGAATTCAAAAAGGGGCTGGTCATCCAGATTGACGGCGCCCCCTGCGTTATTATCGATGTAACCTTCCAGTCGCCGTCCGCCCGGGGCGCGAATACCATGGTCAAGACCAAGTACCGCAATCTGCTCACCTCCCAGGTGCTGGAAAAGACCTTCCGCTCCGGTGACAAGCTTGACGAAGCCGACTTCGAGCGCCACAAGGGCCAATTCCTCTATGCCGACGGCAGCAACGGCATCTTCATGGACCTGGAAAACTACGAACAGTTCGAAGTAAACGAAGACGATTTTGCCTCCCTGGCCCCGTACCTCCTGGAAGGAGCCGAGGTGATCCTCGGACTGTTCGAGGGCCGTTTGGTCAATGTGGACCTCCCCATGGTAGTGGAACTGCATGTCACGGAAACGGCGCCCGCCCTGAAAAATGCCACCGCCACGGCTCAGACCAAAGAGGCCATCCTGGAAACAGGACTGCGGCTCCAGGTCCCGCCCTACCTGGAAAGCGGCGAAAAGATCAAGGTGGACACCCGGGACGGCCGATTCATTTCCCGGGCATAAGCAAGAAAAATTTGTTGACAGGAACACCAAATGCGGATATAAGATGAGGTCTCATTCGCCCAGGTAGCTCAGTCGGTAGAGCAGAGGACTGAAAATCCTCGTGTCGGCGGTTCGATTCCGTCCCTGGGCACCATGTAAAACCAAGGGGTTAGGTCATTTAGGCCTAGCCCCTTTTTCTGTTTTTGACGCATATTGTTCATATGCACAGTACTTCCTTTATTTCCTGAATTGATATCCCCAGCCCGTAGCATATTCTACAATGCTTAGTACATAACTAATCATCCCTGGCGCATCTCATCTTAGACATCCTCCCCTACACTACGTGACCTCCACCCCAACAACCAGGGGTAAAACCTCAAACACCCCAGGTAAAATCTCTTTAACACCAATGTGAATTCATGCGCGGAATTGCCCTGGGCATCGAGTTGATTCTGGACAGAGGTGGCAGGATTCTGCCTCATGACAAAAGGTTAGCACGCTTTCCTAATGTACCGTTCAAGTCATGACCAACAATGCGAATGTTCCACAAGCTCAAAAAAGAAATGTTCCCTGGCATTACACAATTTCTCTTGACAACACAAGATTTCATTAGACAATAAAATCTATACCTTTCTTCGAAAAAGTTCCCAGAATCACGCACCAACCTTTTCGGTCTATATCACTTTTGCCAAGGAGCATCTATGGGGTGAAAACAAGATCGATCAAGACATTCCAAATCTGTGCTCTATATCGCAGATACCACCCACCCCACCCCAGAAAAGCGGCCAGGAAATCATCACGAGCATAGAGAGAGGGTGTGAATGGCAGCAACTGCCGCCCCGGTAAAACCTCTAGCGAGCGGTGAGAGTCAGTTTAAGTCAATCTCCTCGGAGCGCGCCGACGCTCCGAAGGGCTGCGGTAAATATCATCAGCATGAATCATCATGTTAGCCGGTCAAAGTCAGCTTAGAGAAATACAACCATGAACATCCATTGGAAGAGAGGAGATTCTATGAAAAGGGTATCC
Organism: Geobacteraceae bacterium; assembly: GCA_028683555.1. Lineage (GTDB taxonomy): Bacteria > Desulfobacterota > Desulfuromonadia > Geobacterales > Geobacteraceae > RPRC01. The sequence goes on along the minus strand of JAQUHN010000009.1, from coordinate 12,673 downwards.
CTGTTGTCCATCGGCATTTTCATCGCGGTTGCTTTATTGGGGATCAATGCATCCCGGGCAGCCAGCCAGGAAACCATTCGCATCACCTGTTGGGAAGGCTATGCCGACAAGGCCATTATTGATGACTTCAAGAAGATGGTGAAAGAAAAATATAAAATTGATGTGGCGATAAAAGCCTCCTACGCAACTGGCCAGGAGGATTTTTATAATGCCGCAAAAAACGGCACAGCGGATATCATTTCACCCCCGGCGGATATGCCGAAAACACCCCGGTTCAACGTTTTCAAAAAAGGCAGCATTCTGCTAGCCCCCCTTGACATGAAAAACATTCCCAATGCAAAGCACATGCTGCCATTCTTCTCGGCAGACAAATCCCTGCTGGAGGGCGGAAAGCGATACGGTCTGCCGTACAACTGCGGCCCCTACGGATTGGCCTACAACACCGCTGTCGTAAAGGAAGCGCCGAAAAGCTGGAATATCTTCTGGGAAAAGCAGTATGCCGGCAAATACACCATCAACAACAACTTTCACAAGGTTAACATCTGGATTACCGCCCTGGCGCTCGGCTACAAATACGAAGACCTTTTCAACATCGACCGACTAGACCGCAAAACGATCCAACCCAAACTGAATGCACTGGCAAAAGGGGCGAAAACCCTCTGGGACGGTGAAGCCAACGCGGATGAGTTCCCCAAATTGTCACTGGCTACCACCTGGGGATTCTCGGTGGTGAAGGCAAATCAGAAGGGCGGCCACTGGAAACTGGCCAGCCCGAAAGAAGGCGGCACGGCATGGATCGACTACTGGTGTATTACCCATGCAGCAAAAGGCATGAAGAAAAAACTGTGCGAAGAGTGGATCAACATGCAATTGTCGCCCAAATACCAGGCTGCAGTCGTGAAGCAGCAGGGTGTCTCGCCGGTTGTCAATAATGTTGGCAACCTCGTGACCCCGGAAGAAAAACTCCTGTTTCATGTGGGTAACAACGACTACTTCAAGACCGTTGCGATCTGGCAGGTCATGAGTGAAAAAACCGAAAAGGCCTTTGGCGAAATGTGGGAGACGGCAAAAAAACTGAGAAAGAAATGACGCTGTGAAGGGAGCAGACAGAGAATTATCATCCATTATCGAAAAGGACGTGAAGATGACATGCATATGTTGCCGCAATAATAGCAACTGAGTTGGATTGGAACCGGGCAGGAGGGGGCACCCAAGGGAGCGAACAAACCAAAAAGACTTCGGGAGGGAAAGATGAAAGCATCATTAAAGGCATTATCTTTAAGTTTGGCTTTTGTTATTGGAATGGGTCTGGGGACGGTTTCTTTTGCGCAGGACACAGGGGTGGACCCATCGTGCCTCACGCCGGCGCCGGCGCCGCAACCCACTGGCAAAATGATCCCCGAGGACCTCACCGCCGACCTCAACGTATCGTTTTACTCCCAGTACATCTGGCGTGGTCTGGAACTGAGCAGGGACAGCTTCGTCATGTTTCCGACGATGACCATTGCCTACAAGGGGTTTGCGGTAAATCTATGGGCAGACCTGGACACCCGCTTTGCCGGGACGGCAAACAAGGAGTTCAAACTGCAGGAAACGGACGTCACCGTTTCGTACAGCAACTCGTATGAGCCGTGGAAACTGAACTATACCCTGGGATGGATCCTTTACGATTACCAGCCAACCGCAGGCGAAGCTGATGGCACCATCAAGGATACCAAAAACCAGGAAATCTTCCTGAGCCTCGGAATTGACACCCTTCTTACGCCAACATTTACCGTCTATAACGAAATTGAGGTTGGACAAGCCTGGTACTTCAGCCTTGCCTTGTCCCACAGCTTTGCCGTTTACCGGGATTGGTCACTGGATGTCGGCGGTTGGGTCAGTTATTTGATCGACAAGTCGGATGCCGACTTCTCCAACTTCCATGACGCCAACATCTCGGCCGGCCTGAAGATCCCCATCAACAACTATCTCTCGATCAAACCGAATCTACAGTACTCTTTTGCGCTCAGTGGCGACGCAGCCCAACGCATCAGGGACAACAGCGAAGCACTCTTCCATCATCGCCAGGACAACTTCGTCTATGGAGGGATCATTCTTGACCTGGCAATATAGCGGGAGACTTCGTTCAGTACCACACCAAGTGATAAGGGAGGACCCAGAGTATGCAACGTATCATCGTGATTACCATGATGCTTTTCTTCGGGGTTTTAGCTTTCAGCGCCAACAGCAGCGCGATCACCATTAAGAACGTTAAGCCCGGAGAAGATGTTTTTTCGTATATCAATCGCGTCAAAGGTTCTTTTGACCAGAAGCTGTATCAGCAGGTAATTGGCGCGGCAAATCCCTTCAAGGAAGGTGACAAGACCATCGGCGTTGGTGCCGATAACAATGCCAGCAGGGAAAACGCCCGAAAGCTGTTAGCCAATACCAAAATCAAGGATATCACCAACCACCCCTTGCTGAATGACGATCTCTACAAATTCATCGCCAAGTCAATTGATGCAGCCCAGTATAATAAGATTAAAAACTGGACTATGGGACAGATGAAAACCTATCTTCTGACCAAATCGGAAGCGCAAATCAAGGCGGTCATGTTCGGCATGAACAGCGAGGTGGTTGGCTGTATGCCCAAGCTCATGAGCAATCAGGAGTTGATTGCCGTCAACAAGAAAATCTTCAACCCGCTTCCCGGCACCAAGATTGGCGCCAAAGGCTACCTGAGCGCTCGTATTCAACCCAATTCCCCCACTGACGACCCGGAAGAAATCCAGTGGCAGGTATTTAGCGCATTCTCCTACGCAGTTGGCGATTTGGTGCTTGGTACCAATCCTGTTGACGGGACAAAAGAAAGCACCGCAAAAATCGAGGGAGCCCTTAAGGGTGTTGTCGATGCGTTCAAATTAAAAGGGGTTATTCCCTGGTGCGTGTTATCCCATATCGACGTTCAAAGGGAACTGTTTAATGAACAACCGGAAATGGTCGACCTCATGTTCCAAAGCTTGGCAGGAACCGATGTGGCAAATAAAACCTTCGACATTACTGTCGAGAAGATGATCGACCATGCGAAATCCCGCAAGGGCCAGCAATACGGGTTATATTACGAAACCGGCCAAGGCTCTGATTTCACCAACGGCGGCGCTGAGGGCGTTGACATGGTGGTGCTGGAATCCCGCAAATACGGATTTGCCCGCGCCTTGAAGCTGACTCTAAACGAGGTCCAACCAAAGGGTGCGTATACTCATTTCAATGATGTTGCCGGTTTCATTGGTCCGGAAGTATTCAGGACCAGGGAGCAGCTGGTTCGCTGCACCCTCGAAGATATCCTGATGGGCAAACTGCAGGGGCTTACATCCGGCCTTGATATCTGCTCAACCCTGCACATGTCGGTAAGCCTTGACGACCTTGACTGGTGCATAGACCAGATCATGCCGGCAAATCCCGCCTATCTCATGGCTCTGCCCACCAAGAATGACCCGATGCTCAGCTATCTGACCACCAGTTACCAGGACCACGTACGCATCCGCAACAAATTCGGCTACAAGGTAAACGATGCCATGTGGGCATTCTTCAAACGCATCCAGGTCATCGACAAGAACGGCAAACCGACAAAACATTTTGGCGACCCCGTCTGGGTATATTATCAGTTCCGCGTAGCCAAGGGCGACACTCGCTCTCAACAGGCAATTATGGCTGAAGGCAAAAAAATGTTCGATGCAATTCACACTACCTGGCTCAAGACCGGAAACAAGGTTCCTCTGGCCTCCGGCTACGGCAAGAACACTTGGGATCTGAACCCGCAACTGGACAAGAGGATACGGGAACTCTACGCTGATGCAAAAAAAGCCATCTGGGCGGAATTTACTCCCGAATTTATCAAGAGCATTCCAGATTCGGTTCAGCTCGCCACGTTGTCCAAGGATCGTGAGAACTATATCGTACATCCTGATAGCGGAGAAAAACTGAATGAGCAGTCAGTGGCAACTCTTCAGAAGCTGCGCGATTCATGGCAGGGTAAAACCCCGGATGTACAGATTGTCATATCCGATGGACTGAATGCCAATTCGATCATGGACCCGCAACACACACTGCCCTACATCACCGCGTTGCGAAAGCAGCTTCAGGCTTCTGGCATGACCGTTGACAAGCAAAACATCATCATCAACAGCGGCCGCGTGCGTGCCGGGTATATGTGCGGGGACATTCTGTTTGCAAAAGCAGATCCCAATAAGCCCCGTGCCATAATCCACATAATCGGCGAACGACCAGGCACCGGCCAGAATGCATTCTCCGTGTATATCGCTGCGCCCAAGGCAAAAGTCTGGGCAGAGAAGAAAGTGGATCACAATATCGTGAAAGTGGTGAGCGGTATCTCCAAACAGGCGACAAAGCCGGAAGATGCTGCTAAACAAACCGTCAATTTGCTCAAACGCATGATTTAAGCTACCTGGTTTCAGCCCCAAAGAGGCGGCGCTCAAGCGCCTCTTTGGGGCTGCATTTTTATCCCTGCCCAAGGGCACCCTGAAATTGCTCAACAATCTCACACTGTATCGAGCCTCCACCTATGGATAAAGAGCAACCGACAGCTCACTCTGATTACAACACCCCTCCTCTATCCCAGAAGATAAAACTTTATATTGCCGCATTGCTCTCCGTTCCCTTCTATCGTTACGGTGAGATCGGCAATATCTGCTATACCGTCGGGAAAAATATCCTTGATGGCGTCATCCTCTACACCATGTTTTCCATGGCAGAACAGGAACTCAAAGTTGCGGCTATTCTTGGCGTGGTTGTGAAATATGCGTATCCGGGCATAACCATGGTCTCCAGCACCTATACTTCTGAATTTATTGACCACCTGGAAGCAGCACATGACATAAGAAAACAGATTGCCCGTCTGATCAGGGTGCATATAGGAATCGCCATGGGACAGTCGCTGGGCGCGGTATGCCTATTACTTTGTTTCCCGCCGGTGTTTATGTACTTTTTTGCCGACCTGTCCATTAAAGCTTATCTTCTGGTGGCAATTTACTTCCTGCATCATGTGTGCGACGGATCATCACAGATCATTGAGGGCAGAACCTGGTTTAAAATCATCGAAATAAAAATCCGCCGAGGCGACAGCGTAAAACTTTCGCAAAATTTCTGGGTCATTTATACCCTGGCACAAAACTTTCAGCTTCTGCTGGGACAGCTTTTTATCTGGTCGGCACTGGGCATAACCACCGAGTTTTCTCCTGATCTGACATCACCAATAATTAGTACGACCGTTTATAGTGGATTTTTTTGCGTCGTTATATCCAAATTTATTCTTCCCGTTACCTATAAATTGAAACTGTGCTCTTGAATTCCGCCCTGCCTCTATGGCGTCCGGCATCTGGTTTATGTATGCTTGATGTGAATAATATTCATTTTTCAATAGATGACAAAAAAATTCTTGATAGCATCTCTGCGCGTTTTGAGCCCCGCAAGATTCACGGCATCATCGGGCCGAACGGTTCCGGCAAATCCACCCTGTTAAAAAATATCTGCAGGATCTGGGAACCGCAGTCCGGCTCTATCATCATAAACGGTAAAGACTATCATGAGATACCAAGAAAAGAGTTGAGCACGCTGGTTACCCTGGTTCCGCAAAACACGGCCATCGGTTTTCCAATCTCGGTATTTGATATTGTGGCCATGGGACGAAACCCGCACCTGGGAAGATTTGAAGGGTTGCGGCAAAAAGACCGGGAAATAATCGAGCGGGCATTACACCAGACAAATATCTATGCATTGAAAGACAGAAACATCAATGAGCTGTCCGGAGGAGAAGGCCAACTCGCAAGTATCGCCAGAGCCATTGCGACAGAGGCGTCCCTGATATTGCTCGATGAGCCGACCTCTGAGCTCGACGTGAAACACTCACTGGAAATTGTTAAAGTATTATGCGAATTCAAAGAACAGAACAAAACCATACTGGTATCCATTCATGACTTGAATCTGGCGCGGAATTTTTGTGATACAATTTCTATACTATGCCGCGGAAAGCTATTCTATTCGGGCACTCCGGAGGATGCCTTTTCAGAGGAAAACATCAGAGAGGTTTTTCAGGTACATATGAGGGAATACAAACACAATGACACCACCTTCCTTGATTTTTACACGTAAAACACCAGGAACGGCTGCCATGCGTATATACCGTATCATTACAGCATGCTTTTTAGCTCTCTCTTGCATTGCAGCCACGGTATCTTTCGCTGCGGGTAACGATCGAAAAACAGCTCCTCCCCTTGACTTGGAGAAGTTGAGAAATGATCTGAGCTTTGTCAGGGGCAAAGCAAAAGCGGAAAGGCCCTGGCCGCGAAAAATACCCTATACCTTTAAAGTATATGATTTTAAGACTGACTCGTTCCATCAGGAAGCAAGAACTTTGGTAATAAAAAAGAAACCGTTGCGAATAATACCGCACGCAGTTGGCGTGGCAGAGATATTATGGTCAATCTGCCCGCGTGAGCGCTTGGTTGCTTTCAATGAATTTGCTGCTGATCCGGACTCGAGCTTCATCGCTGACGAGGTGCGCGCGCGAGGGCCGGTTTTCAAATCAAAGCAGACGGAACTGGTTATCGGTTATCAGCCCGACCTGGTTTTTACCGTGTTTTACTCCAGTGCTGACTTCAAGGCAAAACTTACACAAGCCAAGATCCCCAGCGTTGACCTCGGTTACTTTGGAACCATTGAATCCATAAAAGAGCAGATTCTGTTCATGGGTAACATTATCGGTGAAGAGAGCAATGCGCAGGCGCTGGTAAAGCTGATTGACACAAAGATCCGCGAACTGCAGAGAAAGCTTCCCCGGAGAGACCGTCCGATCCGTGTTTTGTACTATGATGAGGGCGGCTATGTTCCCGGCGCATCTTCCAACTTCACGTCAATCTGCAAAATAATTGGCGCCGTCAATGTCGGGGCTGAGCAGGGCATTAAATCCTGGTCGCAGATCGACTATGAAACCCTGTTGAAGTGGAACCCGGATGTTATTGTTGTTCCCGCGCGCAGCAAGCTTAAAGAGCTGCTGCTGTCAAACCGGGTCCTGTCCTACGCCCAAGCCATTAAAAGCGGCTCCGTTTATAATGTTCCCAGTGCGTATCTGAGAGTTGAATCCCAGTACATGCTCGTGAGCGCGGATTTTCTCGCCGGCATCATTTACCGGCAGCCCCGCAGACCCATATGATTAAAAAGGACTGGTATATATTTTCAGCGTTGGTAGCCCTGATCATTACGGGTGCTTTTCTGGCGTTGTCATCAGGCTCTTGGCCGATTTCCGTTTCGCATGTTTTCCGTATTATTGTCTCGAAATTGGGGCTCTATGCCGGCACCATCAATGACGTTGAAGCCACCATTGTCTGGGATGGCCGGCTGCCGCGCTTTCTGGTTGCGCTTCTGGTAGGCTTTGCCCTCGGCGGAGCAGGTACGATCATGCAGGGCATATTCAAGAACCCGATGGCCAGCCCCGGTGTAATGGGCATTGATTCGGGAGCCGCGCTGGGCGCCGTGCTTGCCATTTACTTGGGCCTGACATCAGGTTCGCTGGTCGCGCTGCCGTGTGCAGCCATCATTTTTTCCATTCTGACGCTGGTCATGGTTTTTGCCATTGCAACCTCACGGGGGCGGACTTCCATATCAACGCTGCTGCTTGCAGGCATTGCCCTCAATCTGATACTTGGCGCGCTGACATCCTTTATCATCACCCTGAGCACCAGGGAGTTCGACGTCGGGCGGGTAATCGTGAACTGGCTGATGGGAGACCTGAATAACCGCTCCTGGGAGCATGTCTCGATCGTCTTTCCGACCACCTGTATCGCGCTGCTGGGAGCCCTGTTTTTTGCCAAGGACTTAAATCTTCTCATGCTCGGAGAAGACACCGCGGCAAACCTTGGGGTCAACATAAAGCGTGCCCGTAATTGGCTCCTGCTCTTTTCTTCCATTGAAACCGGCGGCGCCATTGCCGTCTCGGGTGTGATCGGCTTTGTCGGGCTGGTGGCACCGCATATTATGCGCAGCCTTGTCGGGCCGGATAACCGGAAGTTGATATTTTTTTCCGGACTGCTTGCCGCCGTTTTTATTATCTACGCAGATCTTTTTGTCCGGCTTATCGTGGAAGTTGATCTAAAGGTAGGCATTATTACGTCAATGCTCGGCGGACCGTTTTTCCTCTATCTGATTATCAAACACCGAAAACAGTTTGAATATATGTGAAGGGAATATCTATGCAGGACAGCATTGCAGCCGACGGCACCACAAAAGGACTTTTTGACCAGTATGCTGACAAAATTCAGCAGTTAAAGGCTGAAATTGCGAAAGTAGTGATCGGCCAGGAAGAAATGATCAACCTGATGATTCTCACCTTTCTCTCCAAGGGGCATATACTGCTGGAGGGAGTACCCGGGCTGGCAAAAAGCCTTGCGGTAGAGACATTTGCAAATGTGATCGGCGGCAATTTCAACCGCTTCCAGTTCACCCCCGACAAGATGCCGAGCGACATTACCGGCACCATGGTGTGGAATGAGCAGGTGAGGAAATTTGAATTTTATTTCGGCCCAATCTTCTGCAATATTTTCCTTGCTGACGAGATAAACCGGGCGTCGCCGAAAGTTCAATCTGCCCTGCTGCAGGCGATGCAGGAAAAGGAAGTAACGGTTGAATGCATGCGCTACGATATCCCGCATCCGTTCATGGTGCTTGCTACGCAGAACCCCATCGAGCAGATTGGCACCTATCCGTTAGCGGAATCCCAGGTTGACCGTTTCATGGTGAAATATGACGTCGGCTACCCGCAAAAGGATGAGGAATTTGAACTGATAGTGAGAAAAAACACCAACTTTGACCAACTCAAAGCGGAAATAAAAACAGTTCTTTCGCTCGATGACATAACGGCCATCCAACAGCTCATCCATGATCAAGTACGGGTAAGCCAGGCAATAATGAACTACATATTGAATATCTGTATTGCCACACGGCCCCGCGACACCTATGCCGCACAAAGGCTGCAAGCGGATCTGCATCAGTACATCAGGCTCGGGGCATCGCCCCGGGCTTCCGAATCGCTTCTGGCGCTGGCAAAATCATTTGCGTTCAGCCAGTACCGGAACTTTGTCAATTTTGACGATGTAGCGACCTGTGCCGGGCATGTGCTCAGGCATCGCATACTGCTCAACAGCACTGCGCTGTCGCAGCAGATCAGCACCGACATGCTCGTCGAGGAAATTCTGAGAATAATCGAGCCGTATTAATGTCCATGGCAAAGTCGGAAAAAAGCCTGCTTTCCAAAAAAGAACTGCTGGAAATATTTATCAATCACCGGGTGCATTCACCGTTCCCCGGCGATTGGGAAAGCATTTTCAAGGGGTTGGGGTACGAGTTCTGGGCGCTCCGGGAGCTTGAGCCGACCGATCCGTTCAAGAACATCGACTGGAAAGCAAAGGCAAAAACCGGAAAATACTATGTCCGGGAGTTTCTTGCCGAGAGCTATTTCAACGTCATGCTCCTGTACGACATCAGCAGATCGGTGCATTTTGGCAGGAAGGAACTGCTCCAGGCGCACATCGCCGTGTCACTGGCTTACAGCGCCATACTGAGCAATGACGGCTGCGGCCTGATCCTTTTCGCCGACGATATTGTCGAATATATTCCGCCGCGCATGGGCAGATCGCATTTCATGGAGATTCTGTATGCCCTTGCCCATGCCGAACCGGTTGCCGGCCGTGCGACACACCTGGGCGTCGCCCTGACCGAGCTGATGAATGAGGTCCCGGAAAGTCTGACCTTCATACTCTCCGATTTCATGTATCCGCTGGATTTCAGCTGCAGCTTTCACCACACGGCACACGGGACCAATAAACATGAGGTAAAAGCTATCCAGGTACTCGAAGAATGCGAAATCGAACTGCCACCTCAGGCAAAAGGCATCGTGCCGCTCTATGACTACGAGAGCGGCACCACGGTGGCGCTCGATCTCGGCAAATGGAAGGAGTACAACAACACCATGACCCGGCTGCGCACAGCCACCAGAAACCGGCTGACCCACGCGGGTATCGATCTTCTAACCATCAGCCCGGCCGATGATTTCGCACAGAAAATCAATTCGTTTATGAAAAGACCTCCTTCAAGCTATTAGACACAGGTAGGCATACTATGAATCACGGCTTCAAAAAGTACTTTACCATCATCATGCTGCTTGTTGCCATCCAGGCAGATACCGTTTCTGCAGCGGTGGCCACGGAAGCTGCTTTTTCTTTTGACTCCGTATGGTTTTATCGTGACGGGACCAAAGTGGTACCGGAAATCGGCAGGCATTGGCTCACCGTGGTCTTTGAGCCGCAGGACATCTCCAATGAAGATGATTTTGAAGTAACCAGTGACACCAGTGACGATAGTATCCGGAACAAGGCCAAAGCTATCATAAAGTCTCATGACCGCCTCGTCGACTACCTCTATGACCCCAACATTGCCGAAGACGCCTGTTTTTTCTGGATGCGTGACAGCCTGAAGCTGGAGGATGTAAGCCAGCTCATCAATCAGATAAGCCAGGATAAAACCGTTAAATACGTCCACCCGACCCTGGTCCTGGACAATAAGACCTTTGCATTTTTCAATGCATTTGAAATGGATTGGAAGACAGCTACGCCCCTGGCACAGCGAGAGGCCCTGCTCAGCGCCGCCCACGCAAAACTCGATGAAGAAGCTGACAAAGAAAACCGCTATCTTGTCGATGTTGCGGCAACACCCTTTTTCAGAGCGCTCAACCTGCTGGCAGAAGACATCCGAGTGCTCCGGGTGAAACCGGACCTGATTGAAATCAAACCATCGATCAGGGCCAAGTTGTCTCTTTTCATGAACGGGGGAAATATCGGCGACAGCATCCCTTTCACCCTCGCTATTATCTTCTCCGATCGGGTTAGCATCGATCCGAGCTCCATTGCCACGCTGAACCTGCGACCGCCGGAACTTCAGAAGGAGCTCTTCGACTGCATTTTCGACCCTTACGACTATGCTAAAGCAGTCACCAAGAGCCCCATTGTCATCAGCGGCCGGATACGATTCTACGCCCCCGGGGAATTTACCGTTCCGTCCATCAAGATCAGTTATTCATGCCCGTCATGCACCAACAGCACCGACAGCTCCGTACGCTCAATTGAAACAAATCCGGTCTTGTTCAAGGTGTCCTCGATAATACCCGAAGACCAATCGCAAAACCGGCTTATCGTCCCAACCGATCCCGTTTCTCCCGATTTTCGCCTCGCTGTGCTGCACCAGCAATCCGTGCGTCATCGCTGGCTGGCCATGATCTGTTTTGCCGGACTTGTTCCGTGTTTCGCAGGGATGCTCTTTCTGCGCCGCAAGTCCACCATCGAGCGGGACCGGCTCAAGAAACGGAAAATGAATGGTCAGTTGGCCATACAGCTGCGCGCATTGCTGCAAGCTACGCCGACGGTTCCCCACTGGAGCTACCTGGGCGAGGTCGGCTCCCTGTTGCGCGAATTCCTGCTGGGCCTCTACGAAATTGACCGGAGATACAAGGGGGGAAGCGGCAAACAGTTTATGGAAACCATCGCAGCGCACATTCCCGGGGAAGGCATCGACTCATTGAGCAGTATCTTAAACGCCATCGATACCTGCGTCGCCCTTGAGTCGGAGCATTATCAGGACATTGACGGGCTGCAGCATGAAATCTTGAAACTTGTCGACCTTCTAACAGGCCATAATGCGGCGCAGGGGTAACCACCCATGAGCATCCAGTATCCATGGGCACTGCTGCTCTTGCCGATACTACCGGCAGTACTCTTTGCCGGAAGAAAACATGCCGTCAGAACAGGTTTTTCCTGGGTTTCGGCACTCGGCCCCGAACTGCGCCCCGGACCGATAAAGACATACGGCGCCGATCTCCTCGCCGGTGCCGCCATGGTTCTCATTGTCTTTGCCGTGGCAAATGTTCAGTATTCAAGCTACTGGCAGAAAACATATCCCGAATCCAAGTGGATAATGTTGGTCCAGGATCTCTCCGGTTCCATGGGGAGAACCATTGATGAGACCGGCAGCGTAACGCTCGGAGATGTTGCCCTAGAGGGAGCGTCCGCTTTTATTGATATGCGCAGAAAAGATGATCTGATTGGCATTATCGCTTTTTCAAACATAGCGCAGCTCATAGCCCCACCCTCCTTTGACAAGGAAATTCTTAAAAAAAAGCTGGAACTGCTGAACAGAAAAGGCGATTCCTTTATTTTTCGAGAGCTGACCGTGGGTGGTGAAACCAATGCTTCCTATGCCGCCTGGCTCGCGGTGTGCGTCTATTTCATGTTTCTCCCCGAGGAAAATCAGCCATCATACGATCAGATGAATGATTTGCGCTATTCGCTGATGGGAGAAAGCGTTTCAACTATCACTATTCCCCCTGAATTGAAAAACATCAACTTCGGCCAGGGGATGGCTATAGTTCTCTTTACCGATGGCCGCATCGAAGCGAACAAAAGCACCGAAGATATTGAGATGGGGCTCCTCAACTTTGTCAACGTGATAGGTCTGGTCAAACAGCTGGGCATAAAGCTCTACCTTGTCGTTGTGGGGGGTGAGGTTACCAGTGAAGTGCGCCAAGCTCTTGAGGGGCCCGCAGGAGAATCCTCCTCAGGTTACATATTTT
>JAQUHN010000113.1 GCA_028683555.1 Geobacteraceae bacterium | reverse complement strand
CATCTTCGCGGAAAAATACCTGCCGAAAAAGCGCTTTGAACGGCTGAAAGGAATTGAGGAATCCCTCTACGAGGCCACCGGCGCAAAAATGGGCCTCCTGCCCCGCGGCATCGACCGCGAGGCAGTCGACATTCTTCACCGCACACATTTCGGCTGTGACTCCGACCCCCTCTCGCTGGTGGTTCAGTCGGCACGCTGCTCCCTTTCCGATGGCTGGGGAGGTTCGATGATTGCCACGGAACTCCAGGATATCCTGCTGGGAACACCAAAGATCCGACAGATACAGGCCAACCTGGGAGTACTGGAAGAAGAGAGCGTCAACCTGGTAATCCACGGACATGAACCGGTCCTTTCCGCCAAGGTGGTGGAGATGGCGCAGCTTCCGGAAATGAAACGTCTTGCCGAACAGGCAGGCGCAAAACGCATCAATGTTGTGGGTCTCTGCTGCACCGGCAACGAAGTTCTGCTGCGACAGGGTGTTGGCATTGCCGGAAATGAAGGCCACAGCGAACTGGTGATCATGACCGGCGCCGTGGATGCGATGGTGGTGGACGTGCAGTGCATCTTTCCGGCCCTGGCCGATCTCTGTTCCTGCTACCATACCCGCTTCATCACCACCAGCGAGCAGGCAAAGATCCCGGGAGCCACCCACATCCAGTTCGACGAACACCATGCGAACGACATTGCTACAAAAATCATCAAAACAGCTATCGAAGCCTTCCCGACCCGGAACAAGGCCAAGGTGTACATTCCCCGCCACACGGCGAGCGCCATGGTCGGCTTCACCGTGGAAGAGATTCTCCAGGCACTGGGCGGAACCCCCCAGCCGCTTATTGGCCTGATCGTGAACGGCACGATCAAGGGTGTGGCCGGAATCGTTGGCTGTAACAATGTCAAGGTGCAGCAAGATTACTTCCATAAAACCCTGACAACCGAGCTCATCAAGCGCGACATTCTGGTTCTCGGCACCGGCTGTTGGGCCGTGGCAGCCGCTAAGGCGGGCCTGATGGACCTTCCGCCCAGGAACTGGCCGGCCCCGGGCTCAAGGCCGTCTGCAAACAACTGGGCATTCCGCCGGTCCTCCATATGGGTTCCTGCGTCGACTGTTCCCGCATGCTTAACCTGGCAGGCGGCATCGCCGACCACCTCGGCGTCGACATCTCCGATCTGCCGCTGGTCGGCTCGGCCCCGGAGTGGACCACGGAAAAGGCCGTTGCCATCGGCACCTATTTCATCACCTCCGGTATTCCGGTGCATCTCTGGCCGCTGCCGCCAATTCTCGGTGGCCCCGAGGTAACGAAAATCCTCACCCAGGACGTTAAGGGCGTCTTGGGAGGCTGGTTCTTCGTTGAGGAAGACCCGGTCGCCACCGCCGACCAGATGGAACAGATAATTTTCGAGCGGCGCAAGGCACTCGGGCTGGATAACGAGTAATTTCCGGGTCAGCCCCCACCGGAAATTTCCCGAAGCAAGGGAATTCCTTTGCCATGACACGCGGTTCGCTGTTGCGACCCCTTCAAACAAGGAAACATCCATGTGTACTGACAGAAAAAGCTTTCGCGTTGTAATTACCGGCAAGGGCGGGGTCGGCAAAACCACCCTCACCTCCTGCCTTGCCACGGTTCTGGCCAGGGACGGCATCAACGTCCTGGCAGTGGACGAAGATCCGCAGATGAATCTTCCCTATGCCCTCGGCCTTGGAATGGAGCGGGCGGCGAAAATCGTGCCGCTCAATCTGAACAGCGACTATATCGAAGAAAAGACCGGCATCAATCCGAAGAAAAACAGCTGGGGTTCCATGTTCAAGCTTAATCCGGACGTGGATGACGTGGTGGAACGGTTCGGCATGAAGGTGGCGGACAATCTGAACCTGCTGGTCATGGGAACGGTAAAACAGGCTGGCGGAGGCTGCCTGTGCGCGGAAAACGTGCTGCTCGATTCGACCATCCGCCACCTGGCACTGCGCCCAAATGAGGGCATCCTGCTCGATACCCAGGCGGGCGTCGAGCACTTCGGCCGCGCACTTTCGCGGGGGTTCAGCCATTGCCTGATCGTTGCCGATGACACCTTCAACGCCCTCACCGTTGCCTGCCATTCGGCCGACCTCGCCCGCCAGATCGGGATACCGAACGTATCCCTGGTGGTGAACCGAGCCACCGACGTGACCGCCGGCAAACTTGCCCGCTTTGAAAAAGAGACCGGAAAACCGCTTGCGGAACGTTTTGATTCCCATTACCTGCTGCCGGCCGAACCGCTGCTGCTTGACCTGGAACCCGAGGTAACGAGAATCATGACAAACCCGGAAAGCAGCTACGCCGCAGCCGTCGAGTCACTGGCATCGAGACTCGCTAGCCCCCACTGCAGCTGTTCCGCCCCCGCGGCATGAGAAACGGAGCTACTTCCATGAAAAGAATATTCGTTGACTACAAAAAGTGCCTGGCATGCAAGGCCTGCGAAACGGCCTGCGCCGTCCGCCACCATCCCTCCGGCACCCTGGTCGGCTCGCTGGGAGACCGTAAAACGGAAATAAACGTGCACGTTCTCGGTATCGAGCACGAGGCCTTCCCGCTCGCCTGCCGCCACTGCGACCCGGCGGACTGCCTCAACGCCTGCCCCTCGGGAGCACTTGGCCGGGACAGCGAAACCGGCGCCATTTTCATCGATCCGACCCGCTGCAAGGCATGCGCAATGTGCGCCATGGTCTGCAGCTTTGACGCCATCTCTTTCAAGGCCACCCATCGCGCCCCGTTCGGCAGGGACGTTGCCCACAAGTGCGACCTGTGCATCGAGCGGACGAAAAGCGGCGGCAGCCCCGCCTGCGTCGAGGCATGTCACTCGGGAGCGTTGGTGTACGCCGAATACGATGCCACCAGAAACAGTCGGGCGGCCAAGACATTGAGAACCTACCTGCTCGGCGAAGGGGGCGTGCCACCGCTGGTGGAACTGTACCGGGAACTGCGCAGGAAAGAATTCGCCCGGCGACGCGGGAGTGAAGAATGAAAATCGTAACAGCCGGAACAGGAATGGCGGCGGCGGAATTCGTCGAACAGCTCAGACTGGAGGGATTCGATGGCGAAATCGTCATGTACGGCGACGAGGATTATCCACCCTATTCGCCATGCGTGATTCCGTTCTTTCTCGCCGGAGAACCGCTGGATACGGTGTTCTGGAAAGGGAAGGATTTCTACGAAAAATACCGTGTCACGGCCCGGCTCGGCGAACCGGTGATGGAGGTGGACCCGGAGCGGCGCATAATCCATGCCGCAGACGGCAAGTCCGAAAGCTATGACCACCTGTTCTTCGCCACCGGCTCCCACAGCCGCTACCCGCGCCCCGAATGGCTCGCCACTCACGGCGTTTTCGGCTTCAAGAATCTCACCGACATGGTTGCCATCGACCGCTACATCACCGAGCAGCACGTTACCAGCGCCGTGGTCTTCGGTGGCGGTTTCATCGGGGTCGATGCGGCCCTGGCATTGAAAGCGCGCGGTCTCCACGTCTCGCTGGTGCACCGTAACACCCGCCTCCTTTCCCAGATGACCGACGAAGAGGGCGGCCAGTTCGCCACCGGCAGACTGGCCGAGAAAACCGGCATGGACATCCGGCTGCTGACCACAGTCGAAAAGATCAGCCACACCAACGGCCAACTCACGTCAGTGCGCCTGTCGAACGGCCAGGAGATCACCACCCCACTGCTGATCCTGTCCGTTGGCGTGACACCCAATTCAGCTCCCCTGTGGGGCGACGACCAGGGTGTCATCGTCAATGAGCAGATGCTTGCCGACCCCTGCATTTACACTGCGGGAGATGTTGCAGTAACCCGGCACGCCGTCAACGGCGAACCAGGCATCTACGCAAACTACCCCAACGCCATGCGGCAGGCCCGCAGTGCGGCCCGGCACCTGCTCCACGGCGACGGCAGCTACGGCGGTTCCTACAACACCACCGTGCTGCGGAAGCATATCGATTTTCCGGTCATCTCGGCAGGAAGTTTCACCGGCGAGGCGGTTACCTGGCAGCGGGACAATGTCTGGCGTAGGGTCTACCTGGTTGACGGCATGATCAACGGTTACATCGTCATCGGCGATGCCCGCATCTCCGGCTATCTCTACCAGCACTACCTGGCCCGGACCCGGGTTGACGGCATCATCCGCAAAATCATTTCCGCGCCACGGCATGACGGCTATTACCGTGAAATGCTCGGTTTCGCGTCGAGCTGAGCGGGTCCCGGTCTTCGACACGGGACCCGCTCCAAGCGACCACCTCCGATTGCACGCTGCAACCCCAGCGTGCTTAAATCACAGGCACCGTCATACTCTCACCGCTGCGCCCGGATAGCGCTCCCCCCGCCAGACGCCACTTTGACTCCTTGGCACGCCACGTGCTTCTCCAATGGAAAACAGGCAACTTAACGGCCCTTCAAGCGCTGCCTGTTCACAGAAATCCTTACAGGAGAAATGTCATGGAAATTATCGTCAAAGCCTCCGATCTCAAATACAAATATCCCCGCGACACGGCAAACCGCGACCTTCCGAAGTTTTGCGGCAAGCCGGACCCGTCACCCTTCAACCGGGACGACCTTTACGATTTACTGCCCATGCTCTCCGCAGTGATGACTACGCTTGGCACAGATGATGGCCGGATCCTCCACCTGCTGGAAGACATCATCAACAACGAACTGCCGCGCTTCATCGCGACCCGGGAAGAGGTGTTCGATTGCCTGGTTGAAACGGCCCGCGATGCTCTTTCTCCCGCCGTTTGACGCTATCCGAGGGGCAATCTGAAGATGAACAGGGTACCGTCCTGTTCCGACGTGGTAAAGGACACACTACCACCGAGTACTTCCTCACCAAACAGTTTCATGGAGTAGGTGCCGAGGCCGCGCCCCATCTCCGGCTTAGTACTGAAGTTGCGCTGAAAGATCCTTTTTGCGCAATCTTCCGGTACCGGCTGCCTGTTCCAGACCGAAAACACCACATGGAGGTTTGCAAGCTCAACCGACACCCGCACCTCGTCCCCCTCTTCGGAAGCTTCAAATGCGTTGACTATCATGTTTGTGAGGACACGAAGCAGCAGGGAAGCATCAGTCCTGATCGACAGGTCCGGGATATCGGCCGGGAGGCGCAGCAGCTTGTTTCGTGCTGCGGGATGATTGGCGAAAATATCTCTGCAGTCGGCGAAAACCTGCTTCAGCGAAAGCACCGAAAGCGACAGCTGGTAGGAATCTGATTTGCTCTGGAGCAGGCGTTGCTGCATCGCCACTTCGCCGGCCAGCCGCTGCGACAAGCGGTGCAGGATCTGGCAAAGATCGCCCACCTCACCCGGAGCCTTCTTGCAGGCCATATCGCTTGCCCATACGATCCCTTGAACCAGGCCGTTCAGGTCATGAAAAAACAACCTCTCCAGGGAGGCAAGCTTCTGCTGGTAGGTGATATCCTGGATAAACAGCAACAACAGATTTCTCTCTACATAAGTTACCGGGACACATCGCACGCGGAAGAAGAGGTCTTGCAGCTTGCCATTCCGGTCAACCGTGATGGCACAGCTTTTTTCAACCGGATTACCGGTTGCCAGACCTGTAACAAGGGCAATGGCCGCTCCGCAGGTAGCACAGAATTCCGAGGTTCCGCAGCCGCCCGGCATTTCACAGGAATGGATGCACTGGATCGCTTCGCCGAGGCGAAGTCCGAGGATCGCATGCGCATCCCCGCCCACCGCCAGCAACTCGAGCAGCGATTCGTTCAGGGCAAGGATCTGCCGGTGTTCGTTCAAGACGGCCAACAACCCGCTAACGGAGTGCAGCAAACCGTTAACAAAGGTATTGCCATTGATAAAACGGATCTCTTGCTGCAATTGAGCATCACTTGATCTTTCCGGGGTGGCAAAATGTGTCTTCATAGCAGCTTTTCCTTGTATACCGGCTGACAAAGTACTAGCTTCGGCGAAATCGAATCATGATGAAAACCTTTACCTGACAACGCCTGGAATCGCCCGGCAACAGTATGAATTTTACCCCATAAAACAACGCTGCAAAACAACTTCATGTATTAGTTTTTTCACACAACCTCGCCGGACAGAACAAAGCACCGCTTTTGCTGGCAACGGGGCAGTTCAGCAAACCGCTGCTCGCCCAACGAGCCACCCCTCCGGAGCAAACAACGATAAAACGGTTGCCGTTCACGTCCTGTCGCAGGTCAAATATACTATCATTGCAACCTTCTTGCTCAACACACCGCCCAAAAACGCCGCAGGTACTTCCAAATCATCTTATTCAACAGGCGACACCATTTCGGAGACAATTTTCATGGATGACAGCAAACGTATTTCATTGTTTGGCCATGGCAATGTGTGTATAATCGCTCGAAATTCTGTCGGGTAAGCAATTGCACTGCACCATCAACCCGAACACCACCCCAAACTGCTTTTTTTCGGATCCAGCCATGCAAAAACACTTTCAACTGATAACTGTTGACGACATCAGAAAAGACGAGGATTCAATACTCGAAGCCCTCTCGACAGCCAGGAACGACATCAAACTTCTCAATTACTACAAGGAATTGCCGGTTTCTTTCGACGCCTCGCTGAAGCAGAACGACAACGGTGTCGTGGAAATCCATGTCCATGAACTCCAGGCGGCGGCAATGATGATCGAGAAAGAAGTTTTCATCAAATGCGAAAGCCTGCCCCACGATGTCATCGCCAAGGTCCTGAAAATCCGTAAAAACTCCGGAAGCGCCATACTGGCAAATTTTCACTATGTCATTATCACCGCGGAGCGGAGGGTCTGCGTTCGGGTTCGAGTCTCGGAAAAATACGACGCGACCTTTCGCTACAACAACCGCCTGGTACATGGCCTTATCGAAGACATTTCGTTCAGCGGCCTTTCTATCAACGCCCCAAAGGGAATCACCCTTGAAGAAAACAGCAAGGGCATGGTCAGCATTGCGCTCTCCTCGACCAGACTCGATCTTTCCGGCAAACTGATCAAGGTGAACCAGGGTGACTCTTCCACCAAGTTCATCATCGAACTGGAGGTTGACAAAAAAAGCGAACGACATATTTCCCAATTCATTTTTGCCCAGCAAAGCAAAATCATCCGGGAACTGAAAGAATTGTATAGCACCGGACCGGACACCATACTGCTCTGACCCATCGCTTTTTTCCCGCCCCGCTCCTCTTTCCAGCCACAGTAATGTGTCCAATCTGGCAGGCCACCCCTGCGAAAACACGTCTTCAAACACCATGATTTAAGGTCAAATTCTCCTATTCTGCAGAACTAACCGCATGCGACTTCCGGCAAACTCCTAGGTTTATCGTTACAAATAGTTATATATTTCCGATCAACCCAATGCATTTTCCACATGAGCCAAAAATAACATTTTATTCGTGTACTTTTCCTAAAGTTACCAAAAGCAAATCCGATAAAAACTATTAATACTTATACATACCACCAAAGAGTCGAGGTCAATCATGCGCGTCAGCATCACAACAAAATTGCATGCGATAGTTTTTCTGGCACTCTTCGGCTTGGTGCTGGTTACAGCGATTTCCCTGTACAGCACAAACCATCAACGGCAGGCCACCGAACAAATGGTCAACTTGGATGGCGCCAAGATAAACCTTGCCCTGCAGGGCAGGCTCTCACTGTCTGAAGCAGTCCGCGCTTACAAAAACTACCTGATACGCAAAGATGTCAAACAAGTAACCCTTTTCCGGGAGCACACCGCAACAATCGCGGAATCGCTTGACAGTTTCGAAAAAACCGGCATTTCGGAAGATGAAAGACAAATTCTCTCGGAAGCCCGGGCCAAACTCGAAAGTTACCGTCCCTCACTGACCAACCTCGTGGCGGCACGCGCAGCCAGCAACAATGTGACAGAACTGGATGCCGGCCTCGCCAAGGGTATCGACAGACCCCTGGAAAATGTATTGGGAAAACTGGAGCAGGTTGCCCGAAAAAGTTACGACGCCAAGCAAGCCGCCCTTGCAGCACTGACCAATAGGTATCTTCTGCTGCAGATTGCAGTATGCACCATCATCGGCATCCTCGCGGCATTCTTGGGAATCCTCATAGCTCGCCGGATTGCCCGTCGCATGAATCTCTTCTCCGCAGCATTATCCCAAGTGGCACAGAAGGACCTGACAACACGGATCACCGTAACCGGGGACGACGAACTGAGTATCATGGGAAATAATTTCAACGAAATGATGGGCAGCATGGAAGAAATGATCAAGTCCATCCAAGACGCGGTCCTTTCCTTGACGGCAAAATCCAAGGAATTGCTGTTCAGTGCTGAAACCATGACAGCAGATGCAGATGAAGTAGCTGGGCAGGCGGGAACCGTTGCAACAGCCGGAGAAGAGATGGCCGCAACCTCCACCGAAATTGCGAAAAATTGCGCCATGGCAGCGGAAAGCTCTCAAATCGCCAACAGCACGGCAGCAAGTGGGGCGATAGTCATCGAAAGAACTGTCGAAATCATGCACCGAATCGCAGCAAAAGTGAAAGATTCGGCAACAACCGTAGAAGGCCTCGGCAGCAGGAGTGACCAGATAGGGGCCATAGTCGGCACAATTGAAGACATCGCCGACCAGACCAACCTGCTGGCTCTGAATGCTGCTATCGAGGCAGCCCGCGCCGGAGAGCAGGGTCGCGGTTTTGCCGTGGTTGCCGACGAGGTCAGGGCACTGGCGGAGCGGACAACGCGGGCTACCAGGGTAATCAGCGAAATGATCAAGTCTATCCAGCAAGAGACACGCGGTGCTGTCATCACTATGGAGGAAGGGGTCCGCGAAGTGGAGACAGGAACCGCCGAAGCAGGCAAATCGGGAGAGGCGCTGGCAGAGATTCTCGAGCAAATCAACACGGTGAATCTCCAGGTAAGCCAGATAGCCACCGCTGCGGAACAACAGACGGCAACCACCAGCGAGATCAGTGGCAACATCCTCCAGATCACCACCGTTACCAAGGAATCAGCTGATCTTGCCAAGACCAGCACAGAGGCAGCAGACAACCTGGTACAGCTGGCAGAAAAGCTTCAGCTCGACACGCGCAAATTTATCACCGAAGGCAGTGATTTGTTCATCCTGGAGTTGGCGAAATCGGATCACAAGGAATTTGTAAATACGGTGGAAGCAGTGCTTAGGGGGAAGCGGCGGATGGACGGGACATCTCTTTCGACCCACCGCACCTGTCGGTTCGGTAAATGGTACCAAAACGAAGGAAAACAGCGCTGCGGACAGCTTGCAAGCTTCAAGGCTGTCGATTCACCCCATGAGCAACTCCATAGCATAGCACGCAAAATTGTCGATGCCGTCAATGCGGGAAATGCCGACCTGGCACACCAGCTCTTCCCGCAACTGAATGACCTCTCAAAAACAATCATGATCCTGCTGGACGAAATGCACCAGGAGTGCCGGGCCTTCAGGCGCAAGGCCGCATAGGGAAAATTCCCAGCCGGGTTCTTACTGTGTGGCAACACCTTTTCTCATGAGCAGAAAATCCCCTCAAGGCTAAAAATCCTGAGGGAATTTTTTCATCTAGTAGAACCGTACCAACCGAAGCCGAAATCCTGTCCAGTTTTCAGGTGCTCTCAAGAGCAACCATTTGACGCAAACTTGTGACATCCCGTAACGGTGGTGCCCCAAACAACCGATTATATTCACGACTGAACTGCGAAGGACTCTCGTAACCCACTTGAAACGCAGCAGTTGCGGCATCCAGGGACTCTGCCAACATTAATCGTCTTGCTTCATGCAAACGTAAATGCTTTTGATATTGCAAGGGACTTAAAGCGGTGACAGACCGGAAGTGGTGATGGAACGTCGAAGTGCTCATGCGGGCCTGTTCTGCAAGGTCATCGATACGCAGCGGCTGCGTGAAGTTATCCTTCAGCCACTTGATTGCCTGCGCTATTTGTTGACTCTGACTTCCCGACGACACAATTTGGCGCAGACGGGCACCTTGATCCCCCACAAGCAACCGGTAGATAATTTCCCGCTGAATGATCGGCGCAAGGATCGGAATGTCCTTCTCGTCATCAAGCAAGTCGATCAGCCGTTGAAAGGCAGCGAGCAGCGGTACGGTTACCTCGCTAGTTGCCATGCCACGGCTTGTTTGTTGCGCACGCAACTGGGGGAGATTACTGTCAACCATCAGTTGCAAAATCTCGCGTTGATTAAGTTTCAATTTAAGCCCCAGGTACGGCTTTTCCTTGCTTGCTTCGATTATTTGCACAAATGTGGGCAGATCCACGGAGGTGACCAAATAATGGTGCGCGTCATACACATACGTTTCATCGCCAAGTTGCACGCGCTTAGCACCCTGTATCACCATGCAAATGCTTGGTTCGTAGATGGCGCTCACAAGCTCGGTCGGTTCATCCCGTCGAAAAAGTGACAAGCCAGGGACACCGGTTGCGTACAACGAGCCTTGTTCGGTCCATCGGGCAATGCTGTTCCGCAAAGGTGCAACCGCAACGTCCAAGCTAGCATCCTCAATATCCCGCATAACTGCCTCGCTTTTCAGATATTTCGTCTATTTGAATACTATCTTACCTAACTCCTGGTCACAACCACATTTAAATATTTCGTAGTATTAGGCAATAAATCGACAGGATTGGTCTACCTGCCATTATTCTTTCCGGAGTAGGCTTCCACCAGCAACAGAGTCCTGGGTTGCTGGCAAGACCAGATGATTCGCGCCGGGCTATCACACGAGACAGGTGACAGCCCGGCGCCTGAAAAGCGTTATCGCAGTCCGGAAAAACTGGAGAAGATGACCGGACTCTGAGCTTCTGTGGCCAATGATCCGGCCATGTACCTGGGAATGCTGAAAATGGGCAGCGAAATGGTCGTCCTTGGGCTGCCGGCGAAAGAGAACATTCCGACCATCGACATTGGCACCATGATCTGGAAAGCCCGTCGCAAGATTTTCGGTTCACAGATCGGCGGCATCCAGGAAACGCAGCAAATGCTGGATTATTCCGTTGCCAACAACATCTATCCGCGGGTCGAAATCATTCCCATCCAGAAACTGGATGAAGCCTACCGGAAAGTATTAGCCGGCGATGTAAAGTTCAGATACGTGATTGACATGAGTACGCTGAAATAATCATCAAAGACAAGGGAGAGCTTTGAGAAAGCCATAGCCATAAACAGAAGCCCCAGGACGGGCGGCAATACCGAGCTCATGACCGTTTTCACCCAGAAAAAAACCTGAGAAATTTCAGCATTTCAGACAAAAAAATAATCCTCTCGTCTAAACAACGAGAGGATTATTGCTTCTGAAAACAATCTTGCCACAGATGGAGAAACCGGCTGAGGAACGTCCCGGCCCCTTTTCACCATTATTACCGACACGAAACGGCAGCGGCTCGCCACCATGATTTGTTACACATTGAATCGGAAGTGACAGATATCGCCGTCCTCCATGACATAATCCTTGCCCTTGAGCATCGCCTTGCCCTGCGCCTTGGCCGCCGACTCGGTCCCCGCCGCCACCAGATCGTCGTACTTGATGACCTCGACCCGGATGAATCCCCGCTCGATATCGCTGTGGATCTTGCCGCCGGCAGCCGGGGCCAGAGCGCCCTTCCTGATGGTCCAGGCGCGGACCTCGTCCTTGCCCATGGTATAGAATGACATGAGTCCAAGGGCATCGTATGCCGCGGCATTCAGCCGATCAAGGCCCGACGACTCGAGGCCGAGCGCCCGCAGGTACTCAGTGCGCTCTTCCAGGTCCTCGATGCCCATAATCTCCTTTTCGATGAGGGCGGATATCAAAAAGACGTTCTCGCCCTCGGCTATCACGGTCCCCACCCGGTCCTCATCCACGTTGCGGATCAGCAGGATCGGCATCAGGGTAACGAGATTCAGGCTCCGGATTGCGGCCAAGTCTTCTTCGCCCAGATCCAGGGTATTG
>JAQUHN010000112.1 GCA_028683555.1 Geobacteraceae bacterium | reverse complement strand
CTTCTTCTACTATAAACGAACCGTAGGGAGTCTGGTAATAAGGTCACAATGAGTTGTTAAAAACTCCCTTCCCCTTGACGGGGGAGGATCGGGCTGGGGTTGAAGTTACCATGATTATCGCTGGTTGAAGCTTCACCCACCCCCTAGCCCCCTCCCGTCAAGGGAGGGGGCCAGTCTGGGAAAGTTTGCATATAAAGGAGCAACACACCATGGCCCATAAGAATCTGATCCCCTTCGGACCGCAGCACCCGGTGCTTCCCGAGCCGATCCACTTCGATCTGGTGACGGAAGACGAAAGAGTTGTCGACGCCATACCGTCCATAAGCTATGTCCATCGCGGGCTGGAATCCCTGGTCGAGAAGAGGGATTACGTCGACTTCGTGCATGTAGCCGACCGGATCTGCGGACTATGCAGCTTCATGCACAGCATGGGGTACTGCCAGGCCGTCGAACAGATCATGGCTGTCGAGGTACCTGAGCGTGCCCTTTATCTGCGAACCATATGGGCGGAACTCTCCAGGATACACAGCCATATCTTCTGGCTGGGAGTGGCAGCCGATGCCTTCGGTTTCGAGAGTCTCTTCATGCAGGCTCTGCGACTGCGCGAACCGGTGCTCGACATCTTCGAGGAGACCACCGGCGGAAGGGTGATCCTGGGCGCCAGCAAAGTTGGCGGAGTCAGGAGGGATGTCGATGCCGACACCCTGGCGGGAATCGTACAACGGTTGGCCCGCCTGCGGCCGGAACTGGAAGAACTGAGCAATGTCTTTATCAATGATTACTCGGTGAAGCACAGGCTGTCGGGAGTCGGATTCATATCCAAAGAGGATGCCTATACGCTCGGCTGCGTCGGTCCCATGGCCCGGGCCAGCGGGTTGGACATGGACCTGCGGGCAATCGGTTATGCCGCGTACAAGTATCTCGATGTGCAGCCGATGGTTGAAACCGCCGGCGACTGTTATGCCCGTTGCCTGGTGCGGATTCGCGAAAATTTCCACTCCATGGATCTGATACGCGAGGCAATTGAAAAAATTCCCGAAGGGCCGATCGAGGTCAAGGTGAAGGGTGCCCCGAACGGCGAGTATATGTCCCGCATCGAGCAGCCCAGAGGAGAGGTCATTCATTATGCAAAAGGGAACGGTTCACGGTATCTCCAGCGCTTCAGGGTAAGGGTGCCGACCTTCAGCAATATTCCGGCAATGATCAAGATATTGAAGGGATCCGAGATCGCTGATGTGCCGAACATAATCCTTACCCTGGACCCATGCATCAGTTGCACAGAAAGGTAGGGGACCGTAACAGATGAGAATATTCGTGATGGCAAAAACGGTAGCGAGGAATCTGCTCAAGGGACCCGCAACACTCATGTACCCCAAGAGAAAGCGGGTGTACACGGCGATTACCCGTGGCCGGATAGAAAACGAGATCGAGAAATGCATATTCTGCGGCCTGTGCGGCAAGAGATGCCCTACTTATGCACTAACTGTCAGCAAGGAAAACAAGGAATGGGTTATCGACCGTCTGAAATGCTGTATCTGCAACCTTTGTGTCGAAATCTGTCCGGTGAAGTGCCTATCGACGCACAACCATTATTTTTCGCCGGTGACGGAGAGACTGACGGCGCTATGCAAAAAACGCCTTGCGGCTCCGGCTCCCGATGCCGGCGATTAATGACAATAGAGCGGGTGATGCCGTCGGGTTCGGACGCAGAACATCATGAATCCGGCAGGGGTGAGTTATGACCATTTTTCAAAAAGTTCTTCTGGTAGATCCGGCTACCGGTTTTTACAAAACGAGAAAGTACGGCTTCGACCGTTATTTCGGGCCGGTGGATCTCGGTATCCACCTGACCACCGAGTATCGGAGCCTCAATTTCGGCGTCGGCATCTTTGCCGGATCCATCCTGCCGGGCTCGAATAGGCTGATAGTGACCGGTTTTTCCCCCTGCTGGCAGGGGTATTACATCAGTTCCATGGGCGGCGCGGGGCTGGTGTTCGACAACCTGGGGATCAACATGCTCAGCCTGGTGGGTAAGGCTCCGTCGCCCTCGGTCCTCTATCTGAACCGCGACCATGGCGAGGAGATCCAGGTGGAGGTGGTCCCGATTGATGTGGAATCCGTCTGGAAAACGGGGCGAGCCGGAGTTTATTCCCTCATGGACCGGATCTACGAGATGTTCGGCTCACGGTACCGGAACGACCCGCGCATCCTGGTCACCGGACCGGCTGCCCTGCACAGCGACATGGGGGGGATCATGTCGGTCCCCATCAGCAAAGGCAAGATCAGCTACGTGGATACCTGGGCCGGCCGCGGCGGATTCGGCAGCGCCATGGTCCGGGACCACGGCATCGTGGCGATCATCTACGGCGGCACCATGGTAAACGAGGATTTCCGGGACAGCAGGGTGGCCGACGAGTGGTTCCGCAACAAGTATAACCAGCGCCTGGCGCAGAAGGACCTGGAGGCCACCGGCAAGTACCGCTACGACGAAAAGGTCGGAACCGGCGGTACCTTTGGCGTCAACTACGCCACCGTGGGGGCGAAGGTCCTCGCCTTCAACTACCGCACCATCTTCTGGTCGGAGGAAGAGCGGAAAAAGCTGCATCAAAACTTTATCGTCGACCACTATCTCAAACAGTTCAACGACGAGACCATTGCCGCCAGGCAGCAGGCCACCTGTGGCGAACCGTGTGTTGCCGTCTGCAAGAAGATGAACGGTATCTACAAGAAGGACTACGAGCCATACCAGACCATGGGACCCCTGTGCGGCATCTTCGACCAGCGGGCAGCGGAAAAACTCAACCACCACTGCGATGCCATGGGGTTCGATGCCATCTCCGGAGGGGGCGTGCTGGCCTGGCTCATGGATCTCCTGGACGAAAAGCTGTTGAGTCGGGAGGAACTGGGGGTTACCAGAGTACCACGGTGGAATATCACGGATTTCGACATAATCAATGATTCCATGCACAACGCCGAGCTTGGCTGCGAGCTCATCGATGCTATCCTGGAGCGGCGCGGCATCCTCGATTTCCGGGAAGGTATACGTAAATGGAACCGGCTCCATTCCCTCGCCAAAGGAGCGGCGCTTCATGACCGGATGGTGTATATAGCTTTCAGCAGGCGGGGCTGGATGGTTCCCAACCAGTACTGGGTTTCCGGCGTGTTGGCCCCTATGGCGATAATGGGCAAGTACTATATGATTTACAGCCACGACTTCATACCCCCCAGGACGTTGGGAAGAATGTGTGCGGATCGCATGAAGAAGGAGCTCATCCTTGACAACCTGGGCGTCTGCCGCTTCCACCGGGGGTGGGCGGAAGAACTGCTCCCCGATGTCATGGATTCCCTGCACAACTGCAAGGATCGCTTCCTGCGTGCCATCGATGTTCTGGCCAGCCGTCTGAACAGCCGCAACAGCCCGATTTTCTGGGAATCGGAGCGCAACATCGACTATCTGCATACCTTCCTGAAGCGGAAGAGGGAAATTGAGAACGATCAACACCCGGAGCTTTCGATCTGGCTCGAAAAGTTCGACGGGAACCGGGTCGAGGCGGCACGGGATTTCTGGTACGAGACTCTGAAAGGGATAGACGAAAGTCTGCGGGAATTCTTCTAAACAAACCAGAACCGGGAAGGTGGTACCTGGTCACGGATTACAAAATCGATCTTGTACGTTGTCGCGTGATCGAGGGTTGGTACGTCTGGTCCCGCAGGAGATTCGACCTGCCGGACATTCGTCTTGGCATCAAGGTCTTTCACGATCAACCCTTACTCGCAAATCCGGCCCGTATCGATTAAACCACTGGAGGCGAACCTGATGTTTCTCGGACTGGCTATCGTGGCGCTGCTGATATTTGTTTACGGTACCCTTGCGGTGAAGCTGGGACGCTGGTCGATAACCATGCCCATGATTTTCATGACCGCCGGTTTCCTGCTGGGCCCCGGCTGTGCCGGCCTCCTGCCGATTTCGTTCGAAGCAGAAGGGATGAAAACCCTCACCGAGGTGACCCTGGCAGTGCTGCTGTTTGCCGACGCATCGACACTGGACCTGCGGCAGCTCCGGCACGACCCGGGTCTCCCCGCCCGACTGCTGGGGGTAGGCATGCCCCTCACCATGCTTCTCGGAACGGCTATCTTCTTCGGATTGCTGCCAAACGAGGGAATTGCCTTTGCTGCCTTGCTGGCGATCATCCTGGCGCCGACCGATGCGGCACTTGGACTTCCCATCTTCAACGACCCCAAGGTACCGGTCCGCATCCGGCGCGCGTTGAACGTGGAAAGCGGTCTCAACGACGGTATCGCCACCCCTTTCGTCCTGCTGTTCCTCTCCTTGGCAACCGCAAGCGAGGCGCATGCTGCGCACGACGGCTGGCTGCTGAAAGCATTGCTGGAAATCGTCCTCGCCCTGCTGGCGGGTTTATTGGTGGGGGCAGGGGGTGGCTGGTTGTTGACCAAGACCGCCGCCCGCGGCTGGTCATCCGGTATTTCGCAACAGATCGCCATCTTCGGCTTGGCCCTGGCCGCCTTCTTCGGCTCACTGATGATCGACGGCAACGGCTTTATCGCTGCCTTTTCCGGGGGGATCATCTTCAGTGCGGCAACGGGAAACCGCTTCTCCGAGCCGGCGGAATTTACCGAAAATGCCGGTGCACTGCTATCGCTGCTGGTGTGGGGAATCTTCGGCGGACTGGCCGTTCCAAAGGCGATATTCCATGCCGGCGACTGGCGACCATTTGCCTGCGCCGTTCTCAGCCTGACTGCAGTGCGGATGCTTCCGGTGGCGCTTGCCATGAGCAGGACCGGCCTGCGCAGCGACACGATTGCCCTGATGGGCTGGTTCGGCCCGCGTGGCCTGGCCTCGGTTGTTTTTACCCTGCTGGCCTTCATGACCCTGAGGGAAGCGGGCAGGCCCATCGAGCTACTTGTCTCGACGGCCACGTGGACAATTATGCTCAGTGTGTTGACCCACGGCCTCTCCGCAAAACCCCTGTCGGCATGGTATGCCCGCCGGCTTGCCAAGGCGGGCGGGCCGCTGCCCGAACTGCAGGAACTGCCCGAACTGCGTGAGCGGCTCAATATCCTGAGAGGCTCACACAAGAGGTAGCGCTGCCGAGCTCGAGCGACGGTTTCAAGTTCACCTGATTATTCGTACCGAGGAGGAAAACGATTGTGACTCCGAACAGAACGGAACCTTACGATATTACCAGAACAACGCTGGAAGTACTATTCATCTGCCTGCTGATCGCAGCCGGCTTCTGGACTATCCGTCCCTTTCTGACCCCCTTTGTCTGGGCGCTTATCATTGTTGTGGCCACTTGGCCGGCAATGCTGAAAGTGCAGGTTTTTCTGCGTGGAAAACGGTGGGCCGCAGTGACGGTGATGTCTCTCGGCCTGCTGATGCTGCTCATAGTACCCCTCATGTTCGCCGTAACATCAGTTATTGACAAGTCAGATGTAATCATGGAATGGATCAGGTCACTTTCCAACCGGACCATAACCGAGCCACCGCCATGGCTGGAAAAAATCCCTGGTGCGGGACCATGGCTTGTCGAAAAATGGCGGTACGCTGCATCGGCCAGTTCCCAGGAGATATCGGCACGGCTCGTCCCGCTTTCGAAAAAAATCGTTTCCTGGTTCATCAGCCAGGCAGGAAATGTCGGCGTGATGTTCCTCCATTTCCTTCTTACCGTGATCATTGCCGCAATTCTGTATGCGAAGGGAGAAACGGCCTCCAGAGGCGCATTCCTTCTTGCCCGCCGACTTGCCGGAGTGAATGGTGAAAATACCCTGGTGCTTGCAGCAAAAGCGGTTCGCGGGGTTGCCCTTGGTGTGGTATTGACAGCGCTGATCCAGACAATTATCGGAGGGACCGGCCTTGCCATCGCCGGTGTTCCGGCCTACACGCTTCTTACCGGCATCATGTTCATGTTCTGCATCGCGCAGATTGGTCCCCTACTCATTCTGGCCCCATCGGTCATCTGGATGTACTGGTCGGGACAAACGCTGTGGGGGACCGTCCTGCTTATCTTTTCGATTGTTGCCACCACCATAGACAATTTTATCCGACCATTCTTGATAAAAAAGGGGGCCAATCTGCCGATTCTGTTGATCTTTGCAGGGGTTATCGGAGGGCTCGTCGCCTTCGGAATTATCGGCCTGTTCATCGGCCCGGTCGTACTTGCGGTCATCTATACGTTGCTTCAGGCATGGGTTGACGAAGGCTCGGTACCAGAGAAGGAAAGCCTGCCCTAAACTCCTGTCTGACTGTGCAATGTGTACTTTTGCGCTCCTGGGAAACATAAACCTAGCCTGGGAAGGCGTAAAGGGTGGATACCATAAGAAAAATTATTATAGTTCCACGTATGATTATAAGTTTTGTCTTTGGTGACTGCGCGGGAATGAGCCTGACCCGGCAGCGGACATTGACCGGCGGCGCCCCCGGTGGCGCCATTATCGGAGCAATCGCCGGCAATGGTTTCTTTATAAATGCTGGGTTGTCTGTGGGCGAGGTTGGCGGAAATACATGGTCAGGAACTGTTGAAACGGTTTCAGCGGGGCTTCGGCATAATCGAGGCCCCGCTGAATTTGATCGCGATAGTTACTACTGCTTCTCGTGTACTTCGACTTTCGTCCAGCCAGGGCCAGGATCGAAGAGCTTCATGTTATTTACAAGTTCTGCAGTCTTCCGACCAAAATCTTTCTGGTATACGACGCCGTCATGATTCACAATGAAGGACATGACCCCTGAAGAGCCATACTGGGCAGGATAGGCAACAACTGCCACTCCTCCCAGGAGGTGGTCCCTGACCATGTAGTCGTACGCTCCCCCGGCCGCATTCTTCCCCTGGCCGGTCAGTATACGGTAAAAGTAGCCATGATAGGGCGTCGGTCCTTCGGTGCCCTTTTTACCGGTGTATCCTCCGGCCTTGGCCTTGACCACCAGTTCTCCAAGCGGGCTTGGTGCCTCGTTCTCGGTTGTCTGCCAGTAAAGACCGTTCTTCTTGCCCGGGTCGCTGAAGAATTTGGCGGCATAATCGTGGAGACCGTTGCCGTCATAGTCGCTCATCGCATATTCCAGCTGGGCATCGATGATGGCCAGACAGGTCTGGATCGTATACAGTTCGTTCCTGCCGATCCTGCGGTTCAGGATCTCCTCCAGCCCTGCTTTGGTATCGAAGCGCCACTGGTTGTTTTTCGAGACAAGCGGGATGGGGAACGGCCACTCATTCTTGCCGACAACAAGAACAGCCTTTTTCTTCCCCTCCCGATCCAGCCGCTGCGACTCCTCGTATGCGGCGAGAAAGCGCTCACGACTAGATTGATCGTCAACCGGGTCTCCCGAAGAGAGCAACTTCTCACTGTCTGGTCCGAAAATGGCCGAGAGAGAAGCCATATCGTCTTTTTTCAAGGAATCGATAAGTGCTTGAACCGCTTTTTCAGGTGACCCATAAGATTTTTGTTTTGTCGTGGCAGCCGATACAGGAATGGACAGTAAAACCATCGCGAGAATGAGCGCCGGTCGGATGAATGCCAGCAACCACCCAAGGGATCCGGCTTGTTTTCGTATCAAAGAGAGTTTCATAATGCCTCCTTAAAGGTTCTGAAGTGTGTACAGTGAGAAACCTTATGAGGGTTTCACTGTCTGAAAGGTCGGTTCTCATTATCTGCGACGTCCCCCTCCACCCCCACTGAACCCTCCACCGCGGGATCCACCTCCTCCGCTGCGGGACATGCTTTGACGGCTTTGACTGCCGCGACTGCTGAAATCCCTGGCAGAAGAACCTCTATCCATTCCGGAGAAGGCGCTTGACCTGCCGCTGCTTCTTTGAGAGGCGCTCATCCCCCCGTAAGTTTTACCGGAACCACCGCGTTGGCCGGATCCCATGCTTCTGTCCATCTGGATTGCGCTGCCGCGTTGGCCGGATCTCGTGCTTCTGTCCATCTGGCTTGCGCCGGAGCGCTGGCTTGTTCCGCCTCTTCCCAGGTCCCGTTGCACGGCTTCGGACCGACCACGGTAGTTCTCCCGGGATTTAACTGCGCTCGGAGAAGCTCCCCTGTTATACTTGGTTGCAGTGGCCCGGTCACTGTAGGCAACGCCTCCGCGGTGCGAAGGGTTGTGCTGCCAGGTGCCGCTTCCCCTGCCGCCCTGGTAATGGGACACATAAGCATTGCGGTTGATGTTTCTGTTGATATTGATGTTTTGATTGATATTGTAGTTGACGCTGTAATGTCCCCCATGTCCCCAGTTGCAGTTGCCCCAGGCATAGCCCCAGGCTGCCGCTACTGCCACACCGGCGGCAAACGAAAAGAAGGCCGTTGTGGCTACATAGCCGGGAGGATAGTAGTAAGCCGGCGGATAGGCCGGATAGGCCCACGTGCCGTAGACAACTGTCGGATTGTAGGTGGGGATGTAGACAACTTGAGGATTCGCCGGCTGGATGATAATGGTTTCCTTTTCGACGATAACTTTCTGTTCTTTGGTCGTCTTGAGGTTACCCGATGCATTAGCTTTGTTGCGAAGCACCTGGACCGATTTCATGACATCCTCCTGCTGTGCCAGGAAGGCGTCGCCAAGGTTTTGCGTCCAGTCGAGCTTTTCGCTCATCATGGTGAGCACCTGGGGAAAGTTGACCAGGGATTTCACGCTCGGGTCCCACGGCTGCTGCTCCAGTGCTGAGGTCAGTGCATTCCCCTTCAGGCCGCTGTTTTGCTTTACCCAGCGGTCGGCCTGGACCACCTCGATGGGATAGGTGGCCGCGATCAGGATCTGGGCCAGGACCTCATCAGGATAGAGTGCTACGGGGGCAAGGATCTGCTCCAGTTGCCCCTGGCTGAAAGCTTGCTTGCCAGTCGGTTCCTGGGCAAACAATCCGGCAGGAAAAGTAAGTAGCAGGATCAGTGTGACGGCTACCATCTTCATAAACCTCTTTATTCCTTTCATTGGCCCTCCCTCCTGTTTCCTGGGGACTTGCTAGCTGAAATCTTAAGGCATCATTGATTCATGCACGAACCGAAGACAACGAAGCTTTCTCCATCGCCGGATGCGCTCAGGGTAAGGTTGCCGGTCTTTTCTCCTATGGCAATGCTCCAGCCGCGTTTTTCAGTGCCGTGCAGGACCAGCATGTCTTCCACGTGGTCCATGTTCTTGAAGGGGGTTACCCGCGTAATGTTTTTGTCAAGGGATTGAATGGTTCCGGCCTTCAGGTCTATGCGTATGAATCGCGGAAGTTCCATTTCTTGGATAGACCATTCCTGGCAGCCGCTCATGCTTGAGCACTCGAAACCCTTTGTCAATGCACAGGTACGGCTGCTTTCCTCTGCCGACGCCACCTGAAACGTGCTTGTTGCAATACCAAGTGCCAACAACAGGATTGATAATCTCGTCATGATAATTTCCTCCGCGTGCGCAAGGCTGTATACATGGTGTGCGGTTATTTCACAGTGTAGCCCTTTCCCTCCATGCAGGCGCCCCAGGCCCTGTTGTATTCAGTACGCCGCTGTTCGTACCCGGCTGCCTGTTCTTGTGCGTACTGGTTCTGCTCAACTTTGCTCCTGTGCCGCCGCACGCCGCCGATGATCCCCCCGGAGGCGGCGCCGATGGCGGCACCTTTTCCGGCATCACCGGCAATTGCCCCTACTGCTGCTCCCAATGCCGCTCCGCCTGCCGCTCCCCTGACTGCACCCCCTCGCGTTGGGGGGGGAGGGGCGGTAGCGGTGGGTGTCTGCATGGGATCGAAACCGGTTTGTCCCTTGGCCCACTGGTAGCAGGAATACTTGTCCTGTTCAACCTGGTTACTACTCTGACCCCGTGTCGGGTAGACGTATGGATCCTGGGCGGCAGCGACACCGGTCGTTGAAAATACGGTCAATAACGTTGCCATGACAACAATGCCGGCCGCGGAAACCATTATTCTCCAAAACCTACTGTCAATTTTCATGGAAAACTCCTTTCGGTAGCGTTTTTCTTTGCTCATACCGTATGGGCAGGGTAGGCCAGGTGCCGTAAACCACCGTGGGGTTTCACACCGGGACGTAGACCACCTGCGGATTGAGGGGCTGGGTGATGATGTCGGTCTCCTTCTCGATGCTCAGCTTCTATTCCTTGGTGATCTCAAGCGTATCCGATATCTTCGCCTGGCATCGAGGGGT
This sequence comes from Geobacteraceae bacterium, assembly GCA_028683555.1. GTDB lineage: Bacteria > Desulfobacterota > Desulfuromonadia > Geobacterales > Geobacteraceae > RPRC01. Next base: position 1,806 of record JAQUHN010000112.1, on the reverse strand, counting down.
TCACTGACGTATCTGTTTCCTCTTATTGTTACCCAATATGGCTGTCCTGTTAGGGCATTATTGATTGTTCGCCCCGGAATGGCCGTTTTCGGATGAGTCAGTTCCGGAGGCTATTTTGTCCGCCTTGTCAACCCAGCCACCACCCATGGACTTGTAGATACTAATCACTGATTGGAACAGGAACCCTTTGGTCTGCGCCTGGGAAAGCTGGGCGTTGAACAGGCTGCGCTCGGCGTCGAGCACTTCGATATAGCTCGTGTATCCGTTTTCGTACCGAAGCCGTGCGGTCCGGGCATAAATTCCAAGGGATTCCACCTGTTTGTTCTGAATCTCCAGCTGCTCCATGGTGCTCTTGCGGTCTATCAGAGCATCGTTCACGTCACGGAAGGCGTTCTGGATGGTCTGCTGATAGACTATCAGAAGCTGTTTCTGGTAGGCTTCCGCGGATTTGACCTGCCCGTAGATTGCGCCGCCCTTGAAAATGGGGGCAGCAACCTGTGCGGCATAGCTCCATGTTTGTGCCGGTCCCATGAACAGGCGGGAAATGTCGGTGCTTGACCATCCGAATAGCCCGGTGAGGGAAATGCTTGGAAAATACTGCGCCTTGGCCACACCGATCAATGCATTGGCGGAGATCAGGTTCTGTTCCGCCTGGCGGATGTCCGGCCGTCGCGCCAGGAGATCGGACGGCAGTCCGGCAGGGACCAGGGGAAGTGCGAGATCTTCGATTGTCTTGCCCCGGGGGATCGGGCCGGGGTTGCGGCCGAGGAGGACGCTCAGGGCGTTCTCCTGCTGGGCAATTGATTTCCGGATAACCGGAATCGTGGCGAGGGCTTCTTCGTATTGCGACTTTACCTGGCTCAGCTCCAAATCGGAGACTATCCCCCCCGTGAAACGGAGCTTGAAGATAGTATAGGACTCCTCGCGGCTCCTGACGGTCGCCTGGGCGATCTCGAGCTGTCTGTCCAGGTCACGGAGATTGATATAGCCCGTTGCAATGGACGATACCAGGGAAAGTATGACACCCCTTCTTGCTTCTTGCGAGCTCAGGATATCGGCGCGGGCCGACTCCTTGGCCCTGCGCAGCTTGCCCCACAGGTCGATTTCCCAGCTCGCCGCAAACTGGGCAAGGTAGGCGTCGGCAGGGTTCTCGACGGATGAAGACAGGGGAGCAGCCCCTTTTTCGCTGATACGTTGCCTGCCGAAGCTTGCGCCGGCATCGATCTGTGGAAAGAGTGCGGCCCGGGTCGTGATGTATTGCCCGGTGAACTGCTCAATCCTCGCCGCGGCAATTTTTACGTCCTTGTTTTCCGCAAGGCCGATCGCGATGAGATCATTGAGCACAGGGTCGCCAAACTGCTCCCACCATCGGGTATCGACCAGCTCGCGTGTCTCCTGCTCCTGGAATCGCCATTCCTGGGGAGTATCGACGGTGGGGCGCCGGTAGTCGGGACCAATCATACATCCCTGGATGAAGAGGACGAGCGCTGAGATAATGATACGTTCACGCATGAGGCTCTCCCTCCTTTCCGGAAGTGGATTCTGTCGATGTCGAAACGCTGCCTATGCCATGCCCGCCAGGTGGAGAATGCGAGCCTTTATCAGCTCTATGCCCGAGCTTCTCCACCACGTAGAAGGTGACCGGGATCAGGAAGATGGCAATGAAGGATGCCGCCGTCATGCCGAAGATCACCGTGGTTCCCATGACCTGACGGGAGATGGCCCCGGCACCGCTGGCGATGGCCAGCGGCACGCAGCCGAGGATGAAGGCGAAGGATGTCATGAGAATCGGCCGCAATCGCAGAC
>JAQUHN010000111.1 GCA_028683555.1 Geobacteraceae bacterium | reverse complement strand
GCACCGGGCCGGTAGCGGAAATCCCGCTCCGCCAGCGGCGGATAGGTGCGCGGGGTAGCTATCTGGCGTTCCATGGCCGAGAGGAAGTTTTCGCCGAACTGCAGCAGCCGGTCGCGTTCTTTTTCCACAGGATATCGTCCATGGACGCCGAATGGAAACCGGTGTAGCGCATTTCCAGGTCGTCGCAGAGGGCATGCAGGTAGTTGTGGGCCGTGTGATCGAAGAACCGGATCGAGGTGGTCAGGACCGCGGCAGCTTTTCCCCGGAACGGTTCCTCGACACCGCGTTCGAAAATCAGCTCGATGAACCGCTTGTACTGGCCGGGAACCAGGTAGAAGTAGACCGGGAATGCCCAGAGAACGCCGTCCGCGGCGCGGACCGCATCAATGAAATCCCGCAAGCGGTTTTCATCGGTTTCCAGATCGGTGATGGCTGCGGAAACTTCCAGCAGGGTCCAATCATGCCGGGGAAACCGGGCGCGGAGGAACCGGACATACTGATGGGTCAGACCGTTTTCACCTTTGGGGCTTCCGCCCAGCACGACAATCTTCATGGTGCGCTGTCCTTTCTTCCTGGCGTGACACGGCAAGCGTTACTTCCGTTACCGGTAGAATGCGATTCCCAGGAGGATCTTGCTGGAGTTGAGCGGTTCATTGGGACTGTCGGTTCCGGCGTTGGAGATGTGGTGGTAGCGGTATTCGAGCGACAGGGCGGTATCCGGGGCAATAAAATACTGGACGCCGGCGCCTCCCTGGTAGGAAAAATTCAATCTGCTGCCCATGGTGGGCAGCCCCAGGTCCACGTAAAGAATGCCGCCGCCGGCAAACACGTAGGGCGCCCAATCGTCCAGCGAGGTGAATTTCCAGCTTCCCAGCAGGTATCCCCCCACCATCGGCGAAACCTTGGGATCCACCACCAGGTGCAGCGGCAATTCCATCAATAGCTCATGTCGGCCCTGGTACCATCCGGAGCCGAGTTCCCGCGACAGGAACCAGCCGAAGCGGCCGATCATGTCGACCGTTTGCACCTGGGTCCGGGTATCGCCGAAACCGCGGTGGGTAATGCCGTAGCCGGTCAGCAACGAGTATTCGTATTGCGCCGATTTCAGGTCAACCGGGTCGGCGGCATCTGCCGGCGAGGTGAGCAGCAGGGCCGCAAGGACGGCGAAAAGCAGCGTGCGTGTCAGGTTCACGGTTCACCTACCATTTCTGTTTCATTTCAAACCGGAGGATCTCCGGCAGGTTGCGGAGGAATACGGCGATACTGTGGGGCGATTTCCAGAGCATCTTGGTATAACCCCAGTGGATCCTGCTGCGGCGGTAGAACCGGCTGATGAATTCGTTGTACAGTTCTTCCAGTCGCTCCTTGGTCAGGCCATGGGGTACGAAGACGAAATTGACGCAGTTCATGGCCGGCCAGTCTTCGGTGAATTCGCCGAACTCGCGGATGGTCTTGTAGACCGGAGCGCCGGGAAAGGGCGTGAACTTGGTCACGTTGACTTCGTCCAGCGGCAGTGTCAGTGCATAGCGGATGGTGCGGCGGATGGATTCCTCGGTTTCACCCGGAAAACCCATCATGAACAGTCCTTTGACCCGCATTCCGGCATCCTTCACCATTTTCAGTTTTTTTCCCACCTGGTCCAGTTCATAGAGCTTGCGGTGTTTTGCAAGGATATCCGGGTCGCCCGATTCGATGCCGAAATTAACCTGCCAGCAGCCGGAGCGTTTCAAAAGTGAGAGGAGTTCCTCGTCCACATGCTCCAGCCGGGCGATACAGTTGTAGGTGACCGGAAGCCGCTTTTTCTCCATCAGGGTGCAGAAACGTTCCACGCGCGTGCGGTCGAAGGTGAACAGGTCGTCGTAGAAAAAAACGTGGCGGATGCCGAAGTCGCGGTGCAGGTAGCGGAGATGCTCGACGATGTAATCGGCGGAGTTGAAGCGAAAGCCCCGGCTGAATACCGAGCGGTCGCAGTAGCTGCACTGGTAGGGGCAGCCGCGGCTGGAGATGATGCTGGTGTTGGGTGCTTTCGGATAGCTGAACAGCGGCAGGTTGTAGCGCCGGGGAAAATCGGGCAGCAGGTGGTAGGCGGGAAAGGGGAGCGAATCCAGGTCCGGGATGTTTTCCCGGACAGACGACAAGGCGCCCTTTCCTTCACGTCGATAGCCGATGCCGGGGATCGACGCCACGTTGCGGAAATCGGACGACATGAGCTCGGCAAACGTTACTTCCCCTTCGCCGATCACCAGGAAGTCCACTGCCGGGAACGAGTCGAGCAGGGCGGGGCCGACCGTGCAGGCATGGGCTCCGCCGAAGACGATGTGAATTTCCGGCTGCTGCTCCTTCACCCGTGCGGCGATGGCGTATCCTTCCAGGAACGAAGAAGTGGTGCAGGAAAATCCCACCACGTCCGGCTTGCGGGCGAGGATGTCCGCGGCGTGTCGCTCGATGGTATCCGCTGCGCCATAACAATCCATCACCTCCACCTGGATTCCGCGCGACTCCAGGCAGGCGGCGATGCTCAGGAGGCCGATGGGGGGCATGAGGTTGAAAATGGTGGAAATGTCTTTTCCGGACCCCATCCAGTTGCTGCCATGGGGGTGGACCAGGAGAGCTTTCACTTCGGTTCCTCGCGGGTTTTTCGTTACGGATGGCATGTTTGAGTATTCCGCACGATAGCAGAAGCAGAGTTGGAATGCCAGCCGGAATTGCGGGCGTCAAGGACACTGTATTCGAAGGTAGCGTTTTGCTGGCGGACGAGGGAGCGGGGGATTCTGGAAGGAAAGGGCGTCCGCAAGGGACGCCCCGCGAGACTAGAATACAAAACCCAGGGTCAGCTGGAATTTGTCGTTATCAAGAGGTTTTTCGCCCATGATCCGGTGGTCGTCGAAAAGCGTATAGTCGGCTTTAACGGAAACCGTTTGCACCGGTTTGAATACCATGCCGAAGGTTGTGTAGTTACGGTCGTATTTGCCACTGGCTTTCGCAGGGTTAGCGATGCTGCCCTGCTGGGTATCGAATTCGGAATAACGGGCAAAAATCACCGCATCCGCTTCAGAGAGCTTACCTTTTTTCCACGCGTTCGGCATGAAGTGGTATGCTCCTTCTACCCAGTATCCCGACATGGTGTGACCAATTTCATCACTCAGCACGTACGGCTTGTCCTGGAAAACATGGACATATTCTCCGAGGATATCGAAATCGCCGATGGAATATTTTCCATCAAAAGCGGCTATGGTGGTGTAGGCGGTTGGCTTGCCCTTCGGGGCTGAATTCGCCGTGTAAAAAGAGAAATTAGTATACAGGTTGGTAAGCGGCCGAAGTTCCACTCTGCCGACAATCGCCTTGTCACGGTTTATGTCTTTGTTCAGATTCTGCCGTCCGTCACGGATGCCGTTCTTAGCAGAGAATTCCTCACCGTTAAGTCCATTCATGACCAGCAACTGGTAATCGACTTTTTTGCCGAGAGAACCATAAATCCCCGCTCCCATTTCACTCCAGGTGGAAGGAATGAGATAACGGTCAAGTTCGGGTCGTTCCGTCGAGTTGAAGTTCGTCGGTTCGTGATAGAGGTTGATGCCTCCGAGGGGAACCAGCATGACCCCGGTTTTAACGTTCAGATACGGCGCGATGGTAAAATCCAGAAATGCTTGCTCAATCAGGACTTCTCCGGAGAGTTCGTCTCCGTCAACGTCTTCTTTTACTCCACCATGCTCCCATTCCAGTTCGGCGTTTAACCTGAGCCATTCGGATAATCCCGAGGAAACGTATAATACGAAGCGATGGGGATCGAAAACATTGGCGCCTTTTCCGTTTCCGTTTTCTCTTCGAGAGATATAGTCAAGTTCTCCGTATCCGCCAATTTTAGTGTTTTGCCAGACTTGTTTCATGTAGCTTGTCTTGTTTTGCGAATCTGTATCCTGTTCTTTTTTCTGTTCTTGCTGTAACGCCAGTACTTTTTCATTAAGTTCTTTGATCTGTTTTTCCAGTTCGTTCAGCGTTTCTGCCTGGGCCATTGGCGCTGCAGAAAAGCAAAGCGCGGTGCCAATCAGCATGATTATCAAGCTCTTCATGTATATGTTTTCTCCTGTTATTTGATAGTGGTGCAATTCAAGGCGAAGGCAGGGCACCTCCTTTCTTGCCATGGATTTTGAAATTCATTTTCAGTGTATGGTGACAAGAAAGCATGCCCCATGTCTCCTGGTGTGCCCGTTGATGCCGGCAGTTTATCAAAGAGGTTCAGGCATTGCTTTTTTCATAAATGCAACAGATGGCCGCTGTCGGTTCGAATAGGTAGGAGCCGGGTTTGACTCAACGTGGTCTGGCCAATTCAAGGGAAACTTTTACCCAGGCCAGCAGATGTTGCCCGTTTTTACAGGGGCAATTCGTCGGAAGATAATAAAATTGAATTTCGTTTTCATTTAGCATGGCGGACCGTCGCCCGTCAAGAATCTTTATAATTATTTTTTGCTAATCGGTTTCAAGGGTGTGCGTCTTTGACGATGCGCTGACGTCTGGATACTCAGGTTGCGGCGGGATTATTTTCGGTCTTGGGTAGAGTCTTGTTCATGCTGCCGGTACGGTAGCCTTCCAGGTCGAGCGAGACATAGGTGAATCCTGCCTCTTTGAACACCGCTACCAGGTCACGGCGCTGCTCCGGGTCCAGGAAGCGGGGGATTTCCTCTTCACCGACCTCGATGCGTGCGGTTTCGTTGTGGAATCTGACTCGGTAGGTTCGAAACCCGGACTTGTTGAGGAATTCTTCGCAGCGCTCGATTTGGCCAAGCCGCTCGGCGGTGATCTCCGTCCCGTAGGGGAAGCGGCTGGCGAGGCAGGCAAACGGCTGTTTGTTCCACGTGGGAAGACCCAGTTCGCGGCTCAGGGAGCGTACCTCCTCCTTGGAGAGTCCTGCTTCGAGGAGCGGGCTGCGCACTCCCAGTTCTGCCGTTGCCTGGCGGCCGGGCCGGTAATCACCTAAGTCATCGAGATTGCTGCCGTCAACTACGACGGCAAGGCCCAATTCCGCCGCCTTGGCCAAACACAGCTCGAATAGTTCCTTCTTGCAGTGATAGCAGCGGTCGGCGGGATTGTGTGAGAAGCCGGGTATGAGGAGCTCATTGGAGTCGATGACAACACGCGAGGCCCCGATCTGTTTCGCCAGTTGTTCGGCTTCGCGGAACTCTGATTGCGGGTAGGTTGGTGAGGTGGCGGTGACGGCCCAGGCCCTGTCACCCAATACTTCATGGGCAACCTTGAGCAGGAAAGTGGAGTCAACGCCGCCGGAAAAGGCGACTAGGACTGAGCCCATTTCGGTGATGGCCTGGCGGAGATTTTCGTATTTTTTGTGGAGCGTGTCCATTAGTGTATCCTTGTCAGTCGGTACCCTTGCCATCCCTGTTTGGTGCAAGGAAAATAAAACCCTCTCCCGAGGGGGGAGAGGGTTTTATCGGTGTCGATATTCTGCACGGTTGGCAAAGTCTGCGGTGAGGTGAGAAAACCGCTAATCGAAAATTCCGGTGGATAGATAACGCTCACCGGTGTCGCACATGATGGTGACCACGTTTTTGCCCTTGCCGAGTTTTCTCGCCAGCTGAAGGGCGCCGAAAAAGTTGGCCCCGGCGGAAATGCCCACCAGCAGTCCTTCCACCTTGGCGAGCTGTCGTGCAGCTTCAAAGGCTTCGGTATTGGTTACCCGGATTACCTGGTCGTAGATGTCGGTATTCAAGACATCCGGAATGAACCCGGCGCCGATACCCTGGATTTTATGCGGTCCCGGTTCGCCGCCCGACAGGATGGGCGAGTCGGCGGGTTCCACCGCGGCAATGGCAATTTCCGGGTTATGTTTCTTTAATATCTCGCCGGTGCCGGTAAGGGTTCCGCCGGTTCCGACCGCGGCGACGAAACCGTCGATGGACTGCCCTTTCATGGCCTTGATAATCTCGGGTCCGGTAGTCTTGCGGTGGATTTCCGGGTTTGCCGGGTTTTTAAACTGCTGCGGCATGTAGTAGCCGTGTTTGGCAGCCAGTTCTTCGGCCTTCTGCACGGCGCCCCGCATGCCCTGGTTGCCGGGAGTAAGAATCAGTTCGGCGCCGAATGCGGCCAGCAGCCTTCGCCGTTCAATGGACATGGTATCGGGCATGGTGAGGATCAGCTTGTATCCTCTTACGGCACAGACCATGGACAGGCCGATACCGGTATTGCCGCTGGTTGGCTCGATGACCGTGGCCCCCGGCTTGAGCAGCCCGTCGGTTTCCGCAGCATCGATCATGGCACGACAGATGCGATCCTTGATGCTGCCGCCGGGGTTGTTGGTTTCCATTTTTACAAAAATAGTTGCCGCATTCTTTTCTGCAAGCTTCGTGATCTGGACAAGCGGGGTGTTGCCGATCAGCTCAAGAACGGAATCGTAGATTTGTACTGGCATGGCGGTCTCCTTTATCAGGCTTCTGCAAAACTATTGCGGAGAGCATCTGCACTGTTGCCCGGTGCTCGCTTCCGTATCTGTCGGTAAGCTCCAGACGCAGAACCGGTGAGCGGTGGTTTTCAGATATAATAGGTGAAGCGATGGTCCTGTTCCCTTTTTACGCCGAGCGATTGTCCCCGCTCGCAGAGGGTTTTCAGGGTTAACGTGGATAACAGTTCGTTGAGCTTTTCACTGGCTTCCTGCCAGACCGTCTGGGTAACGCAACTGCCATCGAAATTGCATTCGCCCTTTTTCTTTTTCTTCTTTCCGGTGCATTCCACAAGCAGGGTATCCCCCTCCGCTGCTTCCAGGATTTCCCTGAGAGTAATCTGTTCCGGTTTTTTTGCCAGGAAATATCCGCCCTGCGGCCCGCGTTTGCTTTTCAGGATCCCGGCCTTCTTGAAGCTCTGGAATATCTGTTCCAGGTAGCGCGGCGAAATTTCCTGTCGGCGTGAGATATCCTTGATCTGGGTGGGAAGGGTGCCCGAATTATAGGCCATGTCGAACAGTGCCCGCAGGCCGTAGCGGCTTTTTGTCGATAATCTCATGAACGAACTCCTCTTGAAGTATACCCGGTGGCGGACCGGCCGGGAAGAGCCGGTATGCTGGCGGCATTTTGCACGAATCGTCGAGATACTCTATAATATACCCATCATTATTGTCAACAACGCAAATATATATACTGCTTATTCTTCATAGCTGTGCTGAAGATTCCGGGAGTTGTTCTCGCCGAGATTATCTGCTACGATTCGCGGAACACAAAGAAGAGCCAAGGGAGGAATCAATGAAGAAAATCATCAAGAAAGGTACCTGCCTTTTCCCGACGCCGACGGCAATGGTGTCATGTGCCGCCGGGGACGGGACAGCGAACATTATCACGGTTGCGTGGGTCGGAGTCGTCTGTTCCGAACCGCCCGTAGTGAGCGTGTCGATCAGGCCGGGACGGTATTCCCACGACCTGATAAAGAAATCGGGCGAGTTCATTGTCAATATTCCCCGTGAGGGGCAAATTCGGGAACTTGATTTCTGTGGTGTTGCCAGCGGCAGAAATGTGGACAAGTTCAAGGAACTGGGACTGACTGCCGTACCGGGAAGCGAGGTTGCGGCGCCGCTGATCCGGGAGTGTCCGGTGAATCTCGAGTGTCGCGTCATTGACGTCAAAAGCCTGGGAACCCATGACCTGTTCCTGGGTGAGGTGGTGGCGGTTCATATGGACGAGGAGGTAATGAACGAAAAGGGGCTCATCGATATTGCCAAGCTGCGTCCCATTGCCTATTGCCCCCAGGCATCCCAGTACTGGAGTCTGAAGGAGCCGATCGGGACGTATGGTTTTACCGGCGGGAAAAAGTGACCTGTAACCGGTAAACTACTGCAACGGACAGGATGAGCGACGGAGACAGGGGCCTCAGCATCAGGCAAACGGCCTTGTCGGCTATACCGATCAGCCGTTTGCCCTCGGTCGCTCGATTACCCTGGTTATTTCACCATTCTCGACCTGGAATTCATCACCGTCTCCATTGGTCCACCGGTCTCCATCCCGAAGTGGATAGGGAACTTCCCGGCGACCGAGAAAGACCGTTTCATCTCCGAGATAGGCGAACCATTCAAGGTTGCCGTTCATCCATATCCTGTTTTTCAATTCCATGGGGGTACCCTTCCGTCGGCATCGTACCGTGGTTCTTTAGTTCGCTTCATTGGGCCACATTTTCCCGTATTCTTGCTATTTTGGCAAGGAAGATAAAAGGGGCTGTTTTGCTGAAAAAACAATGATCCCTGAAAGATGTTGCTTGCGGATCCTTTCCGTGCAGACATTGTTTCGGCTATCGCATTCTGCCGGTTGTTTCCGCTGTCGTAATGCGGTAGAGTAGGTTTTGGCCGGAACGGCAACTTTATGAGGTTTACGGATGAAAAACAACTACTGGAGCAGAGAGTGGTAAACATTGTTCTTTTGGCGAACAAGGATCGGTTGATCAGGCTTTTTCATAGTTCCGAGGTGCAGAATACCGGAAAGGTTCACGTTGCAAAGGGCATTGAAGAGGCATTTTCTGCAATTTCTGCCAAAGAGCAGAATTTTGTTTTCATCCAGGAACGCCTGGGAGAGATGTCGGGAGAACTTCTTGCCTATCGCATCGGTTCGGAATTGAAGGGGAAAAAGGCGAGAATCGTTCTGCTTGGCGACCCGGAAGCCTTTCCCGTGTCCGGCAGAAAGGCCTTTCATGCGGTTCTCGATACCGCGTTGAACGACAAGGAGCTTTCCGCAGCCATTTTCGAGCTACTGTCAAACCCTGTTGGACGCAAGAAACGACGCAAGGTTTCACCAAAGAGCACTGTGGCACCGCAGACAGCTGAAAGGAAACCCGCGGAGACCGATTCGCCTCTGCGGGCAGGATCTGTCGAAGATGTTGTACAACTTCGCGGTTCATCGTCATCTGCAACCGGATACACCTCGCGGCACGAACAGGCAGCTTCCCCTGTACCGCCGAAGTCTCCTTTTCAGGCGAAGCTGGAAAGTGCGCTTAATGGTGAAGTCGGAGCACAAGAGGCGGCGCGGCGGGCAGTGCCACTGGTGCCACCGGAGCCTTTTTCCGGACCGATTCGGGTTACCTGGGGAAAGCCCACTTTCCGCTCGCGGTTCCGCGACTTTTTCCTCCGGCCGAAGGCGCTGCTGGTTCTGGTTCCGGTGCTGGCCGGCTTGCTGGGACTGCTGATTTTTCTGCTGTTCCCGCAGCAGAAACCTGCTGCGCCGGGCAGCTCTGTCACAATTTCCGGGGCAGAGGGAAAAATGGCGGCCCGACCGTTTCTTGCCATGCCTGGAGCGGTGCCCTCGTTTTTACCCCGCCTGTCGGCGGACCCCGATTACGGAAAAGCCAATCCGGGCTGGGAGCGCTATCGGGACAGTTCCACCGAATACCGGCTCTACCGGGAAAATGGGGTAATTCGTGCGTTCCAGATTATCGACCGGAGCGGGCAGGGTATCAGCCCCGGCTTGCTAACTTCCGCCTTGACGGAGATATCCGGCTCGCCCCAGTACGTGACCGAAACCACCGAGCGGAAAGGAACCTACCTGGTTGAAAAGGGCCGTGTCATCAATGGCGATGGAATTATTCTCTACCGCAAGGAACCGGAGCGGTCCCTGAAGGCCTTTGTCCTGGATCTGAAGTGATGCAGGGCTGCCCGGTGGAGAGTCTTTCCCCTAAACGGAGAATTCATGCCTGACCGAAACAATCAGTATCTCTGCTTCCCGCTTTTCCGTGGATTGCCCGGTATCTTCTTGCTGCTCGGTGCTTTGCTGCATGCCGGGTGGGCCTGTGGCGCCGAATCGCCGTTCGAGATTGAAATCGGTGAACTGGAACGGACTGAAGCCGTGTCGAAAGAGGTGAAAAAAGCCCAGCCAAAGCCTTCTGCGAAGAAGCGTCGCAGCAAGACTGTCGCCATGCCGGCCGAGAGTGCCGGGGGGCAGCACTCCGGTGAGTATGCCAGGTATACGATTCGCCCTGGTGACCATATTTACAAGATCCTGACGACCCGCTTCGGCTTGTCATCGGCGAAAGCGGAGCAGCTGATTCCCGAGGTCATGAGGATTAACGGCATTAGCAACACCTCAGGGCTGCAGATCGGTCAGACTATTCTGCTTCCTCTTTCCCGGAAGAAAGCAGCCGTTCCTGCCAGGACAGTCCCTGTTCCGGTCGAAGCGGCTCCTATTCCTGTTGAAGCTGCGCCGGTTCCGACCGAAACGGTTCCTGTTTTGCCATCAGTTGCGGAAGTTCCTGCAACAGCAGCGCCGATACCTCCACTGCCGGAGCTGGATGAAGGAATGGTGCGACGGGCCAGGCAATTCTGGGCACAACTTTTCCCCGAGAGGCCAGCCGAAGAATCCGGGGCCGGGATGAAAGCGGCCGGTTCGGGGCAGGTGTTCCTGCTGACCGGTGTCGACGGCAGGGAAATCCGTCTAGTGCCCCCTGGGAAACCTCCCGTTTTCGGCAACTTGTCCGGAGCCGGTACGGAAAACCGGGAAACGGTCGTTGCCGACCCGGCCAACGAGAAGGGGTTCGTCAAAGAGCTTCTCCAGGCTGCCGGATTTGCTACGGCTGACGGTGGGGCTCCCCTTCAATTCGGCAATGATCCAAAGCTTTCGGTGCAGGCCGAGTTCACTGCGGCGAAACTGACACCGGCCACGGAGCCCCGCAAGACAATTCTGGTGGTGGTGGCAGAAAATGGCTGTCTCGATCTTCCGGAGAGTTCCGCAACCCATCTCGCGGCCAAGGGGATTCGCTTGCTGGAGTGGTGTGATTCCTCCGTGAAAACCCCGGATTCGCCGCATGTCCGATTTATTTCCGTGCCACCCGGCTCGTCAGCGGTGGTGGCGGATGCCGTCCTGGACGCTCTCTCGCTGAAAGCGAACAGGGACTATCCCATCGAGATCGTGGTTGGCGCAACCGGGTCTGCTCCACTTCGTGCTACCGTTGACCGTTATTTTGAACGGCAGGGAGTACGCTATTTTCTCGATTTTGGCAGTAGCGACGCCGGTCGAGCCACCCTGTTGCGTCTTCTGGAATTGGCGGGATATCGGAGAATTGTCCTAGCGGAAACGGATGATTTGCCTACAGTGGCTGAAAAAATTTCCAAGGCCGTGACTATGCCTGTGGAATACCGGAAACATGCCTTTACCTCGATTCCCGGTGGGCGTTATGAACTGGAGGTTTCGGGCATACTTTTCCAGCCGTCTGGCGTTGGCGGGCAACAAACATTTCTGACCGATATTCCCCTGGAACAGCCGTATTCCGATTTGCTGAAAACCGTGCCCTGGGGTACACGCTAAAATTGCTTCCTTTTCCCTGCGGAGGCTCCGAAGATTCGCGGCAATCGAAGCTGTTGTGACGTAATAAAGCGAGTTCACTTATCACTATCAATAGAAGGAGTCATGGAATGAAATTCACCAAGATGCAGGGAGCCGGCAACGATTATGTCTATGTGAATTGTTTTGAGGAAAAAGTCGAAAACCCTGCTGATGTGGCGCAAAAGGTATCCAACCGCAACTTCGGCATCGGTTCCGATGGTCTTATCCTGATCATGCCGTCGTCCGTTGCCGATGTGCGGATGCGCATGTTCAATTCGGACGGCTCGGAGTCCGAGATGTGCGGCAACGGAATACGCTGCGTGGCCAAGTATGCCTATGACCATGGTATCGTCGATACAAAGGAGATCACCGCCGAAACCGGCGCCGGAATTCTGACCTTGCAACTTTTCACCAATGCCGCTAACAAGGTCGACAAAGTGCGGGTCAACATGGGCGAACCGCGCCTGGTGCGTGCCGAAATCCCCATGCTTGGAGACGGTTCGAGTCGCGTTGTCGACGAGCCGCTCAATATCCTCCATTCAACCTTCAGGATCACCTGTGTCTCGATGGGCAACCCTCACTGCGTGATTTTTGTTGATGATGTGGAGGATTTTCCGGTGGAAAAATACGGCCCGCTTATCGAGAATCACGAGATGTTTCCGCGGCGTACCAACGTAGAATTCGTGCAGGTGATCTCTCGCAGCGAGGTGCGTCAGCGAACCTGGGAGCGGGGCGCCGGCGAAACACTTGCCTGCGGCACCGGGGCCAGTGCGGTGAC
>JAQUHN010000287.1 GCA_028683555.1 Geobacteraceae bacterium | reverse complement strand
GCCAGGACGGCAACCACACTTCGACGTAAGTGTTTTTTATCCGCAAATACCAGTAAATAGTTTCCATCCTGAAACCCCGGATTTGAAACTATTGGTTCTCAATGCGGAAACGAGGGATTTTTTGTCCTGGCAAGAAACTTTTGCCTGCAAAAGTCGACAGCGAAGGCTGTCCATAGGGTGAGTCCTCCGGACGAGTCAAAATGAAGGAGTTGCGCGGAGGCGTACCCAGGTACGCCGCACAAGCAAGCCCGCGGATTGACACAGCCAGGGCGAAAAAGAACCGTTTCCGGATGAAAACTAAATAACAATCATTGCTCTACATATGCCAACCGACGCCAGGCTGAAACGGGCGTTCCACAAAAACACCGGAGCATCCCGATACCGTACCAGTAAGGAAATGTCCGGTTTTTATCAATCAGCGGTGCGATCATCAGGGCAGATAATCTTCCCGGACAGGAGAAAACACCTCTATCGCCACCGAGTCTTCCAGGATATCGGCACTGTGATCGGTATTCCCCGGAATGCACCAGCTATCACCCTTTTCAACCTCGAAAGTCTGTCGACCGATGGTTAGCCGCAGCCGCCCTGCAACCAGGTAGCCGGTCTGTTCATGGAGGTGAGAATGGCTAGGCAAATTACTGCCAGACTCCATCCGGAATTCGGCAAAAAGAGTCTTATCCCCATACACCAGAGTTTTTAGACGTATTCCTGCCAGCACCTGCCGGTAGTCTTCCTTGTTCGCCTTATAAAACACTCCGCAACTCCTTTCCCGGTTTACGGTTCCAATTATCCTTTATCGCTATCTTCTTGCTTGACCATGCCTTTGAACTTGTTTCGTACCTTAGCAATCTTGGGGTTGATCACAACCTGGCAATACGCTTCCTCCGGATGGGAAAGATAGTAATCCTGATGCCGTCCATCGGCCTTGTAGAAGTCGCTGTACGGTACAATCTCCGTCACGATAGAATTTTTCCACACCCCGGAAGCATCAACCTCGCATCTGGATTTTTCCGCAATACGTCTCTGCTCTTCGCTGTGATAGAGAATTATCGACCTATACTGGGTTCCAACGTCATGTCCCTGGCGGTTGCGGGTGGTCGGGTCATGGATACTCCAAAATACCGCAAGGATATCTTCAAAGGAAATAACCGTTGGATCAAATGTAATCTGAACCACTTCGGCATGGCCGGTTCTGCCGAGACAAACCTGCTCATACAGAGGGTACGCGACAGTCCCGCCCGCATAACCCGAAACCACAGTTTCAACTCCGTTAAGGCACTGAAATGCCGCTTCCAGACACCAGAAGCATCCGCCACCAAGCGTTGCGGTTTCACGTTTTCGGGACATGAGTCTCTCCTTGCAGACATGTGATACTGGCGACCGACAAAGCCCGCAGCGCACAGCTCAGACAGTGCCGACTATTCAAGAGGGGCACGGCACTACTGCCGCGCCCCCGTGGTGATGCTTTCTTGTCTTACAGGTGACTACTTTACCTGATACCAGAACTTGCTGCTTCTCACTTTACCATCCTTGAGCAAAAATTTTGCCATGATGCCGTATTTTCCCTTCGCAGGCATGGCTACGTCGGAGCCGAAATGCCCTCCCATCCCCTCAAGACTTTTCATCTGTTCGGACTTGTCCGGGGCGACAATCTTTATTTTTACGGTACCTTCATTCAGATGTTTGCCGGTCTTGGCATCCGCGAACATCAGCATGAGATGGTGCGTCTCCTTCATCTCTTTCACGGCTGCTGTGCCCTTGATGCTCGCTCTCATGTCGATCACGCTGAAAGTGACCTTTACCCCGTCCACCACCTCCTGATGGGCAACCGATCCAGCATGAATCATCTGGTCACCCTGCTGGGCATGAGCGGTGCCGTGACCATCATGTTCCATGGCGCCAACCGTTAAAGGTACGGACAGGGCCAGAGTAGCTGCTGCGATAATAAGCGATGTCTTTTTCATTGCAAACTCCTTGTTGGTTTCCCGTCTTCCGACGGTTAATGTTTCATTCCCGAATACTTCAGTTTTCCCTTTTTCAGGTCATGCTTCTTCATCATGACAAAAATAACCGGGGTCATGATGAGAACGTGGATGGCGGATGAAATCATCCCGCCGATCATCGGTGCGGCGATGGGCTTCATGACGTCGGCGCCGGTGCCCGACGACCACATGATCGGCACCAGCCCGAGCAGTGCCACCGCCACGGTCATCAACTTCGGCCGAAGCCTCAATACGGCACCCTCGAAGGTGGCATCATAGATATCCTGCTCGGTGACCGGCCCCTTGAGCAGGCGTTTGTCCAAAGCCTCGTGCAGATAGATCACCATCACCACCCCGGTCTCCACCGCCACCCCGTAGAGGGCGATAAAACCAACCCAGACCGCTACCGACATGTTATAGCCAAGGGCATAAACCAGGAACACCCCGCCCACCAGGGCGAAGGGAACCGACAGCATGACCATGCTTGCCTCGAGCACCGAATGGAAGGTGAAATACAGCAGGATGAAGATAACCAGGATCCCCAGCGGCACCAGGAGCTGGAGTCGTTTCTTGGCCCGGATCTGGTTTTCCCACTGGCCAGACCATGTCACGTAGTAGCCGGCCGGGAGTTTCAACTGCTTTTCCAGGACCTGTTTCGCCTCGTTGACAAAGCCGCCCATGTCCCGCCCCCGCACATTGAGGAATACGATGGAACGGAGTAATCCTCCTTCACTGGCTATTTCCGGCGCACCGGTGGAGAGAGATATCTTCGTCACCATGCCCAGGGGAATATGCGCGCCGTTCCTGGTAGGCACCAGGATCTGCCGGATTTGATCCGGATTGTCGCGCATCTCCCGCAGGTAACGGACACCGATCGGAAAACGGGTCCGTCCGATCACCGAGGTGGTCAGGCTCGTCCCG
>JAQUHN010000110.1 GCA_028683555.1 Geobacteraceae bacterium | reverse complement strand
CCCGGTCGTGAAGAATCAGGGAATTCCGGCATATGACCCGCGGGCAGTCAAGGGTATCGGCGTCACCTACGCCACTTCGACCATGGGTGCCGACCACACCGCCGGCTACTCCATTATGGCCAACATCCTGAAGGTCGGCGGTTTTGTGGACCCTCTGCAGAAGGAAGGCCAGGTCGAACTCTCCAGAAATCTGCAGATTGCGACCGCAGTGCTGGACAGCACTGGCCTCTGCCTGTTCGTGGCATTTCCGGTGCTCGACATGCCGGAAACTTTTTCCGCAATCTACGAGATGATCAACGCCCGTTACGGTCTGAAGCTGACCGCCAACGACGTGGTGGAAATCGGGAAATCCATACTTAAAACGGAGCATGAATTCAACCTTGCCGCCGGCTTCACCAGCAAGGACGATCGCCTGCCGGAGTTCTTCGAGGAAGCAATCCCGCCACACAACGCGATTTGGGACATGAGCGACGCGGAGCTTGATTCGTTCTGGAAGTTCTGATTACTGCTTATGGTTTCTCCCGGAAACGCCTCCATTCCCATTCTTTATGAAGCGTTTCCTTCCGGCGGACGCCTGTGCCCGGGCGTCCGCCGCCTTTCCGTATACTGTTCATCGATGTTATTGTACAAACCTGATCATTCTGCCGCCGAAAGAGTCGTTATTCTTCGTAAAATTGCAATGTGTCGCCCGGCACCGAAAATTGCCGGCAAACGAAATCGTCAGACAACAAGACCGCTTTTTCCCCACTGATTTACTCACTTACTTTGTCCTTTAATCGGTCTGGGATTCCGATATTTTTCCATCGTTCCATACAATCCTGACGTCGAAAATCCATTATTTCCTATGAATTGTATTTAATTGTTAAATTAATTAGTTTCTGCTATCTTCCCCCCAAAGCAACATACTACGTAGCATGTGGAAGTTACCGTGATGACTTATATCGGGGCGAAGTAAAGGAAATAAATTTAGGTGTGTAAAATGAAAGGTACTTTTTATGCCATCAGGGGAATCAGCGAAATTTAGTACGTACCTTTCCGGCCCCGATGCGATTAAACTTCTCGAAGTTATCCACAAAAGTCTTTCATGTGTGACAAAAGATAATTTTGCGGCTCTTTTCCCTATGATTCAGGAACTGTTCCCGTTTGGCCATGTAACGGCACTGTTGGGTCATCACGAAAACAACGGCATGGTTTTGGTTCCTGGTGCCAACATAAGCTTCCCAGAACAATGGTTACAAGAATCACTATCAAACAACTACCTCCACCTGGATGCAGTTGTTAAAGAAAATTTTGCATCCTATGAGGTTCAACACTGGTCTGTCACCAGAAAAAAACTCTACCGTCGTGAGGATATCAATGCACTCTCCCAGGATTTCGGAATGCGGGAATGCTATACACATGGTTCAAGACCTACAGCCGGCGGACAAAATGGAAGCATGTTCTGCTTTTCAAGCTCGGCTATGAAATACGAGATGCGCACCGTTGCCATTCTGGAAGTCCTTATCCCCCACCTGCATCTGGCCTTCTCACATGTCTACGATACTATGCTGTCAGAAAGAAATAACACTGTCCTCTCAGCCCGCGAAAAAGAAGTCTTGAATTGGCTGAAACAAGGGAAAAGCTCTTGGGATATGTCGGTTATTCTGGGGATAAGCAAACGAACAGTCAATTTTCACGTTTATAACGTCATACAGAAACTCGGAACAACGAACAGAACACAGGCCGTTGCGGTTGCGTCACGCCTCGGTCTGATTGACTTAGATTAATCCACCTGAAGACAGGCTCACCAGATCTTGGAACCTCCCCTCGTCAAATCTCAAAACTTTGATTTTCATTTCTTCACGCAATCTCCATCAGTTCCGTGTGACCTTACCCCCTTTAACCAGCCAATAAGAAGTTAGTGATTTGGCCTTGTTGGGGTAAAGAGTTGGCAAATTCTTCTGGTGTTAAATTTCTCAATGAGCTGTGTGGACGAATCGAGTTGTAATCTCTTCGCCACGCTTCTATTTTCTTTCTTACGTCTTGCAAGTCGATAAATACGTTTTCGCTGAGGCATTCATCGCGCAGTTTGCCGTTGAAGCTTTCAATATAGGCATTCTGGACTGGTTTTCCCGGCTGGATGAAGCGCAGCCTTACTTTGTTCTCAAATGCCCAGGCATCCATCGCCTTGCTGATGAACTCGGGACCGTTATCAACGGTTATAACTTGGGGCAGGCCACGCGTTGCAGCCAACCGGTCCAAGACTCTCGTTACCCGCTGTCCTGGCAGTGAGTGGTCAACTTCCAATGCCGGGCATTCTCTGGTCAGGTCGTCTACGATAGTCAGTACGCGGAACCTTCTGCCGTTCCAGAGACTGTCGGAGACGAAATCCATTGACCAATGCTGGTTTACCTTTGCCGGGCGGTCCAGCACAACGCGAAGGTGGCTGATCCGCTTCTTCCGTTTTTTGCAGCGCAGCGAGAGTCCTTCTTGACGATATAGACGCTCTACGCGCTTGTGATTGACAAGGTGGCCTTCCCGATGGAGCAGGACCAGAAGTCGGGGAGAACCGAATTTACGGCGCTGTTCCGCCAGTTCCCTAAGCCTGACTCGAAGTTCAGCGTTTTTGTCCGGCTTCGGCTGATATCGAAAACTGCTCCTGTCTAGGCTGGACAGCGTACAGGCCCGTCGCTCGCTGAGTGAGTGCGTTTGCTTGATGTACTCCACAACGTGCCGTCTCGCAACGGGTGTTACCACTTTTTTGAGACCACGTCCTTGAGGACTTTGTTGTCCAGCAGGGCGTCGGCAAGCATTTGCTTGAGCTTCCGGTTCTCGTCTTCCAGTTGCTTGAGTCGCTTGGCGTCGGAGACATCCATGCCGCCGTACTTCTTGCGCCAGGTATAGAAAGTGGCATCGCTGATGCCGTGCATCCGGCAAAGATCGATGATCTTCATACCGGCTTCAGCTTGTTTCAGGATGCCAATGATCTGCTCTTCGGTAAATCGTTTCGCTTTCATGTCTAGTCTCCTCCGGGAGTTCTAGACCAAAATCACTAACTTTGCAATGGCTCAGTTTTCGGGGGTAAGGTCACGTGCATCAGCAATCAGGGCTTCTCGGAGCAAACCGGGCGAACACCAACCTGTAACTAGTGACAGGTGTAAAACTGGTTGAGTTATGGAATCATACGATCGGCAACAGAAATATCCATTTAAAATTATGGCACTCTGAAAGGGGAAATGAAATGAATGAAAGAACGCATGTTCGGTGGGGCTGGCTCAGGTTTATGTATATTTATACTATTGTCGGCGCCGGTGGGTTCGGGTTGGGTATGATTTTCATTCCAGATATCATACAAACGGCCTTCAGATTTCCGAGTCAGGATCCAGTCGTCTTTGGTATAGCAGCAAGCGTTTATACGGCATTTGGACTCATATCAATTTTCGGTCTGAAGTCTCCTTTAAAATTTGTTCCTGTTTTATTGCTACAGCTTTGTTACAAGACGATATGGTTAGTCGGAGTAATTTTGCCCCTTCTTTTTTCAGGCCTATTTCCCCTCTATGCAATAACGCTTCTAATAATATTTGTGACCTATATCATAGGTGACTTAATCGCCATACCGTTTTCTTATGTTTTCTCGAAACGAACGGATTCGCTAAGGGCAACCTCGCATGACAATCTATCTACTGCGAGAACAGATTAAATGCGTGTTTGAGCCGACACAAGTGGACGTAGGTGTTTTGTTGACAATCATCTGCTCAACCTTTGCCCACTTAAGGTTTTCTGGTGACACAATACCGTTTTTCACAAAGCCGACCTGATATTTGTATTGTGTCCCCAACTTTTACCCAACCAGCAGAAAAGCATACCTATTCATCTCCTGGCTGTAGCCGGCCAGCACCTCCAACGGAAAACCGGCACTTCGCACCGTAGAAAAAACATCAACCGCCAAAGCTTCCGGGCAAGGACGAGCCATAGATGGTTTCCTGCAATCTGCCCGCGTTCCCGTGCATTCGTCACAAAGCCGGCATTCATCCATAAACAGCAGCATGGCCTTGTGATAGCCGGCAAGGAAGGCTTCTCGCTCGAGCGCCAGCAATTCCAGGTTCTTCTTTCTGCTCCATGCTTTTCTGTCATTCGGCTCAGCCAGTTTCTGGCTGATGCGCAAAACAAGGATATGTCCATATTCGGCGAACAGCTCCCGGCATACAGAGACAGAAGGAACCGCTGGCGGGCAGCATGCATTGTGACCAAAGGACTCGCAGCCAAACATGCATTTGAATCGTACCCATTGGCAAACATGAACATCTTTCCCGAAAATCCAGCGAAATTCCGGAAAACCATGGTTACGGGCAAGCGTTTCAAAAAATTGTTTATCCAGCATTCTTTTCCCACTTCGGCAGTGATAGCGGTTCGAGTTCCAGCAAGATCACACCCTGTTCTGCGTCCCTGGTCAACCGGCGCACTGCCGTGTAATGAATTTTCACGGTCCAGCACTTTTTCTGTTCAACAATCTTCTTCCAGAAACCCGATATACGGCAACGCACGAAACCTGTCCGCATAATCCAGGCCATAACCGACGACCCACAAATCCGGTATATCGAAACCCAGGTAATCGATCTGCACATCCTTTTCCAGTCGATCCGGCTTCCGCAGCAATGTGCAGGTCCTCAATGATGCGGGTTTGCGGCTGCCCAGCATTTCCAGCAGGTAGTGCAGCGTCCGACCGGTGTCAACGATGTCCTCGATGATCAGAACATGCTTACCGGCAATGTCGGTTCGCGTATCCATGATGAGGCGTAATGTGCCGGGAGTCGTCTTTTGCTCATACGAGGATACCGCCATGAAATCGATGCGCCTGGGAATCGTCAGACAACGGGACAGATCGGCAAGAAAAATATAGCAGCCCCTAAGGACACCAATCAGCACCAATTCATCGACAGCAGAATAATCTGCGGAAACTTGGCGTCCCAATTCCTTTACACGTTGCTGAATCGTTTCCTCCGCAAACAGCACCGCAGGTTCATTATGGCTCATGTCAGCCTCACTATCTCAGAAAGAGTGGCACAACCTTTTGCAGGTTTACATCAATCAGGCCGAGGTCGGTGAGTTTTAGACGGGGAATAACCTCAAGGCCAAGGAAGCTCATGGTCATAAAGGCGTCTTCCAGGGTTGAACCCTGCTCTTTTACGGCATTGGCAAGAGTGACTGCCTGAGCAAGCACCGAGTCGATCGGTTTGTCCGACATGAGTCCCGCGATGGGAAGCGGGAGCAAGGCCAGGACGGTATTCCCCTCGGCAACCGCCAATCCGCCACCGGCATCGGCAACAGCTTGTGCCGCGGTCATCATGGAAACGTCGTCTACACCAAGCACCATCAGGTTATGATGGTCATGGGCAACGGTGGAAGCCATGGCGCCGCGTTTGAGCCCAATGCCCCTGACAAACCCCACGCCCATTCTTCCCGATGCCCGGTGTCGTTCGATTACCGCAATTTTCAACAAGTCCCGGTCCGGATCAGATTCGGCAGTGCCGTTTTTAACCAGTGGCGCCATAACAATGCCTTCCGTAATCAGTTGATCCGGGACCACAGCGATAACTCTGACCAGGTTCCCTGCGGCCGGAATCCGGAAATCGACTCCGGACCAATCAACATGGACGGTATTTGTCACCCGTGCCGTAAACGTGGCATCCAAGTCACAGGATTGGCCCGCCCCGATAAATCGGCTGCCTGTCACGGCTAGCCCTTTGTAATATGTCAGTTCAGGTCGCGGTTCGCTCAGATCCCGAAAAACTACCAGGTCGGCACGTCGGCCCGGAGCAATGAGGCCCCGGTCAAAGAGACGAAAATGCTCGGCAGGATTCAGGGTAGCCATCCGCAGAGCTAGCATGGGAGGTACTCCGCCGGCAATCGCCAAACGGACCAGATGGTCGATTGAACCTTCCTCCAAAATGTCGGAAAGCCTTCTGTCATCGGTGCAGAAACAGAGCCACCTTTCATTGTACGGGGTGATCAGCGGCAGCAGAGCTTTCAAATTTCGGGCAACGCTCCCCTCCCTGATGAAAATTTTTATTCCTTTGCGGAGCTTTTCCCGTGCCTCTTCAACCGTGGTACACTCATGTTCCGAACCAATGCCCGTTACCGCATAGGCATCAAGCCTCCTGTCGCTCAGCCCGGGGCAGTGTCCATCAACGGGGAGCCCTCGACACATCTCGAGCTCGTCGAGCAGACGCCGTTTTCCCGGAACAACTCCCGAAAAATCCATCACTTCGCCCAGCCCGACCATACCCGGTTCCTTCAGCAGAAGCGCAATATCCCTCCCTGTCAGGCGGGCTCCGGATGTGGCCAGGGAGGTCCCCGGCACACAAGAAGGAATGGTAAACATGAGATCGAGCGGCGCATTGCTGACATCGCGCAGCATAAAGCGAACACCCTCGGCGCCGAGCACATTGGCAATCTCATGCGGATTCGAGATAATGGTCGTCAGTCCGCACCGGGCAACAGCGCGGGCATATTCCCGGGGCCGGACGAAAGTACTCTCGACATGTACATGGGCATCAATGAAGCCAGGGCAGACATATCCGCCACCCAGATCGACCGTTTCCAATCCCTGATAAGCCTCACCGAGACCGGCGATATATCCCTCCGCCACGGCGATACCGGTCGGATAAACCTCTCCGGAAATAATGTCCACCAGCCGCCCGTTCTGGAAGACAAGATCAGCAGATTCCTTCCCGCATGCGACCGAGATAAGCCTTTTAAGAGTCATGAGCCCCTTTCCGGCCAGTTCAGCCAAAGGACCAGGTACCAATCAAGCTAAAAGTATCCTTACCTGGTTACAGTATATTCGTTATGCGGCGGAATGCAGCAATCATCTGCCAAAGATAATTAGTTTTCATCCGGAAACGGACAGTGAACTTTTTGCAGTATTCCAGGTGGAAAAGTTTCTGTCGCAGTTCAGAGGAGAGAGCAGTAGCAGTTTGTCGCCGGCAGAAGGTGTCTCCAAATTTCCCGGGATGACAAGGACATCATACATGCTGACTTTAGAATACGTTACATGCTAGAGTTGGTACAGCAGCTTTATCCGCAACAAGTGATCAAACAAATGGCGAGTGAGGGGGACGCGGTGCGAGAAGCGGAAGAGATAACAAAAAAAATAAATAACTTTGCCGCCGGCAGATCGGAACATTATGCGTTCATCATCGACCGCTCGGAAAAAGGGCAGGAACTGCTGGGCCGACTGCGCAATGCACCACCGGAAGATAAGGAATTCCGGGATCGTGCCGATGGTGTGGGAATCAGGGCTTGGCAAGAATCCGGTTATGAATTTGTCATTATCTGGGGGACATTCGGCCTCTCCGGTGGACTCACGATACCAACGGCGGACATCGACAAGCTATTGTACACCGCAATTCCGGCCGTCATCGAAAAAACAAAAGAGAAAGACGGTGAATGCGTCTTCTTTGTCGCTGTCAATCCAGCCATTGCTCCAAAAATAGAGCAACGGCTGGCTGAACTTCAACCAATGGTCGGGACGGCGTAGACAAGGGGATTCATCAAGCGGGCGCTTAGGCAACATACCAGAATCTCTCAGTTTCTAATTTGGAAGGTGATTTCATTTTGCTAGGACTGAATAATGGAGGGTACTGATTTTGAAAGTATGGGCAACAGGACTAGACGGCCTGCTGCCCATACAAAAGAAAGAGTAGCGCCATGTACCCGAAGAATAGAGAAACCATCCTTGATCAACTCAACCACTCATGAAGTCCAGTGAGTTACCTCGCTATCAAGCAAAACTGTATGCAAACAGTTCCTCTTACCTGAGGCTCTTGCACTACTTCAAGTAACCGCACAAGACACTAGTTTTGATCCAAAATATCTCGGACGGCTTTCAGCAGTCCTGTTGCAGAAACCGGTTTGGACAGAAAATTGAATTCTTGATCTAAAATCCCTCTCTGCACAAACAAATCCTTGGTGTATCCACTCATGAACAGCACTTTCATCTGGGGACGAATTTTCCTGATCTCTGTAATCACCTTTTTGCCATCAAACTTTGGCATTATCACATCGGTAACCAGTATGTCCACAGTCTCCTGATGAGCAGAAAACTTATTCAGTGCATCGCTGCCGTCAACAGCTCCAATAACGGTGTATCCGGCCTCTTCCAGCATCATGCTATGCAGTTCCCGCACAGTTGCATCGTCTTCGGCAAGCAATACGGTTTCCGTTCCGCCAGCAGGCTGTTCCTCTTGCGTTAACTCGTTGACACTTCTCTCATCTTTTACCATGAGTGGTAAATAAATTCGGAATGTCGTACCGGTTCCCGGTTCACTTTCAACGGAAATATAGCCATTGTGCTGACTGACGATTCCATAAATAATAGCCATACCCAGCCCGGTTCCCTTGCCGACCTCTTTGGTGGTGAAAAACGGTTCAAATATTTTCTCCCGCGTTTCCGCATCCATACCGACCCCCGTATCGGTTATGGACAGGCAAGCGTACCTGCCAGACTTACCCCTACCGTGGGCATGTTCAAAACTGTTCTGCATTTCCACAGGTGAAAGGTCGATCAGAAGCTTCCCGCCTTTCGGCATGGCATCTTTTGCATTGGTAACCAAGTTCATGAGCACTTGTTCGAGCTGCCCCCTGTCCGCCATAACAATAAGTGGATTGTCAACGAACTGTGCAGAGAAATCAATATCTTCCGGCATGAGTCGCCGCAACATTTTCTTGAGTCCTCGTACCAGTTCGCAGAGGTCAAGAGGCTTGATAAGCATTACCTGTTTTCTGCTGAAGGCAAGCAGGCCGTTAGTTAACTCTGCAGCTCGCTCCCCGGCGGTAAGAACCTGGTCGATATAACGCTGCAAATGGCTTTCCTGCTCAAGTTTGACTTTGATGATTTCCGAGTAACCGGTAATAACCGTCAGCAGATTGTTGAAGTCATGTGCTATTCCACCGGCGAGCTGGCCGATCGCTTCCATCCGCTGTGCCTGGTGGAGTTGAGATTCGAGTTTTTTGCGCTCTTCGTCGGAATGTTTCTGATGGGTAACATCCCGACTTATGCCAATTAGTCCGAGCATATTTCCCGTTTGATCATAGAAAGGGGTTTTGAGAGTATCGAGCAGAACGCGGCGACCATCCGGATAATTCACCCATTCCTCATTCCGGCAAGCCATCCGATGCGACATTATTTCACGATCCATGTCGCGGAACGACTCGGCTACATTCCGTGGGAAGATGTCGAAGTCTGACAGGCCGGTTAAGCTCTCTGCCGGCATTCCGGCAAATGATTCGAAAGCTTTGTTACAGCCCAGGTAGATTCCCTTCGGATCTTTATAGAAAATCAGGTCAGGAATAGAATCAAGCAGGGCCACCAGAAGCTGCTGCTTCTGGTCGTGCGCTCTGGCCAGCTTCTGATATTCCTTCGCACTTTCAAACAGCGCCTCTGCCGTCTGCCGGTGTTTCTCGCGGGTATGGATCGATATGATTCCATAGGCAAGGTCATTTGCCAACTGGGTGATCAGGTTTATTTCTTCAGCATCAAAAGCGTCCGGCATTGATGCATAGACACTCAGGGAGCCAAGAACGCTATTGGTGTATTTGAGCGGGACAGAAAGTATCGACCGATAACCAAGCTGTTTTGTTTGTTCCTGCCTTGGCGCGAAAGCGTTGTCTTTCAGCACGTCTTTTATCAGACAAGGTCGTCCGGTGCGGATAGCAGTTGCCGAAGGCCCCCGCCCTTTCTCTTTATCCGCCCAGGTAAGGCCCAGGTTCTCGGTAAGGCCCATTTCCATGCCGGCCTGTGCGACCGGACGGATTGTTTTTTCAGGATTGTTTTCAGCGTACCCCACCCAGGCAAAACAATAGGTGCCGTCATCAATGACAGTATGGCATATGTCGCGCAAAAGGACCTTTTCATCCTCAGCACGCACCAGAATTTCATTGCACCTGGTCAGAATTCTTAGTACGTGATTGACACGTTTGAGCGCATCTTCCGTCTTTTTCTGCTCCGTGATATCCCTGACAAAACTGAAAAGATATGGTTTTCCTCTCAACTTGATAATGCGCCCTGAGATGGACACATTAACGACAGCACCGTTCTTGTTAACAAATCTGCTCTCCAGATTGTTCACGCGGCCATTTCCTTCCAACACTTCTACAAGTTTGCAACGATCATCGGGATCATGCCAGAATCCAAGTGCAAAGGGAATTTTCCCGACCACCTCTTCACGAGTATACCCCATCATGTTGGTAAACCCCGGATTGACGTCGATCCAGGTCCCATTATCTATGGTGCTAATGCTGATGTAGTCGGGAATTGAATCAAAAGCGGTTCGGAACAGTTCGTTACTCTCCTGAATCTCGGATTCGGCCCTACGTTGAAATCTGAGAAGGAGAAAAGCGAGGAAGGAAAATATCACTATCAACGCAATGGTTGTAACGATTATCTTGTTTCTGAAATAGTTATACGTCTCAAAATATAAGCTCTTCTTTACCCCGACATAGACGGCGCCGATGATTTTTCCGTCAGGATCCTTTATTGGGTCATAGGCGCTGAAATAGGGAACGCCGAGTATCAAAACTTCACCACGGTATGGCTTGCCTTGTTTAAAGATCGCATCATATGCCGGACCCTGCAATTTGGTTCCGATCGCACGGCGGCCGTCTTTTGTAATGATGTTAGTGGATACCCGTGTATCACCCATGAAGATGGTCGCAGTACAACCGAACAGGTCACTCATGGTGTCTGGAAGCTCATGATTGTCATTGAGAAGATACTCGCCGCTTAGTAGCTGGCCATTAACAATCCTGAAGTCTCCTCCTTCTAACGAGAGTATTCGCCAAAAGGTTTTAAGGTGTTTTTCCTGCTCGGCCAAAGCAGTCTCTTCAGCTTCACTACGCAATTCAGCCAGAAAAGTACCCGCCGCGGAAGCGAGCGCAACAACAATCAACAATACATTGAACCACATGAATCTTGAGGTTAATTTCATGGATATGACCTTTACAACAAAATCCAGAGCAACACCAGCATGCTTTGGATCAAATATTGAATGAGACTCCACGCACACATCAGCGAAAGGAGACAGTGGTAGGTATATGTAAAGCTATCCTCAGGCTGAAGATAGGAGGAAAGAGGCCGGTATTTTTACGGCAAACCGGCTATCCATATTCATGCCCCATAGGCTTTTCGTCACCGAGTTACTCCGATTGTGTCCATATCGGAAAACCTGTGAATAACTTTATACCAGATTTTAGTTTAATTAAAATATCTGTCAAGAAATCTATGGGAAAACAGGGAATATGGGAAAACAGCAAAAAAAACAGGGTTAGATCTCATTTTATCTCATTAGCAATTAACATTCCGTCCCGATATATTCTGAGCAGAAGGAATTTACTCGGAGGCATCCTGCAGGTAGCCGTATCCCCATTCACACATCATGTTGAGCATGGGTATGATCGTGGTTCCCTTCCCTGTCAGGGAATACTCCACCTTTGGCGGCACCTGCGGGTAGACTTCGCGGTGTACCAGGCCGTCGGCTTCCAGTTCGCGCAGCTGTTGAGTAAGCATTTTTCGCGTAGTGTTGGTAAAGAGCCGTTGCAAATCCGAAAATCGCAGGGTCTCCTGTGCCAGGTGCCACAAGATCGATGCTTTCCACTTCCCGCCCACCACCGCCAAGGTGACATCAATGCCGCACTTGTATTCTTTCTCCCGGTAGATCAAGATTTCTGTTGAGGTATTCTTCTGCATTCATTCCTCCGACACCTTGAAGTTCCCTACATGATACTAGGTATAATTAAAGGTACTACGTTACTTTCATGTACGTAATTGACATGATGTTGCTTATGCGTCAATGTAGCGCACATGCCTTGGAAAGAAAAGATCGAATTTCTGGCATTTCATGTAACGGGAGGTAAGATAAATGAAAGTAGTGGCGTTCAACGGCAGTCCCAATGCGGAAGGCAATACCTGGCATGCCCTCGGAATGGTCGCCGCAGAGCTGGAAAAAGAAGGCATCGAGACCGAAATCATTCATGTCGGGAACAAGACGATCAGGGGATGTATCGCCTGCAACCAGTGTGTAAAAAACCGGAATGAAGAATGCGCCCTCACCGGTGACGAGGTAAACGGGTGGCTCCGGGAAATGAAACGGGCAGACGGCATTATCCTCGGATCGCCCGTTCACTATTCGGCGATCGCCGGTACCATGAAGTCGTTTCTGGACCGGGCCTTTTA
>JAQUHN010000109.1 GCA_028683555.1 Geobacteraceae bacterium | reverse complement strand
GTTTCAATTGGGAGCTTGGCCCCTTCGAGATGCTGGATGCGATAGGCGTTGCCGGTTTCGTGGAGAGGGCCGAGAAAGACGGCATTCAGGTGCCGGAAAAGTTGAAATCGATTGATCGGTTCTATGCTTTTGAGGATGGGAAGGAATATTACCGCGACATCAGTGAAGGTACCTATCGTGAAGTGCCTGCGAAAGCGGGATACATACGTCTCCCCAGTCTCAGGAAAAACAACGGAATCGTGGAAAATAACAACTCCGCTTCCGTCATCGACCTGGGTGACGGCGTCTTCTGTCTGGAATTCCACACAAAGATGAACGCCATTGACGACGGGATTCTTGCCATGACACACCGGGCGCTGAAGCGTTCAGAAGAAGAAGGAATCGGTCTGGTAATCGCCAACGAGGGGGCCGTCTTCTCCGCCGGCGCCAACCTTACGCAGTTTGTGGCGGCGATATCAGAAGGGAAATATGACGAGATTTCCCTAATGGTCAAAACCTTCCAGGAAGCCATGATGGCGGTCAAATACTCGAAAATCCCCGTGGTCGCGGCTCCCCACGGCACAGTATTGGGCGGGGGCTGTGAGATCTGCCTGCATGCCGATGCCATGGTGCCCCACGCTGAAACCTACATGGGACTGGTTGAAATCGGTGTAGGATTGTTGCCCGCCGGTGGCGGCACCAAGGAGATGGCAATTCGTGCCATAACATTGGCTGAGGTAAATAATGCGGATATTTCGCCTTTCATCTTCAAGAATTTCATGAATATCGCGATGGCAAAAGTGAGCACATCTGCCGCGGAACTGAATCCGATGGGCTTCATGCGCCATGGCGACGCCATAACCATGGACATCGACAAGCGCATCCATGACGCCAAGCTGAAGGCCATCTCAATGGCAACCAATTATCGCCCGAGCCGCCCTCTGAGAGACCTGAAGGCGCCAGGCCGTAGCGTGGCGGCAAGTATTAAATCCCAACTCTGGAATATGCAAAAGGGTGGATTCATCACCAAGTACGATCAATTCCTGGCCGGAACCATCGCAGAGGTCATCACCGGAGGAGATGTCCCTGGTGGCACGCTGATTACCGAAGAATACCTTCTGGAGCTTGAGCGTGAAGCATTTGTCCTGCTCTGCAGCCAGAAGAAGACTCTGGAGCGAATCCAGCATATGCTGAAGAAGGGCAAGCCGCTTCGGAATTAGTTGGATTTTGCTGGGGCAGCTCGACGATGTTGTTATTAGTGCCGTCCGAATTACCGGCAAGGGAACGCACATGAGTGAGTTAATACACTATAACTACGCGGAGGATACCGATGATAAAAGCATATATTCTGGCAGCCTACCGCACCCCTGGGTGCAAGGCAAAAAAAGGCAAATTAAAGGATGTCCGCCCGGATGATTTGGCCGCGGCGGCCATCAAAGGACTATTGGAAAAGACAGGCTTAAACCCTATGGATGTTGATGATATCATTATTGGTTGCGCTTTCCCCGAGGGGGAGCAGGGAATGAATTTCGCAAGAGTCGCGGCAATGAAGGCCGGTATGCCGGTCGAGGTGCCAGCCCAGACCGTCAATCGTTTCTGCTCGTCCGGTCTTCAGACGATAGCATCCGCCGCGGAGCGGATCATGGCCGGTTTTGCCGACTGCATTATCGCAGGTGGCTCCGAGAGTATGAGCATGATTCCAATTGGCGGCGCACGGTACAGCGCCAACCCATCCCTGGTCGCAGATTGGCCCGAGTCCTTTGCGTCCATGGGAATTACCGCGGAAGTAATTGCGGAGAAGTTCGGCATTACCCGCCTGGATCAGGACATCTTTGCCGCGGCGAGCCATGCAAAGGCTGCCGATTCCATTGCAGCCGGTAAATTTCGAGATGAGATCATACCGGTGGAAGCAGAGTGCTGTACGCTGATGAACGGGAAGATACGGAGGAGTGTCGAGCTTGTTGATGCCGATGACGGAGTGAGGAGCGATACGACTGTCGATGGCCTGGGAAAGCTCAAGACGCCTTTCAAGGCTGACGGCACGGTGACCGCCGGAAACTCCTCTCAGATGACCGATGGCGCCGCGGCGGTGCTGGTGGTTTCCGAAGAGTACCTGAAAAGGACGGGCAAAAAGGCGTTGGCGCGCTTTGTCTCGTTTGCGGTCAAAGGGGTAGCGCCTGAGATAATGGGCATCGGTCCTGTTGCGGCCATCCCGGCGGCTCTCAGGCTGGCGCGACTCTCCCTGGACGATATCGGTCTCATCGAACTGAACGAGGCCTTTGCCGCCCAATCCCTGGCCTGTATACAAGAACTTGGAATCGATGCATCCAAGGTTAACGTGAACGGGGGCGCAATTGCCCTGGGCCACCCCCTCGGGTGTACCGGCGCCAAGCTGACCGCGACCCTGCTGCACGAGATGCAGCGCCGGGATACCCGCTACGGCATGGTTTCCATGTGTATCGGCGGTGGAATGGGTGCGGCAGCGGTGTTTGAGAAGATGTAGGATTTCGACTCCGGTGCGGTGCCGGTAGAGCTCCGCACCGGAGTCATTTGAAATCAACCTGGATTCGGCAGTTGAAGTCATCCTTCGTTCACTCCGGATGGCCTGCTTCTGCTGCTCCAGGCTTATTACGCTACAGCCGATGAACTCACCCTTCGGGTTCGGACAGCATAGGCTGCTGACGCTCCATTTCGCCGAGAGCAGCAACGAATCAGGCGAAGTCGTTCTCTTCGGAGGACTCCAACTGCCGTTTTCAGGAGCAAAAGTCTGTTAAAATACGTACGCCCAACGCACGGCAAAGGTATTGTCGCCGGCCCCGCTTTTGACAGAGAAATCGTCACGGTATGACAACATAATCTGATTGTGTGTGCCGATCATGTAGAACAGCGATAGCCCGAGACCATGATTTTCCTGTCTGTCCTTTTGGCTGACACCATTGATCCTTGTCTCTCCGCCATTGGTGAAATAGTAATCCAGAGAGACGACAAATTGCTTGGTTAGATCATAACTGAGATGGACATCCGACCCGAACAATCCATCCTGCTCTTTTTTATGATTACCCAGAAATTTATCGTTATCGCCATAGATCTCGTAATACAGAACGAGTTCCAGCAACGTTTTCTCGCCGAACCCTTTCGTAATAGCTGTTTCCGGCTTGAAGATCCAGCGGTTGTTGCCGACGCTCACCGGCCTGTTTCTGTCATACTGGCCCAGGGGTATCGACAGCCAGGGACTGCACGCCACCCAGAATCTGTGCTTCGGATCGTTGACGGGCCAGAATGTCGAAAGCAGCCACGGGTCGCCGAAGCCGGTGGTTGAGAACTCCTTGCCGTTGTTGTGCGCTTCATAGTTGCCGCTCAGGTTGATATTGGCAAAGGGCACTATTATCTGCGGCATTATTACGAAGGGGCCGTCCCCATATAGGGAGTTTCCGGCTGAAAAGTAATGGCCATACCTGAATGCACCCATATTGACGCTTTTGTTATAGTCATCGGATGGCCCGACTTTGTTGCCGTCGTTATAGAGTTTGTTGGCTGTGATGTTGAAATAGTAGAACAGGATCAAATCCGTTCCCGGATGAAGGGGAACCGTATCTCTCGCATGAGTGAGTGCCCATGCCATGTGTGGTGTGGCCAAGCAGACGGAAAGGAACGCGGAAACCAGTAGTTTTTTCATTCTATGTTTCTCCCAGCGGTATGAATTCGAATGGCATGAGTCAAAAGGGATGCTGCCGGTTGAAGACGGTTGCCCCCCCTGCTGCGAGGGAGGGCAATCTCAGCCTACATGGCCTCTTTGTACAGTCGTTTCAAGTCATCCAGGCTTATGGTGCGTGGATTAAAGAAGCAACAGAGATCTTTGATGGCATTGTCTGCCAACAACGGGATATCGCTTTCCTTTACGCCAATATCCCCCAAACCGGCGGGAATGCCGACATCTTTGGACAGTTTTCTGATGGCTTCTATGCCTTTTTCCGCCGCTTCCATGACTGACAACCCGGTTGTGTTCACGCCCATGGCAACGGCAACATCGGCGAATTTCTGGGGGCAGGCGATAAGATTGAAGTCGCACCCATGCGGCAGAAGGATGGCGTTACATACTCCATGGGGTTTGTTAAACAGGGCTCCAGGCTGATGGGCCATGGCATGGACGATACCTACACCGGCATTATTGAATGCCGCACCTGCCATGTACTCTGCATAGGCCATTTTGTCGCGTGCCTCAAGGTTTGCGCCATTGCCCACGGCTTGCGGCAACCATTCAACAATTAACTTGATGGCTGCGAGGGCCAAGGCATCGGTTACCGGAGTGGCGAGTTTGGCCACATATGCTTCTATTGCATGGGTCAGGGCGTCCATGCCGGTGGCGGCTGTTAATGCCGCGGGCAGTCCAACCATCATGACCGGATCGTTAATGGCAACAGTCGGGGTAATCCTAGCTGATGCAATGATCATCTTCACGTGGCTGTCGGTGTTGGTAATAACGGCAAAGCTGGTACATTCACTACCTGTTCCGGCTGTAGTATTGATGGCAATAAATGGAGGCAGCGGATTAGCAAAAGTATCAATTCCAGCAAAGTCGCGTATATCTCCCTCGTTATTCGCCATAACCCCAATACCCTTGGTGCAGTCATGGGAACTGCCGCCTCCAAGGCTTACAAGCATATTACAGTTATTTTCTTTATAAACTTTCAGTCCTGCTCTGACATTTAGATCCGTCGGGTTAGGTTCGGCTCCACTGAATACCACCGATTCGACGCCATCAGCTTTCAGCAACTCCACTATCTGATTGGCTACGCCAAGATCAAAAAGCCCCTTATCGGTAACGAGCAAGACCTTTGTTCCGCCGAGAAATTTGGCCGTTGCTCCAAGCTGTTTAACAGCGCCTACACCCATTTTACTGACTGGCGGAATAAGGAAATTAAAAACCTGTTCGGCTAATGCCATGTTCACATCCTCCTTTGAGATTGGTTAAATAAATGTTTTTGAGCCAACTTTACTGCCCTTTTTCGATGCAGAGCCAGGAACTTGAATCCCCTTTGGGCCACCTCCCTTCCCCTGATAATTCTGTCATAAAGCGACTGGACCACACGTATTTGGAACAGCAACGTTGGCTGAAATATATGAGCAGGGACCGTGCCCATCCGAGACAATTTGGAATTTGCTGTAATTACGGATACTTATTACTAGCGCAAGGCAGTTTCCGTACTATCGAACGATGCAAATAAAGTTACAGGATTTGCTATTTTTAGGTGGAAGTTAGGCTGGTGCTAACAAGAAGTGACTGTAAAGCATATTGACAGGCGCATGCTTATGATCAAGATGCAACTATTAGGAATGAACTTGATTTAGTAAACTTATTCGAAGTCAGATGTAATGATAATTTATAGTTGTGTCTTTAAACTGCAAGACCATATTTATCTACTATTCAAAAGCATATAATATTAAGCATTTATGTCAGTAAAGGCAAAGTAATCGCGTTTTTTCAATATAATCTACAATCATGCAAGCATAATTTGCTATCCATAGATAATACTTCTGACAATTACAAGAGAATTAAAACCTTACTATTGACTATTTTGTTCATTATATTATAAGAATAACTAAAAAATAACTGTCTTGCGACAACCACTTAACCATTTTTCTTTGTTTTATTATGTATTTTACGCAATTTTTCCGAGAAGCCTCATGCTGCACCTAAAAACGGAACAGCAAGCAATGAAATCGAAACATAAAGCCTTTTTTTACCGCAAATTTGCCATTTAGCCGCTTTTTCTCTGCTGGGAGGGTTGATATGAAAGTTGTCACTTCAAAACGGAAAAAGAATAGTAATGCTGTCTCCTTTTCAAGAAAATATGTTGGCAACTACCTCAATACCAAAGTCCGGCAGCCTAAGAAAGTTGCTGTAAGCGATGCGAACCAATTACTCGAAGCAATTATTGACGCCAGTCCTTTAGCAATTATTGCCATGGATGAAAGAGCAATGGTCACCCTCTGGAATCCTGCAGCGGAAAGAATCTTTGGTTGGAAAAAGAAGGAAGTGCTCGGCAAACCCTATCCGATAGTTACTGAAGAGTTTTTAAGTGAACTTATCAAGACCATTCCAGCAACAAACGAAGGACAACTCCGATGCTCTAGGGAAACCCTCCGACAGCATAAAGACGGCACCATGATTGACGTCGGCATTTCCGTTGCAACACTGAGAAACAGGGCTGACGCCGTCCTTGGCTATGCAGTAATTTTAGCCGATATAACCGAACGTAAAAAGTCACAACAAGCAATACTGGAATCTGAATTGAATTACAGGACTATTTTCGATGCAGCCAACGACGCCATATTTGTTCTGGATGCGGAAAACTGGAGGATACTGGATGTTAATCAAAAAATGTGCGAAATGTACGGCTACACTCGTGATGAAGTAATGAAGTGCAGTCTGGAAGAATTGAGCGCTGGATTTCCTCCCTATTCCCAAGAAGACCTTATGCAACATATACAGAAAGACGCGATCGACCAGTCAAATAATATGCTCGAATGGCTTGCTAAAGACAGAATGGGTAGCCACTTCTGGATTGAGGTGAACACGAAGAGAGTCATAATCAACGGTGCATATAAGGTTTTGGTTGTCGCTCGGGACATCACAAAGCGTAAGATTGTGGAAGAGGAAAATAAAAAGATGCAGCAAAAGCTCCTGCAGGCCAGCAAAATGGCCGCTATCGGCACCCTGGCCTCTGGTATTGCACATGAAATAAATAATCCAAATAATTATATTCTTTCAAACGCACAATTCCTCACTGAAGTATGGCCAGACATCAGTCGTGTCCTTGAACGTCATATCAAAGAGAAAACAGATTTTCCGGTCTGCAAGCTACGTTACTCTGAGGTAGGTACCCTCATACCGCAGATGTTCAATGGCCTTACCGAAGGGGCAAACCGTATCAAAAGCATCGTGACCAGCCTGAAGGACTTCGCCCGACAGGAAATGACCGACCAAGAGCAAATGGTGTCAGTCAACAAAGTCATCGAGGCAGCTCTGACTATGCTGCAGAACAAAATAAGGAAACATACAGACTTCTTTAAATGCAACCTGGGTGAGGATATTCCTCCGGTAAAGGGAAATTTTCGGCAACTTGAACAGGTTGTTGTCAATGTAATCGTGAACGCCCTTGAGGCGCTGCCAAACAAAGAATGTAACATTAACATTTCAACTTGTTACATCAGACAACTTGATCAGGTTCTTATTAAGGTTCAAGATAAAGGGGTAGGCATGACAGAAGAGTTGCAGAAGGCTATATTTGACCCCTTCTTTACCACTAAACATGACACCGGAGGAACCGGCCTAGGCCTTTCCATCTGTTTCACAATCGTAAAAAAACACAATGGCACTATTGAGTGTTTTTCCATACCCGGGATGGGCTCGACTTTTTTCGTTAAATTACCTGCTTCGAAAACAGATTAAATGGAGGTAAGACTATGAAGGTAACGAATGGTTCGTTAACAGTCCTGCTGGTTGACGACGAACAAAATATATTACTTTCCTCAAAATCCCTGCTCCGTTTGGCTGGGATCCAAAACGTGCAGACGATCGATGACAGTCGTCAAGTGTTGTCACACTTGCAATCAGAAATCATAAACGTAATTGTTCTCGATCTACTCATGCCCTACATCTCTGGCAGGGAGTTGCTTAACACGATCTGTCGCGATTATCCACATATTCCGGTAATAGTCATGACTGCATCTGACGAAGTAGAGATAGCTGTTGAATGCATGAAAGCCGGTGCCTTTGACTACCTGGTAAAACCAGTGGAACATTCCCGACTGATTTCATCGGTAAAGAGGGCGATGGAGATCTGTAACTTGAAAAGTCAAGTAACGCAACTGCGGGATCAACTGCTTAGCAACAAAATCAAGCACCCTGCTGCTTTTGCACCCATCATTTCAGCCAGCCCAAAAATGTTGTCAATGTTCCAATATTGCGAGATCATTGCCGAATCTCAACAACCAGTCATCATTATCGGTGAGACGGGAGTGGGCAAGGAACTAGTGGCCAAGGCAATTCACGACCTCAGCGGTCTCCCCGGGAAATTCGTGCCGGTGAATGTCGCCGGCCTTGATGACAATATGTTTTCCGATACTCTTTTTGGCCACAAGAAGGGCGCTTTCACAGGCGCTGACCAAGCTCGCAGCGGGCTTATCTCAAAAGCTGCCGGTGGAACCCTGTTCCTTGATGAAATCGGCGATCTTGCGGAAATCTCTCAGATGAAACTGCTTCGCCTGCTTCAAGAGCAGGAATATTATCCCGTAGGTGAGGATACTGCATTTGAGACTGATGCCAGGATAATTGCGGCAACTAACAAGGACCTGCGCGAACTTACCGAAAAAGGGAAGTTTCGCAATGATCTTTACTTCCGGCTTTGTACCCACAAGGTAAACATCCCCCCTTTACGAAAACGACCGGAAGACATTCCGTTGTTGCTGGAACATTTCATAGAACAAGCGGCTCACTCCTTGAAAAAGAAAAAACCGGCATACCCTGATGAGTTAATAATCCTGCTTAATGCATATGATTTCCCTGGAAATGTACGAGAGTTGAAAGCGATGGTTTTCGATGCAGTGGTTCGTCACCGGTCTGGGTTCCTTAATCAGGAACGATTTAGAGAGGTTGTTGGTGATTGCCCCGCTTCTCCTGACGTCGGTTATGTACTCGTCAAACCAGTGGTAGAAGCACTGCAGGAAACTATACATCGTCTCCCAAAAGTGAGTGAGGTTGAAGATTACCTTATAAAGGAAGCAATGAAGCAAGCAAGGGGCAACCAAGGCATAGCAGCTTCTTTGCTTGGTTTTACTCGGCAGACTCTCAACAAACGATTACAAAAAGTTAAAAATAAAGATTCAGCATAAGATTCATTGTCAAGTAAACGAATGGAAAGTAAATTTTCCGGAGGTATGACTGTAGTATTCTATAGAGGCCATATAATTCAACTTCTTGCATAACGAGGAACATAAACTTCTAAATACGCATTAAAGAGACCATTTTTTCACAACAGAGAAAGCCTTAAGTTAATGTACTCGTTATAAATCTTCATTCAAACAACAGCTACCTTGCAATCATTAATGAAACAGGAAAGAAAGTATTTTACAAGAAATTTACTGGTAAAATCCTTGAGACAATTGAGGTCACCCATTGCCCCCCAGGTTGGCCATCGTCATCCGGCAACAATCAGCGCTACCGTTCTTGACAAACAGCATAAAACAACGTCAAGAAACATCTCTGCGTTGGCTGGTATGATGCATCTGGTATCAGCGCAAAGTCCTTTATCCTGCATGCCATTGATTCATTGCATAACCTTGCTTCCCAGCACACTAACCAGCACCGCCCGCGCCGCGTCGGGCTTGCCGAGGCGTGCGGCATTGTCCCGCAAGGCACGCAGCCGGCCCGGTTCGCGCATAAGCCCGGTGACCCGGTAGACAAGGGCGGAATCGCCGATGGCCTTGAGCGCGGCGCCATTCTCCAGCAGGTAGTCGGCATTCCGCTCTTCCTGACCCGGAATCGGAGAGATCACGATCATCGGCAGACCCACGGCAAGGCATTCGGAGGTGGTAAGCCCGCCCGGCTTGGTTATTGCCAGGTCGCTCGCCGCCATTACCCGTTCGATAGTCCTGGTAAACCCAAGCGGAAAGAGCCGTCCCGGATGCAATGTCGCAAGCCGCTGGAGATCATGGAGCAGTCGTTCGTTACGCCCGGCCAGCGCCAGTAACTGGAAATCCTCGTCAAGACCAAGCAAGCCCTCCGCCAGCCGTTCGATGCCGCCGATACCGGCCCCACCAGACATCATGAGGAGCGTTTTCCGCTCCGGGTCCAGGCCCAGTTCGGCGGCACATTCGGCCCGCGATGGCCGCTCGGCGAAAACCGGCATGACCGGAATGCCGGTCACGTGGATCGAAGGCCGGGGCACACCCCGCTCCGCCATCCGCCACCCCACCTCGTCGTTGGCCGCAAAATATCCGTGCATGTGCTCGTGAACCCACAACCCGTGCAGATCGAAATCGGTCACCTGCACCCAGACCGGCACCCGCAAACTTCCTTTTGCCGTCATGCGCGACAGGACCTGGGCCGGAAGGAAATGGGTACAGATGATGTGGTCGGGATCGATCTTCCGCAGCACCGCGCCCAGCTTGCGGGTATTAAGATGCTCGATGGCAATGCGCAACCTGGTAAGCGTCGAATCCGCCTTGGCATGGTCGGCCTTGTCGTACAGGTAGCCCCAGAGCGCCGGGTGCCGCTCGACGATCTTCAGGTAGGTGTCGGTGTAGACCTTGCGGAACAGTTTCGGGACGAGGTCCATGAGATCGATGTGCACCGTTTCCACGCAGGGGTGCCATTTTTCCGCCGCGGCCTGGATGGCCTGTGCCGCACGCACGTGACCGGCCCCTGCCGAGACGCTGAACAACGCGATTTTTACCGGCTTCGCCATATCATCAGCCATGTCATGCCTCCAGGATTCAGAAATCACTTTTCCACACCGGACGTGATTCCCGCATCCCTCTTGAGTGATTCGATGTCGAGGTCCGCAATCCAAGGCGGCAGATTCTTCCAGATCGCGTGAAAACCGTAACCGCCTTCCGTCATCTCCCGAAGCGCCTCCTCCTTGGTCCACCCCTGAACCGCAATCCGGTACATGGCGGACATGGTACCGGTCCGGTCCGCGCCATGCTGGCAGTGAACCAGCACCGGCATTCGGGCGGGGTCAGTTACGACTCTCAGAAAACGAATGACCTCTTCCCGCTCCGGATGCCAGGCTTTCATGTAGATATGCTCCGCTGCCAGGCCGGTTTTGCCGAGTTCATCCCGGTCCGAATGAAAGGACCGCAGGTTGACGATGGTCCTGATTCCCATTCGCTGCAGGTTTTTCATTCCCTCAGCGGTGGGTTGTGCGCTCCGGTACAGCGTATCGGAAACCTGGTACAGGTTGGGGACGCCTGCAACCGTCATGGGTTGGGCCCACTGAGCGGGACGAGTCAAAATCAAGGGGTTGCGCGCAGGCTTCAAACACCCGGCGCGGGCGGCCTGGATTTCTGACCTGGCGGCCGCAAGTTCGGCACGAAAGACGGGATCGGCGTGCAGCCTGGCCACGACACCGGCACCGATAATGCGGCCCGCCGCCACGTCGCTCTGCCAGTGGGCGCCGCAAATCACGCGGCTCCGGCCGAAATCCAATCCCCGCTTCAGGATGGCATCCGCCCGATCCGGGACGAGTTCCGCGAGGACCAGGGCCCATGTCCAGCCGGTAGTTGAATGGGCGGACGGATAAGAACCACTCTTCCTTAGGAAAGGGTCGTCAGCCGGAGTACAAGTGGCGTCATCGTTTACGACAAACGGTCGCAGGCGGTGATAGAATTTTTTTGCCGCGCCCGTCGAGCGATAGGCATCGGTCTTGGTACGCAGCAGCAGGTTGTACAGACGGGGTGTTTCTTTTTTGGATACCTTCACACCGATAGCACCGGAAAAGGTTTCCGCCGCCGCCGGAAAGTCCAGATTCGCGTCCTCCACGGCCTGGGCCCAGCGAGGCGTCCCCCGCAGTGCCCGCGTCACCCGGTACGCCTCCTCGTCGGCGGCATATGCGGCGGTCCCGCCAGCCGGAGGAGCCGGAAGCAGGCCGATTCTGTCGATTTGACTGGAAAGGGAAAGAAAACCTTCCGGCCGGTCTTTGCGCTGGTCCAGACCGGTTGCCGAAGAAGCCGCCGGGCAAGGGTCGGCAG
Organism: Geobacteraceae bacterium; assembly: GCA_028683555.1. Lineage (GTDB taxonomy): Bacteria > Desulfobacterota > Desulfuromonadia > Geobacterales > Geobacteraceae > RPRC01. Next base: position 508 of record JAQUHN010000109.1, on the reverse strand, counting down.
AACCGGCAATGAGCAACAGGCAAATCATCGCCAGGGTAATTCCATGTTTCACGTTGTTACAAAGAGCTCCCATGACATTTCCCGTGGTGAATTCTCTCACTATGATCTCCTATCACTTTAGACCTGCCAGGTTTTCCGAAACCTGGCAGGTCTGCTCTCAGACAAGTAATTTACGCACTAAAATCTCACGCTATACCGAATATCCCGTTTCAAGGTCACCGCAGAACAACCATGCCAACAGCTGGAATCAAACAGGGACATCCATGACAAGTAAAGTCAAGGAGAAAGCAGGAAAGCATCCCAATTTTCCCAAGTCTGCTGCATGTGAGAATAGTCTAAAACAATGTTTGCCGCAACACATTAGTGTCTGTAGATATAAACTGTGGACCAACATGGAAATGAGAGCGAGAACGCCCAGATCTTTGTTTTTCAGGGGGCATGATGTTTCGGGATCTGATTCTTGGTGAAGACGGCATGCTGCGGGACGCCAGTGACAAGGAGGGCGGGT
>JAQUHN010000286.1 GCA_028683555.1 Geobacteraceae bacterium | reverse complement strand
CCTCACCGGCCAGCCTGAGCCTGATATTGAAGTCCTGCACCGGAATCCCCCGCTCCACCGCCGACTCGACGATGTTTTTGGCAAAGGGGGGATAGCTGTAAATGAGGGTCTGTTGGAAATGGGGCGAAAATTCGGCGATCATGTCCACCACTTCATCCCGGTTCAGTCCGGGAGTCAGGAGGGTAATGTTTCCACTTTCGATAGCCAGCGAGCGAAGCGCCCAGGTAGCCAGTTCACCGCTGATCCAGGCGCCGAGAGCGAGGGCGACGATGACGAGGGTCGGCTTGCTGCCGACGGCAAACGTGTCCTCCAGTTCCGTGGCAAGCCATGTGGAAAGGTCCCGCTCCTGTTCCGGCAATTGCGGCCAGTAAAAGGGCTTGGCAGTGGAACCGGAACTGCGGCAGATGACATGCGCTCCCCGCAGTGTGCCGTCAAGACAGACCTTCGCCAAGGGGAAGCGGGTCAGGTAGTTTTTCTTGTCCATGAGCGGCAGGGCCCGGAATTCATCCAGGGACCGGACCTCGGGAATCTCACCCCGTTCCCGCCGGAGAAACTCATCGTACGCGGGAACTCGCTCCGCCGCCGTGCGATAGACGCTGATCGGATCAAGGTTCATCGATTACCTTCCTTTCAAATGCTTTTGACCAAATTTTTTCGCTTCACCAGGGACGCGGAAAACACTGCCGCAACCATGCTGAAAACGGCGCCGAAAATATAGACCGCCCGGAAGCCGTGTTCCAGTGCAAGCAAGTTCTTTCCCGACCCGGCCGACGGACCGCCGAGCCCGGCCGAGGATCCTGAATAGATTACCGCGAAGATCGAGACACCGAGAACGATACTCAAGCGGCTTATGACGCTGAAAACTCCGGAAGCAACGCCCTGTCTCTCCTGGGGAACGGCACCCATCACCAGGGTATTGTTGGGAGAAAAGAAGAGTCCGTACGATACGCCGAGCCACAGCAGGAACACCGTTACCGGCAGCAAACCGCCCCAGCCGAGAGAAACCGCGAAAAAGGCAAAGGCTCCGGCCGCTGAAACCATGCCCACGAAACAGAGCAGCGCCGGGTCCATCCTGTCCGCCGCTCGACCGGCAAAGGGAGTTACCAGGATATAGCTGACGGAGTAGAGCAGTAAAACCAGCCCCGCATGCTGGGGCGAAAGTCCCGCCAGGAGCTGGAGATAGAACGGAACGATGAAATTGCTCCCTGCCAGAACCAGGAAGGCGAAACCCGTGCCGGCCGAGGCACGGCTGAAACTCGGCACCGAAAAAAGACCCAGGTCCACCAAGGGATCCGCTGTCCGTGATTCGTGAACAAGAAAGGCAGCCAGCAGGGCCGCCGAGCCGAAAAAGCCGCCTATAACGGGAAGAGAATACCATCCCATCGCGTCCACCAGGCTCAGCGCAACCAGGAGGGAAAGAACGCTGAGAAAGCTCAAGATCGACCCGACATAGTCGAAGCCGTGACCCGGCCGGCCCCCCGGTTCCCGCGCATCGGCCGGCAGAACCTTTCGGGCAACGAGTATCGCCGGTATACCCACCGGAACATTGATGAGAAAAATCCAGTGCCAGGAGAGGTAACCGCTGATCATCCCGCCGGCCGGCCCGCCGACGATGAGGCCGAGCGCCGCGGCAACCGACAGCAGGCCGAATGCCCACCCCCGAATGCCGGCAGGCACGTGGCGCGGGATCAGTGCATAACTGGGAACGGTCATCATCGCCGCACCCATGCCCTGCAACGCTCGAAAGCCGACCAGAGCCCAGATGTTCCATGCCATGCCGCAGACGGCCGAACCGACGATGAAAATGCAGAACCCGAGGATGAAAATCCTTTTCAGGCCGACCCGGTCGCTGAGTTTGCCGATAATAAGCATGGTACTGGTGAGAAAGAACACATAGGAAAGCACAACCCACGACACTTCGCCTGATCCGACGCCGAAATATGTAGCGATGACCGGCAGCGAAATGGTGACGATATAAGAGTCGAGGGTCGCCATGAACGCGGCGAAGCAGACGGAAACCACCAGCCAGAAATAGGTGCGTTTTTCCCCGTCCATCAGAAGCGCACCTCGCCGAGACCCCAGCCGATCCCCTCGGGGAGCTCGATCCGACCGTCCCGACAGGGCAGCGACTGGGCGACATCCTCCCGAAAATAGGGACCCTGGCTGATGTGGTCGCCCGGAAGGGTCACCTCCTCGCGGGAACTGAAATGAATGTTGCAGGCCTTGCCGAGAGCCGATTCAAGCATACCGCCGCACCAGACCGGTACGCCGTGGTTATGGCAGAGCCGCGCGATTCTTATCGCTTCCAGGTAGCCGCCCACCCGGGGCGGCTTGATATTGATCACCAGGTTGCACAGCAAAGAATAGCGTTGCCAGCACTCGATCGCCTGCCGCGCGTGGCGGGCATGGAGAATGCTTTCATCGAGGCAGACCGGCGTGGCCAGATCGGCAAGCAGGCGGGCGTGATCCAGGATATCGTCGTTTCTGCCCGGCTGTTCGATCATCATGAGCTCGTAGCGGTCGAGTTCCTTGAGGGCGGCGCGATGGCGGGAGTCGAACAGGTCATAGGCGGCATTGGCGTCCACCTGCAAGCGGAGGTCCGGATACCTGGCGCGGATCGCGGCGACGTAGGCCACGTCCTTGCCGGGCTTGACCTTGATCTTGACCCGGGCCGCCCGCATTGTTCCGACCGCCACGTCTATCTTCCGCATCATCTCTTCCGGCGTCTCTTCGAGGCCGACGCTGGTGCCGGCCTCCACTGACCCCCTCGTGCCGCCTCACAGCTCCCGGACTGAAATGCCGTGCAGCCTGGCAACTGCATCCCAGTAAGCACCGTCGATCCCCGCCTTGGCCATGTTGTGACCCACGATCCAGCGATACCGATTGAGAAAGGAAGCCGCATCGGTGACCGGTCCCGGATCAGCCATCAGCGACGAGATGATATACTGCAGGGCCACGGCC
>JAQUHN010000008.1 GCA_028683555.1 Geobacteraceae bacterium | reverse complement strand
GATGTGCGGAAGGAGATACATCGGCTACGGATGCGCATGGAGCACGAGTTGGCGCGGGAGACCGTAGGCAGCTACAACATCAAGACCGGCCGTGGCGGCATGGTGGATGTGGAGTTCGTGGTGCAGTACCTGCAACTGAAGTTCGGCCGTGACTTTCCCACAATCCGGAGTGTCACCACCCTGGAAGCTCTCAAGGCTATCCTCGACTCCGCTCTCATTACCGAGCAAGAGTTCCGCGCCCTTTATGACGGCTATACCTTCCTCCGTCACCTGGAAAACCGACTGCGGATCATCCACGACTATTCCATGAATGCCCTGGGCGGATCGAAGAGCTATCTGAACAAGCTGGCGCGCCGACTGGGATATGACGAGAAGCTACGCAATCCGGGCGAGGCACTGATGGCCGACTACGAACGGATCACCGGGCAAGTGCGACAGGTTTACGACCGTATTCTCGGGCAAGAGGGTGAATAGGGGCAGGATGAAAAACTCGGAAATTATCAGTTTTTTTGTGTCACCTTCAACATCCCTGGCTGTTTGAGACCTGCCTGTTTTTCGGAAACCAGGCAGGTCTCAAGTAAGGTGATCAAAGGGGTGACATGGTAACATGGTTAATTTGTTGGTTGAAATCAGGCTGGTCAACCAATCAACCACGGCTTCTTATGTTGCTTGAGTTTGCAGGATTGTCGTCCCGGCCTGGCGTCGAACAACCAACCCAAGTATGTCTAATTCGTCTGACCTTCCACAAAATTACCTTCATAGGTCTTGAACGTCACGCAACCATTCGCCGGACAGTGGATGACTGGGGATTGCTGTGAAATTTCGATGCGGATTTTGTCAAAAGCACCGGCTTTGCCAGCATACCTGACGGCGTTTCTCTCTTCAGATCTAAGCCAAATCGTCCTTTCATCGGCCTTGATGTAACCCCCCGTAGAATTTGCCGGAATCCGGTACAGGATCGCCTTTACCTGGATGGGCATTTTGGCGGTGTTTTCATAGACGACCACCGGTGCGGGAGGTTTGGGTTTGAAAAGAAACTTGGCTTCGGCTACCCGAACCTTGCCGCGCGCCGACTCAACCGGCATGGGAGCACCGACAGCAACCAAAACCTTGCCCGTGATTTTATCCTTGATCTCGATCTCTATCTTGTTATAGGCGCAACCTACCTTGATGTATCCGGTCAGCTCGATTTTTTGCCCCACGGATATGCTTTCCTTGACGTTCCCCTTGAGCATAGGCACGGGGTTGGTGTGATCAAGAGTCTGGGAGACCTTGTACTCCAAGGTGTCGGGCGGGATGATGGCGTTGCCCTCATTGATGATATCTATGGCCCAGGTAAGGGAGGTGGCATGGGGACCGAACTGGGTCCTGACCTTTGAGGCGTTCAGTTTGATGACCCTGGGCAGGATCTGGCTTTGGGACTTGGGTGTTGCGGCTTGGAACTTGGGTTTGATCTGGGGCTTGAGCATCTCGGCCTGGGCCGAAACAGACAGACACATCAGCGAGATAAGGACAGTGATGATTGTTTTCATGATTTCTCCAAATTGGTTTTTTACGGTGAACCCTTACCAGTGCCGGTGGGAATCTATAATTCCTTCAGAAATACCAGCATGGGCGACCCGTCGGGAAGATAGTTTTCGATCGTCCCGGCCTTCCGGAAACCTGCCTTGTGGTAAAACCGGATAGCCCGGGAAAAGGTCGGCGTATCGTATGTCTCGATGAACAGCTTCCGGTAGCAGAGCGACCGTGCCGCCTGCTCCGTTTCCGCCATCAGACGCATGCCGAAACCGCGGCCTTGCAGCTGCGGGGTTATAGCAAACCAGCCGAGCCAGACGTTTTCGTCCGGTCCCCATTCGTAGTGATGCAGACCGCTTATTCCTGCCATCACCCCATTCACCAGCAGCGCGAAGTAGCGACGTCCGTCTTCGAGGTCGTTGGCCCGCATCTGGAAATGCCGGCCAATCGTTTCCCGAGCCCAGGTTGCTTCGTCGGTATTCATGGCCTCGCCGATCAGTACCGTTGTCTCATCGACCATTTCCGGACGCAATTCCACCAATTTTACACTCTGTTCAAGATTCATTCCAGTCCCGGTTCCCGTTCCTACTGCGGCGGTTCCGCCAACACGACGCCGTTGCGGCCAGCCTCCTTGACCCGGTACAGGGCTTTGTCGGCTCGCTTTAGCAGGTTTTCGGCACTTTCGCCGGTCGCTGTTTCTGCCACGCCGATGGAAACGGTCGTCCTAACTTCTTCACCGTCAAGCACGAACCGGCTTTCCCGAACCTGCCGGCAGACTTTTTCGGCCGCTGTCGAGGCAGTTGCCGCACCGGCCTTCATCAAAATTGCCGCAAACTCGTCGCCGCCAAATCGGGCGATAAAGTCGGTGGAGCGGAGGGTCGTCTTGATCTTGTAGGCGACGCCTTTCAGAATCCGGTCGCCGCCCGGGTGGCCGTGGGTGTCGTTGATTTCCTTGAAATTGTCCACGTCAATAACCAGCAGTGAAAATGGGTCGCCGTAACGGTCCCGGAGGCGGACCATTTCCTCGATCTTCTCGTCGAAGCAGGCCCGGTTGGCGAGTTGGGTCATACCGTCGATGCGCACTTCGGTCTTGAGTTCCTCGATCTGCTGTCGCTGGGCTGAAAGGATTTCCCGGGAGTGGGAAAGTTCTTGTTTGAGGGTGCTGTTGCTGGAAATTACCCGATCGATTTCCGACAGTAGTTGGGTATGGACCTGCCGGAGATCATCGGGAAGAGCCATGTGGTCGATGGTGTTACGGACGTCGCCGAGGGTTTGGTTGGAATCGCTGGCAGCCTGGTCGGTCCTTTGGATGACGTTTGCCAGGCTGAGTAGCAGCCCGCGAATAGTCTGGGCAGTGTCGCTGATCTGCTGCTCCCGTGGATCGACCTTCCGCGTTTCCGCCTCCCTGGTTTCCTTCTGCAGTTTCCGGGCGGCGAGCCTTTTGCCGAAAGTTCTGCCCAGGAACTGAAAAGGCGCTGTGACGATCCGGCCGAGTGAGTCGAGGAAATGGTTGATGCCCTCCGATTCGATCATCCTTGCCAGGGGGTAGAGAATGATGCCGATGGCCATGCCTGAACTGAAAATGAGGATGAACTGCCATAGTTTCATGGGGTTTTCTCCGATCTCTTCAAACCGAGAAACAGGCCCATCTTATAGTTGCGGTACACGCAGTCGGCGTCGCTGAAGCCAGCTTCCCGCAGCCAACGGATCTGATCTCCCATCAGCGCATCCCGATCATAGGCCAGCCGTCGCTCGATACCGGCCTTGATCTCTTCGTCAGGTGCCCCTGCCCGGCGCATCTTGTCATACCAGTCCGCGCAGTAGAGCTCTTCCAGATAGTGGGTCGGGCCCTTGATGAGGTCGATGTTGAGGAAGATGCCCGGATTCCGGAGCACGCCGTACACCTCGCGGCACAGGTGCCGCTTTTCCTGGTCGTCAAGGTGGTGGATGGAGAGGCTCGAGATGACCAGGTCGAAGTTTCCGGCATTGTCGAGGTTGCGGTAATCGGCTGTCACGTAGCGGAACCGGTCCGGGAAATCACGGAAACGCTCCCGGGCCACATCCAGCATTTTTCCGGCGATGTCATAGAGGACGAATCGTGCCTGTGGCCACTGCTCCAATACCTGTTGCGAGAAAAGCCCGGTGCCGGCGCCCAGGTCGAGGACCTGGATGGGGTCGTTCGTCCCGAATGGAATAAGCTCTTTGGCGACAGTGAACAGGTCGTCATAGCCGGGTACCGCCTTGCGGATCCAGTCGTCGTAGTACTTGACCGTTTTGTTGAATGCTTCGTCAATGGCCATTGACCAATACTCCTTTGCAGTTGACGCTGTTTCGTGAAGACAGGGAAGAATTACTCTTGGTTTGTTTGTAGCGCAGAACAGGAGGGAGTGCAAGTAATTGAAGTTGGCAGTGTGCCAAGCTAGGCGTGGTGAGATGGCGCGCAGTGGGTTGCTAATTCGGAGTTTATTTGCCGTGCGGCAGGGGGAGGGCGGGAGGGGCCGCTGGCAAGCCCCTCCCGCATAAAAATGCGTTCGGTTGTTATCCTTCCGCCAGCCTGAAATGGTTTGCCATTTCCTTCAGTTCCTCGGCTGAGCGAGCCAGTTGATTGGATGCACCGGCGGTTTCCTGGGCGCCACGCGCCGTATCTTGGACTACTTCGGTTATCTGTTGGATATTATTTGTTATTTCGCTGGTGGTAGAGGTCTGCTGCTCAGCGGCGGTGGCGATCTGGCTGATCTGCATGGTTACAGCGTTGACCTGGTCGAGAATCTCCTGCAGGGAGGTTTCCAGAACGGCAGCTTCTTTCGCACCCTGCTCCGTGCCCCTGACGCCCTCTTCCATGGAAGCGATAGCGCTGTTGGTCTCGTTCTGGATGGCGCGGATCATCCCGCCGATCTCCTTGGTGGCCTTGGTGGTCCGCTCGGCCAGCGCCCGCACCTCGTCGGCGACCACGGCGAAGCCGCGGCCCTGCTCACCGGCCCGTGCCGCCTCGATGGCGGCATTGAGAGCCAGCAGGTTGGTCTGGTCGGCGATGTCCTCGATGGTGGAAACAATTGCGCCGATCTGGTCGGAGCGTTCGCCGAGGGAGGCAATAATCCTGGCGTTTTCCCTGGTGAGTTCACCACGGTTGCGAATGCCGTTTACCGTGTTCTGTACCACCGAGAAGCCCTGACGGGTTGTTTCGGCTACCCGGTTGGCGCTTTCGGCCGACAGGTGGCAGTTCTGGGCGATGTCGTTGCTGGTGGCGGACATTTCCTCGCTGGCCACGGCAACGGTGCCGGCCTGGGCGGCTACCTCTTCGGTACCGGTTGCCATCTGCTCCGAGGTTGCCGACAGTTGGGTTGTGGCCGATGACACGATCGCCGTCGTATCCACCATACGGTTGATGATAGTGTGGAGTTTCTCCCGCATGCTGTTCAGGGCGTGTGCCAGTTGGCCGATTTCGTCCTTGCCGGTCACCTGCAGGCTTTGTGTCAGGTCGCCGTCGGCTATGGCTTCGGCGAACCGGACTCCTTCCTGCAGCGGCCTGCAGATTATCCCGGCGATAAAGTAACCGAGACCGATAGCCAGTAACATGCCGATAATAGTTAGTGCTGTCATGAGAATGGCGGCCCGGTGTCCGTCCACCTGATTTTTGCTCGAGGTTTCCTTGGCATCCTGGATCTTATCCACCACCAGCTTATCGATGACAGCCTGCTCGGCACGGGCGGCCGCCACGGCCTCGTTCTCGTATAGGGCGACAGCTTCGGCCCGCTTGCCGGCCTTGGAAAGGTCGATAATCCGATTGATGATGGGAAGAAACTCTTTCCGCGCCGCCGTTAATTCAGTTAACAGTCTTTTTTCCTCTTCGGAGCTGGCGTTTTTCTCAAAATCGCTGACTAGTCCGGTTATTTCATCGCTGTACTTACTGATGAGTGTCTGAAATTCTTGTTTCTTTTGGAGGTTTTCCTCCAGAATTACCTTGGCCAGGTTTACCCTTATCCGTTGAAAGGCGGTGGAAACACCTCCCATCTGAGAGATGGGCACCGTCATCTGTTCATACATCTTCAGGTCATTGGCATCGATTTTCCTGATGTTGAGGAAGCCTGTTGTGCCGATAGCAGCCGCGAGCAGGGCCATCAAGCCGAATCCTGCCAGTAGTTTTGTCCGGATTCTCAAGTTGTAAAACCATTGCATGCAGGGCACTCCTTGTCGCTCTTGTGATTTCCCTTTCGGGATGCAAGTAATGATATCGGACGGTTATAGGGAAACTTAAGTCTTTTTTTGAGTAAAAAACACTGTAATCTAATAATTGGAATATCCAATGCGAGAGTGGTGCGCCGCTTTTGGCATTGATTTTTTTGCTGTGCCCCCTATACTACGCGCCATGAGCATACGACGATTTGCCTTCTTTACATTCGTTTTCCTGCTGACTGCCTGCGGCACCACCGGCCGAAGGGTTGTCGTGGAATCGGGCCCGCCGGGAGTGCGCCCCTGGCAGCGGCCATACACGGTGGACGGCGAGCGCTACGTACCGTTGCAGACGGCCGAGGGTTACCGGGAGGAAGGGCTGGCGTCGTGGTACGGGGCGGAGGAACATGGCGGCCCCACCAGCAACGGCGAGGTCTTCGACATGTATAAGCCATCTGCCGCCCACAAGACCCTGCCGCTCGGCTGTTACATCCGGGTTACCAATAAACTGAACGGCCGACAGGTTGTTGTCCGGGTCAACGACCGGGGGCCCTTCATTCCGGAGCGGATCGTCGATCTTTCCTTCCGCTCGGCCAGGGAACTGGATATTGTCGACTGCGGCGTGGCGCCGGTGCTGCTCGAAGTGGTTTCGCCGGGCAGCGGTTCGGTGAGACCTGTTGCCGATCCGGTTGCAGCCGGCTCCAGCTATACGCTGCAGGTGGCTTCCTTTGCCGACCCGGAGAAGGCACGGCTTCTGTCGGAGCGGCTGCGGAAGGATCTGACCTATGCCATGGTCAGGGAAGTGAAGACCGGCAACGGCCGTTTCTACCGCGTGCATGCCGGGCGTTTCTCTTCCCGCGTCGATGCGGAACAGGCTCGCCTGTCCTTGGTGCGGAACGGTTATCCCGACGCTTTTATCGTTGCTCCGTGACAAGGAATCATTGATGGATATCTACAACCTGATCAGTTTCTGCGGCATATTCTTTCTGCTGGGGTTCGCCTGGCTTCTTTCCGCCGACCGGCGGAGGGTCAACTGGCGACTCTTGAGTTGGGGGGTGGGGATGCAGATGGTTTTTGCGTCCTTCATCTTTCTCTTTCCTGCCGGTACAAGACTGTTCCTGGCCGCCAACGATGCCATCGTTGCGGTGCTGGATGCGGCATCGGCCGGGTCGCGTTTCCTCTTCGGCCGCCTTGCCCTGCCCCCCGGAGCGACCGGTGGGGGCGGGGAAACGTCCCTCGGTTTCATCCTTGCCTTTCAGGCCTTTCCGACCATCGTCTTCTTCTCGGCCCTGATGGCGATCCTTTATTATTACGGCATCATGCAGCGCATCATCCGGGTCTTCGCCAGGCTTTTCAGTCGCTGTATGGGGGTATCGGGCGCCGAATCGCTGGTGGCGGCGAGTAATATTTTCACCGGTGTGGAGTCAGCCCTGGCCGTGCGACCTTTTCTCAGCGCCATGACACGCTCGGAGCTGTGCACTATCCTCACGGTTGGCATGGCAACGGTCTCCTCCAACGTCATGGCTCTCTATGTCTTCACCCTGAAGCCGCAGTTTCCAACCATCGCCGGACATCTCATGTCGGCGTCCATCCTGTCGGCGCCCGCGGCCCTGGTGCTGTCGAAAATCCTTGTTCCGGAAACCGGTCAACCCGTCACCCTCGGAATAACGGTGATTCCAGAGGTGGAGCGGGAAAGCTCGCTGTTCGAGGCAATTATCAACGCCGCCAACGCAGGCATTCGGGTCATCGTCGGGATATCCGGGCTGCTGCTGGCTGTTCTCGGACTCGTTGCCCTTGCCGATATGGCTCTCTCCGGAGCCGGAGGCTATGTCAACGCGCTGCTGGGCACGACGGTTTCCTGGTCGTTCCGTGATCTTCTCGGCCTGATTTTCTATCCGTTTACCCTGGCGCTCGGGATTCCGCTCGAGGATGCCGGGCTCGTAGCCCGGATTATCGGCGAGCGGGTCGTCCTTACCGAGGTTGTTTCCTATCAGGACCTGTCCGCGGCGCTGGCCGCCAAACAGCTATTCCATCCCCGGTCGGCCGTTATCGCCGCCTATGCTCTGTGCGGCTTTGCCCACGTGGCATCCATGGCCATTTTCGTCGGCGGGGTTTCGGCCCTTGCTCCAGATCGGACCCGAGATCTTTCCAATGTGGCCCTGCGGGCCCTCGTGGCTTCGACCCTGGCCTGCCTGGTGACCGGCTGTGTTGCCGGTGTCTTTTATAGCGGAAATTCCCTGCTCTTTTGAGGGGGCGCGAAAACTGCATCGGATGTTTCCGGAACCTTTTCCACCTGTCTGCTATGAATCGCCGGACTTCTTCCTCGAGAATCTCCAGCCGATAATAACCAGCAAGGCTCCGGCAAACAACAGCGCGATGGTTTCCATGGAAATGGCGCCCCGCTTGCCTTCTGCCGAATCATTTCCTGCTTGCTCGTTGCTGCTTGTATAGTTCAATTCTTTCCTGATTTCGGTGTTTTTGACGACGGCTTCAAAAGTCGGAAAATACTCTTTGAAGTCGGCGTTCCGCGCATAGCAGGCAACCTGGACGAATCCCTCGTTGGTAAGGATTGCGCCGATAATGCCCCGCACCGTCCCGATCTCATTTACATCGATGGCGACCTGTGTCCAGAGGGTATTGCTGGCAGGGTCGTAGAGCGGTTCACCGATAGACGCGTTGGAGGTAAAGGATGAGAGAGAATCGGTGGCCTTGGCGAAGCTGTCGTCCATGGCCTGTTCGATCCGTTTCAGCGACTCGAGCTGCTCTTCCGGGATCCGGCCGGAACGCTTAACCTGTACCAGGATGTAGGGATAGGCGAACCACTTGGGTGCGTCGGCACGCTGAAAGCCATAGTCGTAAACCTGCTTTTCCGCCTTCGGTGCCATTTTGGCTATTGCCCGGGAGTACTTGTCAAGGACATCCTTGGGGATCGGTTTCCAGTTTTCCGGCAGATGCATGCTAAAACCATCAGCGGTTGGAAATGACTGTGGCAGTTCAACCCCGAAACAGGTGGTGCAAACCAAAAGAAAGAGTGCCGGTATTCCTGCCATTGTAGCAACGATTGTTTTCATTAGATACTTCCTCTTTTTCGATTGTTCCCTCTGCTTGCGGCTTTGTCAGCGCAGGTGGCGTTCTTTTCCGGGATACTCGAGAACGGGTTGCTATCGCGGGTTTTCAAGTCTTTTAGCGCGTGCTCTTTGTACTCTGAGAGACCGGTGGTTATGCCTTTGTCTTCATGTTTGGAGTTTATGCAAAATTACCCGTCTTGATTCAATGTGACGGATTCGCTCCTGAAACGGCAGTTGAAGGTGCCTGGGGAGAACGAAGGATATTGTCAGCTATCGAACCGCGAAGGGGCGGGCATGCCCCGGAGAGACGGTGTGTTCTGTCCGGGGGCTTTTTGAAAAGGTATCGAATACCGGCGGAAAAGTCAAAGCATGCTTGGAGAGTGCCCGTAACCGGGAGAGCGAATCGGCTGCTACAATTACCGATGGAGGATTTTCCGTATTTCAACTGCCGAAACATCGACGCCCAAGAAGAGCCGGTAAAAGTCTCGCGTCTCCTTGATCATGTCAACAGGGTATTCCTTTGGGTAGAGCAGGTTCATCAACCATTTGAGGCCGATAAGGCGCATGAAGGTCGGCGGGCGGTCGAACCAGTTGCTGGGCTGATCCGGGATGAGGTAGACCTTCCTTTCCCGGACAGCCCGTATCCGCTTCCATTTCGGGTTGTGAAACACCCTGCGGTAAAACCCCCTGTCCATTACCAGGAGTACTTCCGGATCATAGAGGAGCACCTGTTCCATGGAAACCTTTTCCATCCCGAACAGGTTTCGGGCTTGGCAGTGATGGACATTATCGCCGCCGGCGAGGTTTATGAGCTCGTTGTGACGGGAGGTGTCGCACTCGGTCCTGAGGCCGTCCACGCCTTCCGCATAATAAACGGTTACCTTTTTCCCAGGCGGCAGGGCGGCAACGGTTCTTGCCGCCTCGATAAGGGTTTTGCGGGTGTAGTCGCTCAGTTTGATGGCACGTGGTTGCCTGGCGAGGAGTTTTCCCATGCGCAGGAAAGCCGCGGGATAGTCGGCGAGACCGACAAGGGTCATTTCGATGAGCGGTTTGTTCATCTTCTTCAAAGTTTCATTCACGGTGAGGCTCAAAGAGGTCTCATTATTGGAAACGACCACCAGGTCGGGATTCACACGCAGCAACATCTCGAGATTCGGGGTGGAAGCCTCGCCGAATGTTCCGCCGATTAGCGGAAGTTTAAGCGTATGTGGATGCATGAATCGTGTGTCCTGTTCTTTGATCGGGAAATTAAGGCCGGCGAGCAGGGTAGGGTCGATTGCATAGAGCAGAAAGGTATCGGGTGGCGAAGCACTGTATACTTTCAGTGAGCACTCGGGCAGATGAAAATGTCTGCCGAACATGTCGGTGATCTCAGCGGCTTCGACGCAGGGCGTCAGGTACACTGCGACAAGCAGGCCGATCGCCGCCAAGGATAAAATTCTTCGCACACAAGCCTCCATTGTTTCAGCCCTTCGGCTGCTTTTCCCACCACATGACAGCCCAGCGACAGGATCTTTCGTAGGGAAGCCGCCACCTGTCCCCTTCGCAGAGCAGGTGCTCCAGTAGATAATCCTTGATTTTTTCTTCTTCCACATCGGTCAGGTTGCTGAACATCCATCGCTGCGCATCGAGGGCGTCGCTGAAGGTGCCCCAGGCATTATCGTGTCTTTCCCGGAGAATGGTGAGGTTGGCATGGATTCCCATCCGGTAGAGCAGATTGTAGTAGTAAATATAGTCGGGGCCCGGGAAAAAAGGACGGCCGACCGACTGATACAGATGCCGGTCATGGGGACCGTCGCCCACGGCAACAGACAGGTAAACGCGCCTGCCGGCAACGGCATCCAGCTTGCTGATGGCCTCTTCCGCGATGTCGAACGGCAGCGAGCGGGAGGCGATGGCCACATCATGCCTGCCGATTTGCAGTGCATCCCAGTCATCCTGCCAGCGGCCGTGAACTCTTCGCACATTGTGCAGCCCTTCTTCCCGGCAGCGTTTCCCCAGGATAGCGAGCATGTTCCTGGAAAAATCGACCGCGGTAAGGCTTTGAACTTTTCGTGCCAGGGGGACGGCAAGGGTTCCTCCCCCGCAGGCCATGTCGAGCACACTCCACTCCGGTTCGATGGGCATGAGATTGAGGAAGGTCTCCGCATATCCGGTGCTTGGCGCATAGGCGGCAAATGTCGCGGCCCGCTTGTCCCAAAATTCGGAAGGCTCACTAGGCAGCGATGGTTTCGTGATGCAGCTGGTATTGCTTTCTTTACAATCGGACAGTAATCTTTTCATTATTTTCTCCCTGTGCGCCATTTTTTTATTATCCAAAGACCTGCCAGGTTTTAGAACCCTGGCAGGTCTGACTTTCTTTCCGCTCTTCGCTGGACGAAACAACCTTTCCTTTTTTCGATAAAAAAGGGTGGCCGCCGGCTGGAGTGTTCACCGGCGGCCCATTGCAACCATGGAGGAGGTCCAAGCAGAATTTATCAAAACCTGGCGGTGATGCCGCCGAAGATGGTCCGGCCGCTGCCGGGGAAACCGTACTGCTCTTCGTAGTTTCTGTCGAAGAGATTGTTGAAGGCGATATATGCCTCGTAGTTCTTCAGGAATTTTTGCGAAACCCGCGCATTGAGGATGACGTAACCGGCGACGCTCTGGGTTTCCTGGGTCGGAGTAGTGGGGGTCGGAACCTGGTTATAGATTTCGGAGATGAGGATGCCGTTCAGGTCAAGACGGGTTCTGGTCCAGGGGAGCACATACTGTGCTCCCATATCCAGCTTGTGTTCCGGTATGTTGGCGACCAGGTCGGTGACCTTGTTTTCGCTCTGGTCCAGGGCGTGGTTAAAGTTGTAGCCCAGCTTCAACACCAGGTCTTTCATCGGGTAGAATTCGGTAGTGGCTTCGATGCCGTATATTTCCACTTGGCCGATATTGATGTACGGTGAATTCGGCAGCGATTCCGATCGCATGATGTAGTCGCTGACGTCGTGGTAGAAGAAGGCCAGTTGTCCCCACATGAGTTCGCCGAAACTCCGGGAAGCGCCAACGGTGGAGTTGATAGCTATTTCCGGTCTTAGACTGCTGTTGCCAGCCTTGCTGTCGAAGTACTGCTGCAGGGTCGGGAAGCGCGTCTTGCGGGCAACTGAGGCAAACAGTTTCGTTCCGTCCGCAAAATCATAGGTGGCGCTGATCATGGGATTGAGGCTGTCTTTCACTGAACCGACCCCCAGTGGGGTCTGGTAAAGGAAATTGCCGCTTCCGTCAGTGTTGTTTTTGTTGGCGCGGGTCACCTTGAACCAGTCGTAACTGATGCCTGCCACTACCGAGAAGTTTTTCGCCAGGGTCATCTCATTCTCAATGCCGGCCGAACCGGTCCAGGAAAAGAAACTCTCGAAGGGCAGGTAACTGTCGTCCCGCTGCTTGTGGGAGTCGCCCCGGTAGTTGAAGGCGAGTCGCAGGGTATTCCAGGAAGCCGTTTCGATTTGGGCAATGAGAGAACCGCCGATCATGTAGTCGTAATAATTGCTGTAGGCGATGGGGTTGAGGTAGTACTGGTTGCCATAGGATTGGAGACCGTCCACATGGTTGTGATAAAAGATTTTGCCCTTCAGGGTTACCTTGTTGCCGATGTTCTGCTGGCCGCTCAGGTCGATGCCCCAGTCGTCATAACGGTTGAAACGGAAGAAGTTGGAGAAGCAGGGCCGGTTGGGAAACACGTTCACCGAGAGAAGTGACGGCGGCATGCCGTAATCCCTGCTGATGTAATGCAGGTTGACGGAGTATTCAGCGCCGGCTGACGGTTCGATGCCGAATTTTGCCCAGAAGCTGTCCTTGGAATAATCGGACTGGTTGCGGGTGCCGCCATCCTCGAATATGCCGCTGCTTTTCCCTCCCGGTTTCCGGACGATGGTGCCGACCACCGGGGTGAAATCGTCGGACAGGCCCCAGCCATGGGCCTGGCTGTGCTCGTAGTTGAGCCAGTAGTTGAAGATGCCCTGTTTCATGCCGTGGGAAGCGGAAGTCTTGAAGTAATCTACCTCTCCTCCTTCCACATTTATGCCAAAATATGGTTTTTCGCTCGCCTTCCTGGTAATGATGTTGATTACGCCCCCCTCGGCATTGGCGCCGTACAGGACCGAGGCTGAGCCTTTGGTGACCTCGATCTTCGCCACATTGTCCGTGGAAAACTGGTTCAAATCAAGGACGCCCACCTTCGTTTCGTAGTAGGGAACACCATCGATGAGGACGAGGACCCGGCCCTGGTCGAAGAAACCGTGTATGGATACATTGGGCTGGTTTTTTCTGCCCGTGGTAACGGACATGCCCGGCACGTGTGCCAGCGCCTCGGCAACGGTGCGGCTGTTGGTTGCCTTAATATCTTCGGCGGTTACTTCATTGGTTATGGCTGCCCTTTTGGTGGTGGGATCCTTTTCACCGGTTACGTATACTTCGCCGAGGGAATAGCTTTCATATCCCGCCGAGTCTCCGTTGTCTTCCCCTTGTGCGGCTGTCCCCGCAAGGGCAATGCCGAGCAGAATCCCGCAAAATACTTTCATGCGCATTCGATTTCCTCCTTGTCTCCGTTGAATATTCATTTTCCAGAGTGGAAAACGACGTATGGTTCTTGTGCTTGCAATGTCATGAATTTATTGAAGATTGTTTTGTGGTGTCTGCTGCGGTCGTAAAACTTCGGATAAAAAAAGGCCGACAAACAGAGAGTTCGCCGGCCCGTGCAGCCAGTGAAGCATCTCCTTTCCTGAAGGGTAGGCAACGCCGTTTCCCGCGTTACCCGTTGCCCGGCGACCATGAGCTGTTTGCTTCGCAGATTGTGGAGGAGTGCGAGCAGTAGTGTCGTTTTTCCGCTTTGGTGTGGCCCGGTCAAGATGGTTACTGCTGGCTGTGCGGGGTGCATCTATCCGACCTCCTCGTAGTAGGAGCCGCCCAAGCACGCCCTGCACAGCGGCCCGTCCCCGGTCGCGGGGTCCACGGCGTCTTTTCCGTCAAAGATTTTTTCCCCGCATTTGGCACACGGGACAGTTCTCAATGGCTTTCCGGGGAGGTCCTCCTTCTTTAGAGAGACTTTCACCTTTTGCCAGACCAGGAGTTCTTCATCCGACACCGTCAGAACCTTTTCCTTTGCATCCTCGCCGGAATTGTTTTCCTTTTCACTCGGATTTAGGCTTACCCGCCAGGCAATATCCTTCTTCAGGTTGATGAAGGTTGCCGCCATTCTGCCGTAATCGACATACTTCAGGTTTCTTCGTCCCAGGCGGGTACCGGTGGCGATCAGCACCGCGTCGGCAATGCAGCGGTCGTTTTCGATGAAGACAATCAGGTCCTTCAAGTCCTCCGGAGCGACCAGTTCCAAACCTTTTTTGGCGATACGGACCCCAAGCGATTGGCCGGCGCAGAAATGGCCATGGTAATCGACACAGCGTTGCAGCGTCTCGCGCACATTGGTAATAAACATGAAAAAACCTCCTTTGTTTCTGTCTGGTTGGGTATTTGCTTTCAGTGTCAGGTTGTAAAATATCAGAGTATTTCCCCTCTTCTTTGACTGGTGTATGGACTGGAGTCTAGGGTGAGGGGGTATCCATTGGAAATGCTGTTGAAGGAACGACCGACAGTCGATCGTTTGCCGTTGCCGAGCTTTTTCGGAATGCAGACCTTGAAATTTTCCCGCAGCGAGTGGACGTTCACTTCCCGTCCGTACAAGGCGAACAGGTTGTCGCTGGTAATGACGTCGTCGGGTGCTCCGTCAGCGATAATCGAGCCCTCTTTGAGCATGATCACCCGGTCTGCTATCCAGAGGGCATGATCCGGGAAGTGGGTGGACTTGACGAAAGTGTAGCCTTCGCCACCGAGGTCCATCAGCCCTTCCAGGAGCTTGATCTGGTTGCCGTAATCGAGGCCGTTGGCCGGCTCGTCCATGATGAAGGTGTGAGCCTCCTGTGTCATGGCCCGGGCGATGAGGGTGAGCTGGCGTTCGCCGCCGCTGATTTGGGTATAGGGCTTGTTCTGCAGATGCAGGATAGACAATTTGTCGAGGGCATCGAGGGCTATTTCCTGGTCTGCCGGAGAAAAGCGGGAAAAGAATGTCTTGTGCGGGATCCTGCCCATGAGGACAACGTCGATCACCCGGTAGGCGAAGGAGGCGCGGTGTACCTGCGGCACATAGGCGATGTTGCGAGCGAGGCTTTTCTTCCGCAGCGAGGTTATGGAACGACCTTCGAACAATATCTGTCCCTTGTCGAGCTGGTAGAGCCCGAGAAGGGTCTTCAGTAAAGTGGTCTTTCCGCTTCCGTTCGGTCCGAGCAGCGAGATGATTTCACCTTTCTGTACCGCCAGTGAGATGTCCCGCAGGACCGGTTTGTCCGGAAATCCGAAGCTTACATTGTCGGCAACGAGCAGCATTTTTATGCCCATCCTTTCCGTGCGTTTTTCAGTACCAGTATGAAAAAGGGGATTCCCATGAGGGAGGTGACGATTCCGAGCGGTATCTCCACGGTGAAGATGAGCCTCGCCACGTCATCGACCGCAATCAGGTAGATGGCGCCGATCAGGGCCGCTACCGGCATCAGTCGCCGGTTGTCGGGGCCGACAAGCATCCGCGCCACATGAGGGATGATCAGACCGACCCAGCCGATCAGGCCTCCGACTACCACGGTCAGGGTGCTGATAAGGGTAGCGAGAAAGATGAGCAGCATTCGCAGGCGGGAAACATTGATGCCCAATGATTTTGCTTCGTCGTCTCCCATGCTCAGGATGTTCAGGTGCCGGGAAAAAAACAGCAGGCAGATAATGCCCGCACCGATGGGCAAGGCGACCAGGCCGACGGTTTTTCCGTCCGCCAGCGACAGTCCTCCCATCAGCCAGTAGACGATGGCGGGAAGCTGGTCGTACGGATCGGCCACATACTTGACGATGGACAGCAGCGAGGTGAACAGGGCGCCGCTGATGATTCCACCGAGAATAAGCATCAGCAGCCGGTCTCCGCGGTAGAGCCGGGCGATTCCGATGGCGACGAGCACCGCCGCGAAACCGCAGATAAATGCGCCGGACTGCACGGCAAACCAACTGTCGAATGCGATCATGCCGAGGGCTGCCCCGAAGGAAGCGCCGGCCAGGACCCCGAGCAGCCCCGGAGAAACAAGCGGGTTGATGAACATGGACTGAAAAGCAGCGCCGGATACCGAAAGGGCGGAGCCGATGAGAGCTGCGGCAATGATGCGCGGCATCCGGATATCCAGCAGGATATTGGCGAGCAATTCATATTTCTCCTTGGCCAACGTTCCTGTACCTGCCGCAGTGGCGAGGAAATCGAAAATATCGCTGAGCGAGATCTCGAATTTGCCGAGTGTCAAAGAGACCAGGATGGTGAAGACAAGAAGAAAAACCAGGCAGGGTATCCAGATGTTTTTTTTCACGTATGAACATTCTCCTCTTTGTGAGCTGCTTTTTCAGGGTGGGCGCCTGAAGACTGCAGGTTGATGGTGACGGTTGTATCTCCTGCCTGCACTGCCAGTGTTTTCTTCATTTATTCAAAATTCTCATGATTTGGGTGTGCGACAACTGGGTATGCAGGAACAACCGGTAGAATTCCCGTGTTTCTTGTTCCATGTCGAGTCGCACCCGCTCCGGATAGAGGATGTTTGCCAGCCACTTGATCCCGATCAGGCGCATATAGGATGGGGGGCGATCGAACCAGTTGAACGGTGCCTTGGGTATCAGATAAACCTTGCGATCTCGCACCGCCCTGATGTATTTCCAGCGGGGATCCTTGAATACCCGCTGATAAAAGGCGCTTTCCTGCACCACGATGACTTCCGGATTCCAGGCCAGCACCTGCTCCATTGTAGTTTTTTCCATGCCGTATTCGGCCCTTTGCGAGCACTGCAGGACATTTTTGCCTCCCGCATACTGAATGAGCTCCGCATGCATCGACCGGTCGCATTCCGTGGACAGACCGTCGATTCCCTCCGCATAATAGACCCGCACCTTTCGTGACTCGGGGATTCCTGCTACGGAACTCCGTATCCCGGCCAGGCTGCGTTCCGCGTATTCGGCCAGGCGGCGTCCCTGGTCTTCCCTTTTCAGGAGTTTGCCGAGGAAACGGAAGGTATCCGCATAGCGGGGCAGTTCGAGTGTCTTGATATGGACAAGAGGCTTGCGGATGCGTTTCAGCGACTGCTCCGACTTTTGTCCCGTGCTTGAGCCCTGCCATCCGGAAATTAGAGCCAGGTCCGGGTTGATCCTGATCAATGTCTCGATATTGGCCGACTGTCCCTGTCCGTACCAGCCGCCGATCACCGGCAGCGAGCGCACCTTTTCGGGAAGGAACAGTCTGTCCTCCCTGTTCCTCCGCGGTGCATTCCAGCCGACGAGGAACGAGGGATCCATGGCGTAGAGCATGCTCGTGACCGGTGGCGAAGCGCCGTAGACCTTGAAAATCTTCTCAGGAACCCGTACCGTGCGGCCGTCCATGTCGACAATTTCACGCGCCTCCGCCTGGAGTAGGGGAAGGAAAAACGCAATGACGAGAATACATCTGATCAAAACTGTGCTTGTTGTGTTCATGCGTATACACCTCGCCTGGATTCATCGGAAGTGACATGTTAACCAGGTTCTGGACAATGCCATACCACCGTAGCCGGGAAAAAGTTGTCTGCCGGAAAGGAGGCGATCGACAGGCCAGTGCACTCGGTTGGCGGAGCTGGAAGCTCTCGTTGGGCCATGGTCTGTCGGAAACCTTCCGGCAAAAAAATGACCGGCGAAGTTGGACACTCGCCGGCCTGTTGAACCGTAGTGTTCACTCCTTTCCAAACACGGGAGGCGACGCTGTTTCCGGCGGCGCCCATAGCCCGATGCCCATAGCGAAAACGCCGTAGGGGCATCGGGTCGGAGAGACTGATCTATAAATTAGAATTAAAATTACCGCGGTGCTAGAAACCGAAAATCATATTTTTCCTCTTTCTGGGCGCGGAGTTGCGCGCTGCAGGTATCGTTACGGATGATCAGGTTTCCTCCTTGTCCCACCATAAGATGGCCCAGCATATCTTCCTGGGATACGACATCATCCATCTTTCTTCATGGCAGACCAGGTGGTTTTTCAGGAACGAACGTAACGTGTCGGCTTCTTCAGTAGTTATGACTTCAATTTTGGAACTGAGAATGGCAAAAGCGTCTTCTGGACTCTCATAGGAATTCTGTTCCTCATGGGTAATGAAGTTTACATTGGCGCGAATGCCCATGCGATAGAGAAGATTGCACAGATAGATGTAGTCGGGACCCGGATTCAGTTCCCTGCCCAGCGCCCGGTAGATGTGGCGGTCATGGGGTCCGTCCCCGACAATAGTGGTCACGTATACGCGCTTGCGCGCGGCCTTGTTCAGTTTCGCCAGGGCGCTCTCGAAATTTTCGGTAATCAGGGAACGCGAAGCGATAACCACATCATGTTCACCCACTCCCAAGGCATCCCAGTCATCCTCCCATGCTCCCTGAATTGTGAGAATATTGTTGATATTCAATTTCGAACAGCGCTCCTGCAGCAAGTTCAGCATGGTGCCCGAAATATCCATTGCGAAAATTTTCTTTACTCGCTTCGCAAGCGGAATTGCAAGCGTTCCCGCGGCACACCCCATATCGAGCAATGTCCAGTGGGGTTTGAGCTCCAGAAAACGCAGGAATTTGCCGGCGTAGTCGCTTTTGGAAGAATTTCGGGCAAAAGCTGGCGCCCGCTTATCCCAATATGTCGTGGTGCTGGTGGGAGATGCCTTCAGCTTCCTCTTCTCCCAACAGATCCGGTTCCAGTCGATCTCTTTTATGTCAAGGGGGACATAGCAGGGTTCTCGAGCGGTATCGATTTCGCTCTCGGGTGACGGTCCGCTTTCGGGCGGCTTGCGCAGGCATCGAATCGTTTCTATGGCCTACTCTCCTGTCCAGCGCCTGTTGTTTTTGTTGCCGTGACGAAAAAGCCCGCATCAATACCGATTCGTGCACGGTATCAATGCGGGTTCCGTTAAGCCTGTTTTTCGACAGGGGACGAAATAGACGCCTGATGAGTGTCAATTAGTGTCAGTTGCGAGCGGTTTTGTTTTGTGCGCAGTAAAACACGAAAGTCTCATCCAGAACTGCTGAATGGAAACAAATAACGGCCGACGGAAACAAACACCCGTCGGCCGTACCATGCCGCTGTGTCTGCTCCTTTCCAAGTGCGGGAGGCGACGCTGTTTCCGGCGTCGCCCGCAGCCCGGCTTCCCATAGCAATGGCCGTAGGAAAGGCGGGTCGGAGCAAAATCTTATTTTTACAATGATGGATGCGTTATATACTAAAATACCAAACGAAAAGTCAAGGAAAATTTTTTGATTTAATATTCAGCCATTTTCATTGATCGAAATCTGAGTGTTAATTCGAGAGCTTTTTCCGGTAGCTCAAACATTCACTTTGCGCGGAAGATGGAATTGAGTTATTATGTCATCCGTTAATTGGTATCCATCCGGCAACCTCGGATGACAATCCCGTTGACCGACATTCGGTCGGAGCTTCAGCAATGTTGCCTGTTGTGCACCGACAGGACAAGGAGTATGTAAATGGCAAGTTTGAATAAAGTTATGTTGATTGGTAATCTCGGCAAGGATCCTGAGGTTCGTTACACCACGTCAGGAACAGCGGTGGCGAGCTTTTCCATTGCTACGAGCGAGCGCTTCAAAAGCAAGAGCGGTGACTGGGAAGAAAAGACCGAGTGGCATAATGTTACTCTCTGGGGAAGGCTGGCGGAGATTGCCGGTGAGTACCTGGCCAAGGGTCGGACAGTATACGTCGAGGGCCGCTTGCAGACCAGAAAGTGGCAGGACCGTGACGGGCGTGATCGCTACACTACGGAAATTGTGGCGGACAAGATGCAGATGCTCGGCGGTAAAGGGGAAAGTGGCGGACGTCCGGGTGCGGGAAGACGTGCCGATGATTCCGATGCGGGTGGTTCGCAGGGATATGAGGAACCGGTATTCAATCCGGATGACGATATTCCGTTCTAGTTACACCCTATTATTTTTCGTAAAGAAAAAAGACGTAAGCCATCTGGCCTGCGTCTTTTTTTGTTTTTCATGGGAGAAAATGCCAACTTCTAGGTTTTTCGGATTATATGCAATTGCGCATTATTTGCTTGATTTTAAAAAATCTCTAGGCTATTATCTGGGCGTTTCAGAAGTACTGGTCTCTAAGTTGCTAGGATTATAGCGGTTTATGGGGTTTGCTATGCTACTTGCTTATACTGTACGAAATATATCTCCTGCGCTTAGATTCCTTCTCTTTCCTCACTATTGCATCCAATATCTTTTTGTTTTGCAGCGCCTCACTTGTAATGATTTCAATATCCTGAATGTTTTTTGTGACGGCTCTCCTCGTTTTTTTCTCTCCAGTTGACACTCTCAATAATCTTTTCTACTTAGCAAGTATAAATTTCAATGAGATAATTATTATATCTCTGGGTAATACATTGCCTGGGAGCTTTTGGGTCCTGCGAAGTAGTTTGTGAATTCTTTCCATAATTCACTGCTGAAACTCCAAAGTAAACTGAAGGTTTATTTTTAATGGACCATTTTCCTAATGGCAGTTTGTTGTGTTTTGCATAGTTTAGATATAGTTTCCCGCGAGCGTATTATGCCCACACTAGTCATGACAGATGAAATCGGTAGAAAAATTAGAGCATTTCGACAAAATGCTTGCCTGACACAGGAAAAACTGGCTGAGTTGATAGATGTCACTCCCCAGCAGATACAGAAATATGAAGCTGGCAAAACAAGCATATCCACAACAAAGCTACAGATTATCGCAAATGCCCTGAGGGTAAGTGTCTCGGATTTTTTCAAGAATCATACTGGAGAGATCCTGTTGAACGAGACGGAGGCAGCCTTTGTAAGGCAATTGAGGAGGATAAAGGACAGCGAGGCACAAAAGAGCATCATGGTGATTCTGGATAAACTGGCAAAGAAATAACAAAGAGCCAGTGGTATCGGGTCATTTTTTAGCAAACTGATAGTGTTATCTCCGATAAGAGCAAACCTGAAGCAATTAGGGGCGCAAAACCACGGGTCCTAAGACTGGATAGCCGGGTTGCCGAAGAGAAAGTATACGCTATGTATCTGTGCGTGCATGCCCATCTTCGTTCTCGAGGATGGGCTTTTATGTTTCTGGTAAAGATTCTAAAACGAGTTTTATTTGAATGGAATAATTTTAACCGTATACACTGCTGAGCAAGAAACAGTGTCTTCCAGTCGGATAGACGACAGTAATGTAATGAAATATAGAATTTATGAAGACATAAATATTGATTTTTAAACTTGTATCGGAAGACGTAGATGTACGGTACGAATCAATTATTACATGAGGAGTAAAAAATGAAGAAAGTAATTATGGTGGCAACATTGATCCAAAGTAGTTTGCTGACACAATCATTTGCTTTGGCAGCAGGAAATGGATCAAATGGTTCAGCGGGTGTAGGTATTGTTATAGCGCTAATTTTCTGCATAGGGTTTTACTTTCTGCCGACCATGATAGGATTCTCCCGCAAAAAAGAAAACAAGATTGCAATATTGCTTTTGAACTTGTTTCTGGGGTGGTCACTGGTTGGCTGGGTTGTTGCACTCGTCTGGGCGGTGTCAAAGGACAAAAATTACCAAGTTGTTGTCACTAACGCGGCTAACAATGTTAACAATTAAACTTATTATGACAAACCTCCGCTTTAGGATCGTTGCGAGTTATTTCGGCATGAATGATTTAGCTGTATTTTTGATTAGCAAAATCCGGGCAACCGGATGACGCAAAGCCAATTGTCCAACGTTGGGATCGAGGGGTTGTCGAAAGGCATAAAGAACAAGGCCTATCTTTGCGTTTAAAGATAGGCTTTTTTTTGCTTTTTGTTGCCGGGAATGAGCCACTTTGATCATGAACGGGAAGACAAGGTCGTTTCATGTAATAAATGTTATGGTTTTGTCTTCGAAGACGACAGCGAAGATCGAGGTTCTTCTTGTAAAGAAAATTAAAGGCGCTGATTTACACCATAATGGTGACAGCGTGACATTGTTGCTCCAGAACTACTTCGGCAAATGAAAAGGTAGCGAAACAAAAAAATCATCCGTCATTGCGCTCTTGCAAGGAAGCTGAACCTAAATATTTTTGAAAAGGAGAAACTCGATGTTTAAAAAGATCACCCCGGCAATGTTCGGACTCGCCCTGCTCTGCTTCATGCTTCCATGGACCACCGTTTCGTGCCAGCAGCAGCCCCTTATGCGATTGAGCGGGGCAAACATGACCTTTGGTGCTGAATACAAAGATTCGTTCAGCGGAAAATCGGAAGCGATTCCTGGAGAAAAGCTCGCTTTGTTTGCCGCTCTTGCTCTTGTGGCGGGACTGGTCGGCAGCGCCGCCATCAAAAGGAAGCCCGAAATCCCTTCAATGGTATGTGGTTTTGCGGCGGCGGCGTGCCTGCTTGCCTTGATGATCAAAATAAATCATGATGTCGCAAAGCAGGGAGAGGGGGTGCTGGAAGCGAATTTTGAAATCGGGTTCTTCCTGAGTCTATTGTTGCCCTTGGGTGCGGGGGTCGTTAATCTGCTTGAGATTTTAAAGCCAGGCACCGCCAAGGCTGAGACCTCGGCCGGCATCGCCGACGGATGGCCCAAGGCCAAAGAGTCGCCTGCAGTAGCCCCAATTCAGCGAGCTTCGGAAACCAAAAGCGCCGCCCCTGTTTCTGCGCCGCCCTCCCAGCCTTCGATGCAAAGAACTTCGGCAATGAAGACAACGGTGAGGTTCGCCCCTTCCAAGCAGGTTGTCGTTAGCGCCTTCGCCTTGCTGCTTGTGGTTCTGGGCGCTGGAGGCTATTTCGTCTATTCCAAGAAAACGACTGCAAAAAACCCCGTGGTTGACGCGGAGCCGAACCAATCCGCTCCGGAGCAATCAAGCTCCCCCGAGCCTAGCGGCCAGCAAGCGATTGGGCAGGAAAGCGAAAAGCAGGTGGTTCCGGAGGCTCAGGTTAAAACGACCCCGCAGATCGAGACTTTCAAGACCATCGCACCTCAACCGGCCAATAAAGACGCACAGTCCAACGCGAAGCCCGCGCCTCAGCGTGGGGTCGCCGTCGCCAACGTCGGGAACCGTCCGAGCAGCCCGGAACCTGCAAATCGGAAAAGCACAACGGTTCCGTCCCGGCCGCAGGCCGATCCCGCCAAGCTCGAAGGCGACATAAACCGCTCCCTGAGAAGTGCTGGGCTTTCCGGCATCTACGCGGAAGTGAGCGATTCCCTGAGTGTGGTTCTGAAGGGGAGCGTCGAAAGCGATTCCGCCAAGGGAAAGGCCGTTACGATCGCGAAGTCTTTTCATGGCATAAGCAAAGTCAAAGACATGATCTTTGTCGTCGAAAACTAAACATAGGGAGAAATTGAAATGAAAAAAACGGTAACGCTTCTGATGATCGTGGTCATGATGTGTGTTTTTACCGCAGGTTGCGCCAGCTTGAGCGGAACGGAAAACGGCGCGCTGATTGGGGCTGGCACCGGCTCGGCAATCGGTGCGATATTCGGCAAAGGCACAGGCGCTGTGATCGGCGGTCTGTCGGGTGCAGTGTTGGGTGCGGTTATAGGAAACTACTACGACAAGCAGGTCGCCTCGCGTGAGCAAGCCGCCAAGAAGTACCAGTACAAGGCGAAGGAGGACAAATTGGAGATCGAAAAGACTACTAACACCCCGGAGGTTGTGTCTCCCGGCTCCAAATTCGAGTCGAACGTGCAGTACACCGTGCTTCTGCCTGACGCGGCGACGCAGGCGAACGTCGTTGAGATGAGGTTTATCGATAGCGGGAAAGACAGGTTCAAGCTGTCCGAGAGAAACGTCGCAAGAACCCAGGGCACCCACCTTTCCACGGCGCGCGTTACCCTGCCGAAGGATCTGCCGAGCGGTGATTACAACCTGATCACGGTTATCTCTGACGGCACGCAGCAAAAGACCGTAAAAACACCATTTACGGTGGCGTAGCTCTAAACAAATTCAATACTAAATAAAATGCTTTACAGTTCCACAAGGACTGGATGTTGGAGTCAGGACCTTGGCCAGATCCATCGCCTTGTCGGCTCAAATGTTCACCGCGCCCCGCCATGCTCTTTTGGTGGGGCGTTTTTCAATAACTTCTAGGCGGGGAGAGTTTCAAAAACAACTTTCTCGCAGCCATATCAAACAAGGAGGTTCTATGCGTTTTTTGAGTTGTCTTGTCTTATCCATGACGGTTCTTCTTGTTAGTGTCGGTTCCGCGTTTGCGGTAAATGAAAAGGGCATGTTTGCCCTTGAAAGTGGCGACTACAAGCAGGCCATGCGCATTTTCAAGCCGGATGCCGACAAGGGAGACGCCGAGTCGATGTACTACTACGCCAAGACATTGCTTACTGGCACCAGCGATGAGAATTTGCACAAGGAGGCTATCAGGTATGTTGAGCGGGGCATTGCCATGGGCAGCATCTCGTGCATGAACTTGCTCGGGCATGCGTACGACAAAGGTCTGGGCGTAAGACAGGATAGTGCGAGAGCCGTCCAGTATTACACTCAGGCGATCGAGGCCTACGAGGCGAATCCGAGCGAGAACATATTCCCAGCCATTGCATATGGCAAGGCTCTTGGAAACCTCGCTGCGAAGTACTTCGATGGCGACGGAGTTCCTGGGGACAGAATATCAGGGCTAGTATTCAACCTTTTCTCTCTCTCGTATGGCTTGGCGAACACCGCTAGCTCGAAAAATGTTGAAGAGGGTCTCAAGGAAAGAATCGACTATTTTGGCAAAAGAAATTTCGAGCAAGCTTTTGAGCAGATGTCGCCGATGTTCTGGGGCATGTGGGGTACCAAAAGGACGAAGGACGACCCTTCATATGCATATAAATACATAAAAAAGTCCGCCGACAGCGGCAGTCTCACGGGTCTCATGGCGCTTGCCTATTGCCATGCTTATGGCATCGGTGTTCAGAAAGACCCCTACAAGGGTTTGGAACTGGCCAAACAGGCTGTCAACGCCAAGCCCCTGCCGGAAGAAGCGATTGTCAGAAGGGCATTGGATCTGAATGCCCGCCAGTTACTTCTTGGTTTCCAGTTTCTCCTCTCCCAGAATGCCGCCGAACAGAAGGCAATTGTCCGAAAGCTGGATGAGATGACCGAAGGCGACACCATTGCGGCGATAGATGCGACCTTTGTGGCCGATTTTTATGAAAAGTACCCCGCGGTCAAAAACATCAAGAGGGCGCACGAGCTTTACGTTAAGGCGTTTTCCTACGGCATCGTCGATGCCAAGGCCGGAATGGAGAGGACGAAAGATGGACGCACCTTCAGTGGCGGAGGCGTCTATTCCGGAAACTCCCCCGTCGCTTCGGACGAAGTGATTTCCGATGAGTCGCCTCAATCCAAAGGTCAAAGCCCAGGGGTGGTTCTTGAGATTCCGTCTCTCGGTAAAAAAGGAGTGGCTTCCGCTCCGGTTCATGGATACGCCATCTATCGATGGGTCGAAACTCCGCCTCAAGGAATCATCCCGACACAGATCGTGACCCGCAGTCTTGCGATTGACGACCAGCAGTATCTCAGCGGCAATCATTTCATGGGATTCGTTGGGGTGAAGAACCTCGTGTGCGAGAAGGGTCCGAACTCTCAAGAGGGCAGTGTTTTGACAGCGCCGGGCCTGTGCAAGGTTCCCTTCGTCATCAACAACCCCGGCAAGCACCGGATTCACGCTTCGATAACCATAAATGGCCAGATCAAGTCCGTGAACAAGAGTATAACGGTAAAGTAGCCCTGGCGACACAAGGCGCGAAAGCGTCCTCCGGCAACAAGAAAGCCTACTCTCTAAAGAGGTAGGCTTAATTATTGTTTTGTCATACAGTGCGTAGTGCAATTGCACTTTTACAACTTCCTCGACAACGACCTGATACTCGTTATAGAATATGCATTTTGTGAGACCTGTATTTTGCGTACTCTCCGAGCCGTTTTTCGCTGCGGCTCAATCTTGGAAAACTCCTTACCTTTTTCAGGAAAACTATGCTCAATTTCTTAAGAGATCTCAGGCTCCATGTGAAGGTGTCTCTGCTGGGCGCGGTCAGCGTGCTGATTACGGCAGTTGCCCTTGTGGTGCTTGCCGTGTGGCAAAGCGGACAGTACCACGCACTGGCGCAAAGGGAAGTAGACAAGCTGATCAACGCCGACCTGGATCATATCACGCAGGGGGTTTATAACCTCGTCCAGTCGGAAAATGACGCTATCCAGCAGCAGATCGACTATAATCTCAATGGCGCGCGCCACATCCTCTCCGAAGCAGGCGGTATAAGCCTGTCGATGGAAACCGAACCCTGGATGACCGTTAACCAGTTCACCGGCAAAGCGAAAGAAGTACAACTCCCCAGGATGCTGGTAGGCGGCAGGTGGCTGGGACGCAATACCGACCCGGCCGCAAAGACCGTCGTGGTTGATAAAATGACCCGGCTGATCGGCGAAACAGCCACCATCTTCCAGCGCATGAACGACAAGGGCGACATGCTCCGCGTCGCTACCACCGTCAAAACTGCCGAAGGCAAACGCGCCATCGGCACCTTCATTCCCGCCATCAATCCCGACGGTGCACCCAACCCGGTAATCTCGGCAATCCTGCAGGGCAAGACCTACCACGGACGTGCCTATGTCGTCAACGCGTGGTATCTGACCGCCTATGAGCCGATCAAGGACAGGAGAGGCAGGCTGGCGGGAATGCTCTACGTCGGTATCAAACAGGAAAGCGTCGAGTCATTGTTGCGCCAGGCTGTTCTGCAAACCAATGTCGGCAAAACCGGCTATGTCTATATCCTGGGCGGCAAGGGCAAGCAGCGGGGGCGCTATATCATCTCCCAGCACGGCAAACGCGATGGTGAGGACATCTGGGAGACCAGGGACGGTGATGGCCGCCCGGTAATTCAAGATATCATCAACAAGGCTACCAGGCTGAAGCCCGGCGAACTGGCAACCGAGCGTTATCTCTGGCAGAACCCCGGCGAGCCCGGGCCCCGCTGGAAAATTGCCCGTCTCGCTTATTTCGAGCCGTGGGACTGGGTCATCGGAACCAGTGTCTATGAGGACGAGCTTCAGGCATATAGTAAGGTCCTGAGCGGCGGCCGTGTCAGGATGACAAGTTACATGAGCATAGCCGGCTTGGCCATTATCCTCTTGATCGGAATGCTTGGCATGCTCGTCGCCCGCACCATTGCACGTCCCGTCAACCAGATGAAAAGTGCCGTTGAAACCATCATTGAGGGCAACCTGAACCAGACGGTCGATGTGCACTCCCGTGATGAGATTGGCGCTCTCGCCCAGGCATTCAACGTTATGACCGGCAGGCTCAATAAGACAATGGCGGAACTTCGCGAAAGCGAGGAAAAATACCGGGGGATATTTGAGCAAGCCGTCGAAGGTCTCTTCCAGACCTCGTTGCAGGGAAGCTTTCTGAGCGCCAATCCGGCTATGGCCCGAATCGCAGGGTATGATTCGCCTGATGAGTTGATTTTTTCCATCAGCGATGTGCAGCAGCAGCTCTATGTCAACCCGGAAGAGCGCGATGCAATCGTATCTTCCATTGTGGAACGGGGAGAGGTTCTCGGACAGGAAGTCCAATTCTACCGTAAAGACAAGCAGAAGATCTGGGTTTCCATCAGCGCGCGCCTGGTACGGGACGAAGCCGGCAATGAGCCTTTTATCGAAGGGTATCTCACCGATGTCACCGAACAGAGGCTTGCCGAAGAGGCGCTGCTGAAGAGCAAGGCCCTCTTGGCCGAGGCCGAGCGCGTAGCCGGGTGGGGCAGCTGGGAATGGGATATTGCCAACGACACAATCTATGTCTCCGACGGGTTGAAGCGGCTGTCAGGGCTTTCCCTGGGCTATCCCCCGGTTCCCTTGGACGTCTTTATCAACGATACGGTGTATCCTGGGGACCGGGTAGCTCGTCGGCAGAAACTTGACGAGGTCGTACAAGGTTTGGTGTCGAATTACGACCACGAGTTCCGCATCATTCGGCAAGACACCGGCCAGGTGCATATCTGGCACGGGGTCGGCGAGGTCCAGCTGGATGCATCCGGCAGGCCCGTGCGCATCATCGGCACGGATCGCGACATCACGGAGCAACGACTGGCTGAAGAGGCGCTTCGTGAGAGCGAGGCTCGCTATCGGGCGCTTGTGGAAAACCAGGTGGAAGCAGTCTGCCGCTGGCTTCCCGATACAACCCTGACCTATGTGAATGAGGCCTACTGCCAGTTGCTCGGTAAATCGAGGGACGAACTTCTCGGCAAGTCTTTCCTCGACTTCATCTCCACAAAGAATAAAAGAGATCTCCTGAGACATGTTGCGTCACTAATCAAACAGCCAAGGCTGCAATACTATGAGCATGAGATGTTCGCTGGCGAGGCAGGGTCAATCTGGATACGCTGGAGCGATTGCCCGATTTTTGATGGCAGAGGCAACTTGCTGGAATTCCAGTTGGTCGGCATAGATATTACTGACCGCAAGATAGCCGAACTTGCTTTGATCTCCCAGCGGGAGCAACTAAAGAAACTGGCCACGGAACTGGCCATGACGGAAGAACGGGAACGGCAGAACATAGCCACGGAACTTCATGATACGGTTGGGCAACAGCTTGCCACGGCCAAGATGAAACTCGATGCCCTTGCAGGAAATCCTGATTGCAGCACGAAGGATGGAGAGATGGCAAAGGCATACAATCTTATCTTGAAGGCTATTTCCTGTATCCGATCACTTGCCTTCGAAATCAGTCCGCCAATTCTGTATATGGTCGGTTTTGATGCGGCTTTGCAATCTCTCTGCGAAAAGTTCGATGAAGAAACCGGGATTGTCGCGGACTTTGTGGAGGAAGGGGAAACAAGGTATATTGCAAAAAACCTGCGGGGTACGCTTTACCGAATGGTGAGGGAGTTGCTGCACAACATAGCAAAACATGCAAAGGCGGATCGGGTCGTGGTATCTTTGAACGGAGTCGAAGATACCATCGAAATATCTGTTGAAGACAACGGGACAGGCTTTGATGCCAAAGAGGTTTTGCTGCAGGGCAATAAGAAAAACTGCCTCGGTCTCTTCAGCATCAAGCAGAGGATCGAGTATCTGGGGGGGGGCATGACCATAACTTCTCAACCGGGTGCAGGAAGCCGCATAACCCTCCGCGTACCTTTGCGGGCTGAAATTTCTGAAGTTGAAGGAGATGCGTGATGAAGACATTCGTTATGATTGTTGACGATCATCAGATAGTACGGGACGGTTTAAAGGCCATTCTCCATAATGAGGAAGGGATAGGAGTGGTTGCCGAAGCCGACAACGGCAGGACTGCCTTGCGGCTGATACATGAACTTCATCCCGAAATCGTTATTATGGATATTTCCATGCCTGATATGAACGGTATTGACGCAACCCGGCGCATAACCGCCGAGCATCCTGACATCAAGGTGCTGATACTTTCCATGCACCATGAAAAACGGCTGGTCATCGAAGTTCTCAATGCGGGTGCCAAAGGGTATCTGTTGAAAGAATGTGCTTCCGACGAATTATTGCGGGCTATCAGAACACTTCTGCAGGGCGAAACGTACCTGAGCCCGAAAATATCCTCCATTGTCGTCAAGGATCTGGTAAAACAGCAGAAGGGAGAGACCCCTTCCGAGATCTTTTCCCTTTCATCGCGTGAAAGGGAGGTTCTGCAGCTTCTTGCCGAGGGAAAGAGCATGAAAGAAATCGCTTTTACCCTTGATGTAAGTATAAAAACCGTGGAAGCATTCCGCAAGCGACTCATGGACAAACTTAAGGTAAGCTCCATCGCAGAACTTACCAAAATCGCCATACGCGAAGGGCTGACCTCCCTCGATTAGTCTGTCCCCATCAAACCTATTCATCTCCGTTTTTCCTTAAGGCATTTGCACCCCTCATCTTACGAATTACCTTACAAAGCTTTTTCTGGCGATGTGGCATACTTGAACCCAGGTATGACAGCATTCGGCATAGGGCCAGTACCTCAGATTTTTCCATTAACATGAATCCGTGACGAAATTTTACTGATAGCCCTGGCATGGGGCTCTATGACAGTTTTGGCGAGTTGTCCACTGCAGTAACAGTGATGTCAATAGTGGCATGGCTGGCTTTGCAGAGCAGTGGAAAAAAACCGAGTTAAAGGTGGAAACCGTGTCGCAGCGGGTTCTCGCTTTCAACTCAAAACGTAAGAAAGGAGATAGTTATGGAAACGAACGCGAACATCAAGAATCTGGTTGAGGTAGGCGTGAACAAGTATGGACAGCGCCTGGACGAGTACAGTGAATTTGGCCAGTCACTGGAAGCTGAAGTTTGGTACTTCGATGGTGCTGTTGATGTGTCTGTCGCGCCGTTGCCTGCTCTTGAGTGCCTGATTCGGCCGGTACAAGAAAAGATGCGATTTGCGACAAAGAGCATGAACACCAGGAAACCGGTTGAGGTAGGCGTGAACAAGTATGGACAGCGATTGGACGAATTCAATGAATTTGGCCAGTCACTGGAAGCTGAAGTTTGGTACTTCGATGGTACTATTGATGCGTCTGTCGCGCCGTTGCCCGTTCTTGAGTGCCTGATTCGGCCGGCACAGGAAAAGACGAAATTTGCGAGAGAGGGCATGAGCACCAGGAAACCGGTTGAGGTAGGCGTGAACAAGTATGGACAGCGCCTGGACGAGTACAATGAATTCGGCCAGTCACTGGAAGCTGAAGTTTGGTACTTCGACTCTGCTGTCGATGTATCTGACTCGCTGGTACCTGCTTTTGTGTCTATGAGTCGGCCCACGGAAGAAAAGAAGCCGGCCTCTGCCAGTAGCAGCATGCCACTAGCTGCAGAGCATCTTCGGGCTGCTTAATGGCAAACGCTGTAATCATTGTGCGTCGGCACTGGTTTTCTGGACACTAGTAAGCTTTTTAACAGGATGTTCGTCGGATGTCAGATTGGGAGGCTATTGTTAAAGCAAAACGGGGAAAAGTAGCGGTCAGATATTTTTAACGATCTTTGCGAACCCAGGTGATGAAAAGGCTTTCATCGGATCAGTTCCTTTGGCGAATAAGGCTTCGCCGCATTCGACGGCGCGGAGAATTTGTGCGGGAATACTTCGGGGAAGGTGTGTATGCAAATACGACTGCATCGACTAGATCTATCTTGCTTTGCACTGATAAGCGACATTCCTGTCATTGTCCGAAACCTATAGGTTGACTGTTTGTCTTTAAAGAGGTAAAGTTTCACGATTATAATGAAAAGGTGGCATCTGCTCTGCTTTTTAATCTGTAGATGGCAGCGGGTGTCGGATGTGAACTGAGTAGTTATGGCAGCGGACATACTTCGTTTACACTGTGCCGGTAACCAGGACCCTTTTGATTCGGATTAGCTTCATTCCCTGCGATGACGATGCGGTTTTTCCCTCTGTTTTTTGCCCGGTAGAGGGCGTCGTCCACCGATTTGACCAGTTCGTCGGGGGTTGTCCCGTGTTGCGGGAATGAGGCAATGCCGATACTGACAGTAATACTGTTGCCATTCACCCGCAGCGACGCGATTTCTCGCCGGATTCTTTCTGCGAAGGCGGCTGCATTCATATCAGCTGTTACGCCGGGTTCTTTTGTTGTGGTGCTGATGGGGGTTTCGGGAAGAATGATGCCGAATTCCTCCCCGCCATAACGGCAGGGAACATCGATATCATAGGCTTGATCTGTTTCGCTGCGGCGGACGCTTTTACGCAATATGCCAGCGAGTTCCAGTAATAACCGGTCTCCTTCCAGGTGGCCGTAGGTGTCGTTGAATTCCTTGAAATGGTCAATGTCGAGGAAGACGATGGAAAAGACCCGGCTGTAGCGGATTGATCGCTGTATTTCTCTGTTAAGTTCCTTGAAAAAATAGCTTCTGTTATATAAATTCGTCATCTGATCTTTTACCACCAACTGTTTCAGGGCGTCTTCTTTCCTGCGGTTGGCCCGGATGATATGGGAGCCGATAAGCGTCACCGCGATGGTTATCATTGTCGCCCACGACCATAGCAGAAGGGCTGACAGCGGCTTCTGTTGCGGATCTTTTGTGAAGAAAGGTGCGCCGGAAAGCTGCAGGCTCTCGCTGTCGCCGGTCACGATGAGTGCGCCGAACGCCATGCATGCCATGATGCCGAATAACCAGGCATTCCGTGGTTGTTCCAGTAGCAGTGACGCTTCCAGGGCGAGAAGCGGGTAGAGGGACCAGAGTGGGCTGTAAATGCCGCCGCTGTACTGTATGAAGGTTGTCGTGACGATAATGTCCAGAACTACTTGGACATGGTTCGCCACGGTAAAGTGGCTCAGTTCCCGGTAGAATAGGTGGTAGAAGATATTGCAGGATGTCGCGGCAAAGAGGGTGCCGGCCAGTATCGCACCCTGGTGATAGTCGGGAGAGTATTCCGGTCGGGCTGCTGCCAGAAGGTTTGTCGCAAACAGACCGTAGGCACACAGTGCAACCAGAAGAATCCAGCGCGCCTCGATGACCAGTAGCATGCGGTCCCGGGTTTCAGCCAGTTTTTCCTGTTCCCGGCTTGTCGCGTCCCTCCGATATCGCTTGAAGCGCCACTGGAGATTTTTGAAAAGAGAAGTTGTTTCGGTCTCCCTTATTTTCATGGTAGAATTTCGTCGTGCCTTCGACACTCCCTTCTCTCATGAACCATGGGTGGGTGCTCGGTCCCGGTATTGAGTACAGTGCATGCAATATATTATCTCCAGGACATAATATGTCAAGCGAAAAGAATCACTTAGAGATAGCTGCGAGGATAAAAGAGATTCGTCTCTCCCGTGGCCTCACGCAAAAAGTCTTTGCTTCTTCACTCGGGATAGTGCAGGGGTTTCTCAGTGACGTCGAGCGCGGCCGGAAGCTCCCGTCCGATACTCTGTTGATAGCGCTGTGTCATCTCTACGAGATAAGCGAGGAATGGCTTTTTACCGGCAAGGGGGAAATTTCCCGCAAAATTTTTCCCCAGGAAGAGATCGACCGAATAGTTGCTTCGCGGATCCCCCTTTTGAAGAGGGTGCCGCCGGAATTTCCAAACGGAATTGATGATCAGGACATCTATGATTGGATCACTCTTCCCGGAGTCCCGGAAGGATGTTACGCGTTCTATTTTTATGGAGATTTCATGGCGCCTACGCTCCATGATGGCGATGTGGTAATATTCACCGAATACGACAGCTTTGCCAACGGTGATATCGTCCTGTTGAATAATCTGTGGGGAGAGACAATCCTGCGAAGATACCGGATGAGGGACGATGAGGTGCTTCTGTCGCCCGACAACCCGCTGTATCGTCCTTTCCGGCTGGAAAAAAACACGCGGATTTTTGGCAAGGTTATCGAAATATGGCGGAAGATAAAATTTTGACGGGCGCG
Organism: Geobacteraceae bacterium; assembly: GCA_028683555.1. Taxonomy (GTDB): domain Bacteria; phylum Desulfobacterota; class Desulfuromonadia; order Geobacterales; family Geobacteraceae; genus RPRC01. Next base: position 13,657 of record JAQUHN010000008.1, on the reverse strand, counting down.
AATGTTTTGGCTCGCTGATCAGAAAAAACTGCAAAAAAAGAGCGGGGCCTGAATTTCAGACCCCGCTCTTTTTTTCTTCAGCCTGCTATTTTTGAACCCAGCGTCCGTTTGCCAGTTGGATCCACCATCCCGGCTTTGCCTCTTCCCGCTTTGCGTCGGCGTATGTTGCCGCTGCCTTGGCCAGAACCTGACGCAACGAATCCTTTGTTTCCGGTTGTTTGTTCAGCTTCAGGATCGCCTTCGCCATGTTGACGATAACGGTCTTGCGGTTGTTGTTCTCAGCCTGCACGATTGCCTGGGCGCTGCCCGCCTTGGCCGGATCGCGAACGACAACACTGCCGTCAGCGGCCTCTCCGATAACTCCATTGTCACGGAGTGCATTCATCTGGGGAAGCCTGGCGCGCATCTCATCGTATGCGCTCTGGACGTCGGGGATAGCGGACAGTTCTGCCGCCAATTTGTTGCCCAAGTCGTCCTGAGCCCATGCCTCTGCGGCAAAACTGATAGCGGGGAGGAAACTTAGCGGTTTCTCAGCAGGCTTTGCCTGTTCTGGTTGCGGCTGCAGCTGTTCATTCGGCTCCTGTTTGAGGAGCATTTCGTCCAATGACTTGTATGCCTGTTTTACGTCTTTTTCCGGGAAATACACATTGACCGTAATGAATGCGCACGCGGCCAGAAGACCTGTTGCTGCAGCGATAATCCAACGTAGGGCAGCTTTTTTCATAATATCCTCCGTTTTTTCAAAGTGTGTGCCCGCAAATATACCATAGTGGGTGGTAGAAGCAAAGAAGGTAAAAATATCTTCATGCCGGAAAATCGCCGCGTCAAAAAGCTTACGATGCACGGTCAAGGATTTCACTGCTTTGCTATTCGAGCCATTTTAGATCGGTTTGTACCGGCGGCGCGTCTTGGTCGCCCTTCTTGCCCCGTGCCGCTGCTTCTCGAATTGACTCGAGCAGGTGATCGAGGGAGATCCGGTTTTGTATCGGTACCACGGAGACGCTCAGATCCTTCATGCCGAGGAAATTGGTGTGCGAGATGTCGAGTTTTTCAAAGGTCAGAAAGTTGTCCCGTAGATAAGCACTGATTTCGCCACTGTCATAGGGACGGTCGTTCTGGAAAAAAAACCCGCGCAGCTTCTTGCCGGCAAGTTTCTGCAGAAAATCCTTACTTACCAGCATGTCTTCACCTTTGCCGGTACGTGTCCAGAGATTCACAAATCCTGTTAATGCTTTAAGACCGCCTTTGCTGTTTTTCAGGCTGACTATGCCGTCAACTCTGCCGGTGATATATCCCTTGATAGCGGGAAAAGAATCACAGAGTTGCTTGAGGCTTACATCGTGGAGTAGCATGTTTGCACCGTACTCCATGGTATTATTCAGGATCAGGTAGCCATTGCCGAGCACCTTTCCATCGAACAGAGACGCTTCGATGGGAAAAATCCGGATTATTCCGCCGGCTGAGGAAATGAAAAATGAAACAACGCCGGTTTCCAGCGCCCCGAAACGGATCCTTTCGAGCATGATGCGACTTCCCGTACCGGCGGTGCGGCTTAGGTTTTTCAGCAGTTCCTGATAGTTTTCTCTGCTGAAGCTGGCAAGGGGCTGCTGCAACTTCGCCTCGCTCCCTGGGAATTCCAGAGAAAAGGGCAGGCGACCCTCTATTCCGGCAACGGTGATCTTCTGTGAGGGGATTTCGAGGGTTGCCGATGCCAGGGACAGGCCTCCGTTGATGCTGCTCTTTTTGCCGTCCACAGCTACGGTTCCTTCGAGCGCGAAGGTTCCTTCGCAGACGGCTTCCTGAAGATTTCGCGGCAGCGCATTGGCGATGGCGTCAAGAAGAGAGTTGATGGCAGTTGATGGCATGGCGAAGGAGAACTCTCCCTTTCTGTTTGCGGCTGCGAAACGCTGCATTGTGCCGCGGATTCGCAGTGTGGTGCCTTGGGGGTGGCTCACGGTGCCTTCCTGCAGGGTGAGTGTTTGTCCGTTTACCTTTGAATTAATGACAGTCGAAATTCCGGACACCAGGGTTTTCCCTGCGGAGCCTTTCAGGGTGATGGCTTGTCCGCTAGCCGCAAGTGTTGCCTGCACGCCATTTTGCTGCGTGTAGCTGCCCTTAAGCAGTGCGTCTGCGGTTCCGGCAGAAATATTCAGTGCCGTATTTTTAGGAAAGAGCCCGGCCAGGTGCTTGAGATGCTGTTGCATCAGACGAACAGAAAATGACGTTTCCCTGCTTGTGGAAAATAGCCCGGTTCTCACCTGGGCGGTCAGTGGCCCTTCCAGGGAATTTCCCCTGATTTCCAGCAAGGCGGTATTCCCGTTGAAGGTGACATGGCTGGTACATGATGCCAGAGGGATGTTCCGATATGTCAGAGAGGCATGGGAAATGTCGGCGATGCCATCAAGAGATGGCACCAGGTTTGCCGTGCCGTAGTGCGCGTTGATTGTGCCGGAAATGCCCGATACCACCAAATCTTTGCTGCGTACTTCCGTTCCGGCCAGGGTTGCCGAGAAGGGGGCTTTCGCGGCGCTCCCCTTTTTCGGCAATTTTGCCGATAGTGTCTTGCTGTGGATGCTGATGGTGCCAATGCTGAACAACGCATTGCGCAGCGTCAGTTCCTCATTGTCCAGGGCAAATTCTGTCGTGGCGCTGAAAGGTTTGCTGTCGAAGGTGCCGTCAGCGGTTTCAAGGGAGCCGGCGACTGACAAGCCCGCGTTGGTTCGCCGCAGATTTGTCCGGATGGTCGCTTTTGCGAGGGAAATTTTCCTGGTTGATGATGTTGCCGTTGCGGAAATAATGTCGAGGGTTGCCGTGCCGGCAAAATTACCGGTTGAGTGACCGGAAAGCCTGGCCGCGACCGAAAATTTCCCCGAAGATGCCTGAAACGACGAGGTCTTCCCGTAAAAGAGCCTGTTCATTGCGCTGAGGGGAACTCCTGTTGCTGAACAGCTGAAGGCAAAAGGCACTGGAGCGGAGGCCCGGTAGCGAAATGATCCTCTGACCGGTGTTCCCTTGAGTACGGCTTCCATGGCTGGCAGGTCGGCGGCCACTGGCTTGAAGCGGGAACTGAAGCGGACGTTGAACGGGGCAGCGAAGGATTCGATCAGTGGCGAGTCATGGCGTCCTTCGGTGAATACCTTGCCGGTAATTTGCCAGCCCTCGGCCGTTTTAATCAGGAGGCAGTCGGCAGCTCCTTCGCGAAGAAAAGGCTGTTTTTTGCGGCTAACGGTGATTTTCCGGAGGAAAAGGTTTCCGTTGGCGGCGGTAATTCCCCTGAGTCGGTTCCCTTTCAGGGAAAGCCCGCCGGAAGAAATCTCGCCCGACAGGCTGACGCCGCGGCGGGTTTTTTCCGGCAGTTGGGCGGCAAGTGTGTCGAGGTTGATTCTGAGGGGACTTACTTGCAGGGAAAAGAAGCCATCTTTCCTGACTCCTTGCATCGAGCCGGAGGCCGTGATGGTGGCAAGGCTGTTGAGGGAAAGGGTTGCTTGTGTGAGATCCGCCCGGTCTCTTGCGGAATCATAGCGGGCTTCCAGGTCAAGCTGCCCCTCAATCGGCAGTAGTTGGCCGGCCAAAGGGACAGTGAGTTGCTTGATGGCGGTGGTGCTTCGAATGACGAGCAGGCCGTTGCGCAGCTTTGCGGAAAAGTGCAGCTTTGCCCGGGCATTTTCCAGCCGGAGAGAAGAAGTGCTGCGCTGGATTTGTTGCAACGGTGCAAGGGAAACGGCAGCAGCGTCAACCGACAGCTGCAAGGCGGGATTGGCGCCCAGCTGTCCTTGTGCCGTCAGTCGGAAAGGATTTCCCGCGGCATCTTTTCCGCTGAGATCAAGCTTCGATCTGGTCGTCCCCTTGGTAGAAAAGTCATGAAGTTTCAGGCCCAGTTTCTCAATCCTGTGGCCGGCAAAATGCAACGAGGTGTCGTTGAGGGATAGATACTTGATAAAAATCTCAGCCGTGGGCTGCTCTTTTTTTTTCGCGAAACGCTGTACCAAGGACGAGAAATTCCAGGCTCCAGCTGAATTTTTTTCCGCGTTGATGCTGAGGCCGTCAATTTCCAATCGTGCCAGGCTCCGTTTTCCCCGTGCCAGGCCGGCCAGGTCAGGCGTGAGCGAGATTGTGCGGATGGAAAGCAGTCCCCGCTTTGTAAAGCCGCTCGGGTTTTCGATAGTAACCCCGCTCAGGTAGAGTGTTTTGCCGGCTGCTGCAAGTGCTGTTACGCTAACCTTGTGGTTGGTGTATTCAGTCAGAGTTCGGCCGATAAAGTCCGCAGCCAGCGGGGTAACCAGCAGTATCCGGAGAAGGATGGCGAGAGAAAAGGCGAGCAGGGCTGCAACGAGAAGCGCCGTGACGGTGAACCTTTTCCAAGTGTATGAGCCCGGATTTTCTTTCGTGTGGCGCTCGTTCATGATGCCTCTACCGATTCCCTGTCGGAAAAGAAAGACTGTACTTATGAGGGCCGCCGCAAAGGGGTGGAGAGTGGGTGTCGAGTGGGCGGCGGGAGTTCTCTGTGGTGCCATCTGGTGAAGCTGTGGCTCCGCTGATTGACAGTCCGTCGGGGATTTTATCGCGCCTTCCCGTTGCTTCCAACGGACGGAGTGTCGTTTTCTTGCTGTCCGGTGAGCAGTTGGTTCTCGGGGAGCCTAGCGCCTCCCCATAACTCACTGTCCGTGCATTAAGTATATCGCTCATTTTGTAGGAAAGATGGGGTTGTGTGACTAATAGTGAAAACCGGTTAAAAAAAAGCCCCGTAGGCAACGGGGCATTCTTTGGTAGCTTGTATGTTTGAAACTGAGGGTTCGCAAACCGCCATGGGAGTATATTGCCAGCTCTCATGGGAGCGTGAAGCGGCCGTATTCCAATGCAGTGTAGATTACATGCCGGCTTTCATCGAAGGTCCCGTTGTCCGGGGATCGATTGTGCCCGGTTAGGCGATCAGCTTTACTTTTTCTTGGTAGGTGTTACCGCCATTTTCAATGCCTTGCCGGGACGGAACTTGGGAACCTTTGCGGCTGCAATCTTGATCTCTTTGCCTGTCTGCGGGTTCCTGCCGACACGTGCCTTCCGTGTGGCAACTTCAAAGCTGCCGAAGCCAACAAGTGTTACCCTGTCACCCTTTTTAAGGGCAGCGCTTACTGCATCGATAAATGCTCCTACTGCCTTCTCTGCTGCTGCCTTGGTAAGGTTGGAAGATTTTGCCACGGCTTCCACGAGTTCTGCTTTGGTCATACTAGCCCTCCTTTAAAAAATTTGGGGATAATTTCCCCCTACTATATACGTTAAATTGCACTTTGCAAGGGTTTATTTAACGAAAAACCATTTTTTTAAAGGGATAAAAAGCAGCAAAAACGGGTGTTTTGCCACCCTTCGCCCCCGCGGAGCGGTGACCTGAGCCATGTTGGGAGTTGGTTGGTTGTCTACTATGCCGATATTATTGAACTATACCCGTCTGGCCCAACTCGGTTTTCGGGGAAGGGTCAAGGGTGTTTTTTTCTTCGTCATATTCGGTCGGTTCCGTACCGGTAAGAAAGCATTCCGTGATGCTTCCCTGCTGCCCCTGTCGGGCAAGTCGCCCGGTATGCGGGTTGATGGCGACCAGGGAAATGTCGGGCGGTGCTGTGAATGGCTGTACCGGAACACCTGCCAGAGCCTGACGCATGAATCCGACCCAAATGGGGCCTGCTGCCTGCGCGCCGGAGCCACTTGCGCCGAGGGACCTTTCCTGGTCGTATCCCACCCAGACTCCTGCCACCAGTTGGGGAACATAGCCGATAAACCAGGCGTCTTTCATGTCATTGGTTGTTCCGGTCTTCCCTGCCACCGGGCGGCCGAGGGCCTTGGCCCGCTGACCGGTGCCGCTTGCTACCACGCTTTCCATCAGGTTGGTGATGATATAAGAGGTTTCTGGTGAAATGACCGGGACGGCATACGGACTCGTTCCATCTCCGTAGTATTCCGGCTCTTCGTTACTTTCCCCGGTTGCGGAAGACATGCGTGAGAGGACCGGAATTTTCGGCGGGGCTACTTCTTCCAGGGTATTGCCGTCTCCATCCAGCACCTTGGTGATGTAATACGGGGTCGTCCTGTAACCCTTCGCGGCAAAAACGGCATATGCCGAAGTCAGTTCCAGTGGCGTCAGGCTCGATGCGCCGAGTGCCAGGGCGAGATTGGGCGAGAGCGGTGAGGTGATCCCCAATTTTTTCGCATACTTTATGGCGTAGTCCACGCTGATGTTTTCCAGTATCTTGATACTTACTATATTGAGGGAGTTGGTAAGGGCCTCACGCATCGTCACCGGGCCACGGAATTTGTTGTCATAATTGCGTGGTTTCCAGATCCGTTCACGGCTGAGGTCGTATTGGATCGGTGCGTCCTCGATGATAGACGCAGCGGTCATTCCCTTGTCCAGTGCCGCGGCATAAATAATCGGTTTGAATGCAGAGCCGGGGTTCCTTCGTGCCTGAATCGCCCGGTTAAACTGGCTGCGCCGGAAGTCATATCCGCCAATCATGGCCTTTACCTCGCCGGAACGCGGATCAAGTGCTATCAGGGCTGCCTGGGCGAGGGGCTCCTGGTCCAAGGCAAACACCGCGCCGCGTTTGTCGGTGTCCGGCGTTATCACCGATACCTCGAGCACCGATCCCGGGGAGATTGCCTTCTTGTCTGTTTTGCCGCTGCTTTCCAACCGGTCCAGCAAGGGAACCTTGCCGGCCCAGGACATGTTTTTCTTCCCCAGGGTGCCGGTCCGGTCGCCGACGCGTATGGTAAGTTCTTTTTTTGCGGGGTTGACTGCGGTAACGACGCCCTGATAGGTCTCATCCTTTTTCAGAGCGATGGTGTTGATGCCCTGTTCAACCTTGCGGCAGAAAGGTTCGACCTCTTCCTGGCTTAGCCGGCTAACCGGACCGCGGAATCCCTGTCGCTTGTCCACGGCCTTCAGTCCGCTCAGGACATTTTCATGGGCCGCCTTCTGCATGCCAGCATTCATGGTGGTATATATTTTCATGCCTCCCTTGTAGAGGAGGTCTTCGCCGTATTTTTCTTCCAACTGGATACGGATATGTTCGAGAAAGTATGCTGACTGGTCACTATTCATTTTTTTGCGAGACGTGAGGACGATGGGGGTTGTGCGGGCATGATCGGCTTCGGCGCTGGTGATGTACCCTTCCTTTACCATCCTTTGCAGTACGTATTCCTGGCGCTCGCGTGCCCGGTCGAGGTGTTTGATGGGCGAGTAGAGTTCCGGTCCTTTTGTCAGGCCGGCCAGCATGGCCATTTCTGCCAGGTTGAGACTTTCAACGTCCTTGCCGAAATAGGTTTCCGCAGCAATCTCGACACCGTAGGATCCGCTGCCGAGGTAAATCTGATTGAGATAAATATAGAGAATCTCTTCCTTGCTGAGTTTCTCTTCCATCCGTGTTGCAAGGATGGCCTCCTTGATTTTTCGGGAATATTTTTTCTCCGGGGTCAAGAGCATGGATCGTGCAACCTGCTGGGTGATTGTCGAGGCGCCTTCTCTTTTGCTGAGAGTCATCAGGTTTTTCAGCGCGGCCCGGACGATTCCCGGATAATCGAGCCCTTTGTGCTGGAAGAAGTTCGAGTCTTCCGCTGCGACAAAAGCCTGGATGAGTTTTTTCGGGATTTTGTTTACCGGTACTACCGTGCGGCGCTCCAGGTAGAATTCTCCCACAAGGGTGCCGTCGTCGGAGAAAACCTGTGAGACAATGGGTGGTTTGTAATCGGCCAGGCGGTCAACCTTGGGCAGGGAAGACAGAAGGTACAGGAAGTAGCCGGCAAAGGCGATCATGGTGATCAGTGCCAGGATGCCTGTGCTAATCAGCAGTACAGTTACCCTTTTTTTGCCGGACTTCCGACGTCTGTTTGTGGAAGGTTTTCCGTTGTCAGGGTTTTTCGCCATAAGAATCGAACTCCGTTTCCTAGAGTGGACAGAATCATGAATTCAGGAAGAATAGACCATCTTGTCTCGCAATTTCAAGGGATAACTGGTTTCTGCCCGGAAAGTGAGCCCTCTGCTCGGCTGCATGGCTGGCGCCTCAGCCAGTCGGCGCTGCCAATGGCAGGTCAAATCGTCATTCCGACCAAGGTGATGCGCTACCGTGCCTGGGCTGCCTGGTCAGCAAAGTCTCCCTGCAAGCCATTGGTTTTCCACCCAGGACAAAATCTTCCGTTTTGCTGATCGGAAGCCGGGAGTCGCCTGAAAAAAGTCTCCGGACGAGATTCAACAAGCCTGTTTCTTTCTCAGCGGTCTCTCCTTTCCGCCACTTTTCCCTTGCCATGAGAGCCTTGGCCGGTATAATACGGATGATTTTTGCCCCTGCGAGGCTTTATGGATCATCCCTCTCTCGATTCCATTCGAAACATCGGGATTATTTCCCACATCGACGCCGGCAAGACCACGGTATCGGAGCGGATTCTCTATTACTCCGGAGAAACCCACAAGATGGGTGAGGTGCATGACGGCCAGGCGGTGATGGACTGGATGCCTCAGGAGCAGGAACGGGGCATTACCATTACTGCTACCACTACCACCTGTCACTGGCGGGGCTACTGGATCAACCTCATCGATACGCCGGGACACATTGATTTCACCATCGAGGTGGAGCGAAGCATGCGTGTGCTGGACGGTGCGGTGGCAATTTTCAGTGCCGTTGAGGGGGTCGAACCGCAGAGCGAATCGGTATGGCGCCAGGCCGACCGCTATGCTGTGCCACGAGTTTGTTTCATCAACAAGATGGACAGAATCGGCGCCGATTACCGGGTGGTTCTGGATCAGATTGGAAAAAAACTCGAGGCTCGGCCACTCCTTCTGCAGATACCTTTCGGCAGTGAAGGCGGTTTTTCCGGTGTTGTGAATCTCCTCACCGGCGAGTTGCTTCTTTTTTCTGCTGCGGATCAAGGTGTGACCATGGAAATTCTTCCCGTTCCCGCGGAATTGCAAGAGGAGTTCCGCGTATCCAGGGAAGCCGTAATTGAAGCTGCCGCCGACTTTGATGATTCCATTCTTGCCGATTTTCTCGATGGTGTTGCCATTGAACCGGCTCGGCTTCGGCAAGCAATCCGGAAAGGGACTGTTGCCTGCAAACTTTTCCCCGTTTTTCTGGGGTCGGCGCTCCGTAACAAAGGGATCCAGCCCCTGCTGGATGCCGTGGGAGAGTTCCTTCCCTCGCCCCTTGATGTCCCTCCCACGACCGGAATTCGTCCCGGAACCGACGATGAAGAGGAAGTCCGCTGCGATGCTCAGGCTCCTTTCTGCGCACTGGCCTTCAAAGTTTTCTCCGATGAGGGACGTAAACTCACATTTTTGCGGATCTATTCGGGAAGGCTGCGTGCCGGGGCCTCGGTTTTCAACGTGTCACGAAACAGTACTGAAAAGGTGGCACGACTTTTTCGCATGCACTCCCATAAAAGGGAGCGGATCGAGGAAGCATCGGCTGGTGATATCGTAGCCGCGACCGGTCTTAAGGATGTCCTTACCGGTGATACTCTTTGCGATAGTTCCCATCCTCTGCTACTGCAGGGACTGTCCATTCCTGATCCGGTTGTGTCCCTGGCTGTCGAGCCGAAGGGGGCCGAGGACCGGGAGAAACTGCCGCTGGCGCTGGAAAAACTTCAATGGGAAGATCCCACTTTCCGGGTTCGGGAGGATGAAGAAACCGGGCAGACCATTCTGACCGGGATGGGAGAGCTTCACCTGGAAATCATTTCCGATCGGCTTGCGAGGGATTTCGGCGTGACAATAAAGACCGGTCGTCCCCAGGTCGTGTACCGGGAAACCCCAAAACGCGCCGTCGAACACCGAGAAGTCTTCCACCGCGAGATAGACGGGAAGGTCCAGGGCGGAGAGGTTCTGCTGCGGATTTCCCCGCTTGCTCGCGGAGCCGGGCTGCGGGTAGTTCTTCCCTCAGTGGAGGAGTCGCTCCTGCCGCCGGAATTGCTGGAGCTTTTGGGTGCCTCTTTGGAGCAATCATGTTCTGCCGGTGGCAGTTCCGGGTTTCCGTTGACGGATTTGGCGGTACAGGTAGTTGAAGCGCCCTTCGAGGCCGGCGTCACTACCGAGATCGGCCTGCGTGCCGCTGCCCAACGGGGCCTGATGATGGCCTTGCGTGATTCAGGCTCTGCGCTCCTCGAGCCGATAATGTCGCTGGAGCTTACTGCTCCGGCGGAGTATACTGGCAAAGTGCTCGGTTCGCTGCAGAAAAAGCGTGGCCGGGTTGAGGGTGTTTCTTCCCGTGGTTCCCTGGAAGTGGTCAAGGCTAGCGTACCGTTGGCGGAAATGTTCGGCTATATGACCGAAGTTCGAAGCGCCACCAAAGGGCGTGGTAGCTTCACCATGGAGTTTTCTCATTTCGACCTGGCTCCGGCCGAGACGGTGAAGCGTTTCGTTTTCCAGAGGTAAAGACGGCGGTGATAGTTTTGCGGCAGGCAGAAGGCTCGGCACGGTAAAACCAAAGGGTTGGATCGCAATCACCATCGGGAGATGGCAATGCCGAAGAAAATTGATATACAAAGATCTGCACCAAAAACTGATGATCGGGTGCTGAAGGGGAGCGGCATGGCTCTCGCGGAGCTTTACAAGGCATTGAAGGCTCTGACCTTCTATCCCGAGAGTCACCCGCTTCGCGAAGAGATAGTCAACCGTGCCTATCAGGCCCTGAAGGGCCTGATGCTCGGCAAGGGCCTTTCCCTTATCGTGCATCGCACCGGCCTCTCGTTTGCCGACCGTGACGAGAGCATTGAAAATACCCGGATGACCATGGCTCTGGCAAAAGAGCTTTTCAGCCGTGAAATCCAGCGCCTTACCCTCCTTGCCGACGTTTCCCTTGCCGACTTTACTATCTTTCTTTCGTTGCTGGCACAGGAACCTCAGCGGATCATCGCCGAGGGTGGCGTGGAAAAAATTCTCCGCCAATCGGGCATTGCGACGATCTTCGCCAATGAAATCAGTATCTCGGCGGTTTTTACCAAGCGTGCCACCGGAGAGCCTTCCGAGGCTGTTGGCGCGGACGGAAGCGCTTCCCGGCAGGATAAGATTCCTGGGGAGGGAGAGGGTGCCGGGGAAGGTCTGACTGCTGACGGCAGCGCGGGGGAAGGAGGCAGTTCCCTTGAGGGGCTTCCTCTTGACCGCCTTGACGATCTTTCGGTTGCCGAGTTGTCTGCGCTGCTTGAGAGGGAAGCCGATGACGGCCGCTACGCCCAACTGGCCAGCCTGCTGTCGAACAAGTGCTGTGTGCTGAAGGAGAACGGTGATTTTGATCCTCTGTTTCCGGTTCTCCTCGGCCTTCTCAATCAGAATGCCGATGAGACTCGGAGCGAGATGCGCCGTGCCGCATCGATGGAGGCTTTTTATGAAATCGCCCGGGGGGCGATGCTCGAGCACCTGCTGGACCACCTGGAGGATGAAAGCTTCAATCTGAAGGAGATAGTCTATCTAGTTTTGCATCATCTGGGTAATGAGACCGTCGAAGCGGTTGTCCCCCGGCTTGTTGCTTCCGATTGCCCGTATGCCAAAAAGGCCCTCACTACCGCCCTGCTCCGGATAGGGCCGTCGGCAATTCCTGCGCTGCTGACGTTGCTGAAGGACGACAGAGGGCAGGTCGTGCGCACTGCCGCTACAGTACTTGGTGAGATGCGGAGCAGGGATGCCGTTACGGGCCTTGTTTTGACGGCCTACCATGTTGATACCGGGGTGCGGATCGAGTCAATCCGCTCCCTGGCCGGAATTGGTGGCAAAGAAGCAACCGAGGTGCTGCTCGATTTGCTCCGGGATGATAACCGGATGATACGGCGGCAGGTCATTCTCTGGCTGGGAGTCACCAGAAACGAAGGTGCTCTGCAGCCGCTCCTCGATTTGGTCATGGAGCGGGATTTTAGGGGGAAGCTTGTCACCCAAAAAAAAGAGGCCTTGCTGGCCATCGGCCGCATCGGGAACCCTCGCGCTCTTGACACCCTGTTTCTGCTCGTCAGGAAAAGGCATTTTCTGGCTTCCGGCCGCTGGGAGGAACTGAAAATTCTCGCGCTTGAGACGATTGGCCGCCTGGGAGGGGCCGAGGCTTGCGCGTTCCTCGAGAAAATTGCGTCACGAGGGGGGCGGCTCGGACCGGCAGCTTCGGCGGTACTGGAGACCATGGAAGAAGGGGTGATACGCGAACATGAATGAGATAACTCATCAGGATGCGCAACGGGCGGCAATGCTGCTGACGGCCTCCATAAAATCGGTAACATTTTATCCCCAGGCCCATCCGGCGGTGCGTCAGCCGCTGGAAGAGCTTGCCGGTATAATCAGCGACATGCTTCGGGACAAGCCGAAGATTCGCCTTGGTGTGGTGGAAGGGGTCTTTTTCCTGGAAGATAACCTTTTTGTTGCGCCAAATTCTTCCGTTGCGGAACTTGCCGAACGTTTGATCGACAAGGATATCAATGCTCTGACCGTGCTTGCGGGGGTATCGGTTGACGACCTGTTTCATTTTGCGGCATTGCTTGCCCGGAAGAATTTTTCCTCCGACCTGATATTCGAAGAATTGGCAAAAAAAGGCGTCACCACAATCCGGCTCGGAATCGAAGAACAGCAGGATGAGGGCGAAGCCGAACAGGGAGATACTGCCGCCACCCGTACCTATTTCGACGCTTTGAATGCGGTGCGCGGGGCCATGAAAGACATCGAGAAGGGACGGATTCCCGCCAGTGACCAGATTAACGAGGTGGTTGACAGTATGGTCTCGCTGGCTGTCAGGGATCATGCAACCCTGCTCGGACTTGCCATGATAAAGGATTACGATAATTACACCTTTAACCATTCCGTCAATGTCGGAATCCTTGCCGTAGCCCTGGCCGCATATCTGGGGATGGATCAGGAGGCGCTGCGGGATACGAACACGGCCGGTCTTCTCCATGACATCGGCAAGACCAGGATTGAAAAGTCCATCCTCAACAAGCCGGGAAAACTTTCCGGCGAAGAATATGAGGAAATGAAAAAACATGCGGAAAAAGGGTCGGAAATCGTCAATAGGATGGAGAACATCCATCCGCGGGTGGCGGATGCCGTACTTGGCCATCATATACGATATAACCGGACAGGATATCCGGAATGGGCGCGACAGAGGGCTTTTGACCAGTTGGCTGACATCCTTGCAGTTGCCGACTGCTATGATGCGATTACGACGCTGCGCGCCTATAATTCTCCAATTCCACCGAAGGGCGCGCTGGATGTGATGCGGCGGGTTTCCGGGACATCCTTGCGAAGTGAGCTGGTGGAAAAATTTGAGGAGATGATGGGGGAATATCCAGTGGGAAGCCTGGTGCGGCTTGATACCAACGAAATTGCGCTGGTGGTCCGGCCCCATCCCCTGGAGAGTTGCGAGGCCGCGGTGAAGATAATTATCGACGCTCAGGGTAACAACCTTGACCCGCCCAAGGTCGTGCGCCTGGTGGAACAGGATGGGACCCGCTATGCAGGTATCGTTGCCCTGGTTGATCCGCTAATGAAGAATATTGATGTGAGTCGCTATTTCCTCATGTGACCCGCAGGGCGCCGAGCGCAACGGCTGCGGCCTCCCTGGTGCGAGGATGGGGCGAGGCGAGCAGTGTGATGAGCTTTGGTTTGATGGCTCCGTCACTGATATGCGCCAGGGTGCAGGCGGCGTCC
>JAQUHN010000108.1 GCA_028683555.1 Geobacteraceae bacterium | reverse complement strand
CGTTGCCCTGGTTGATCCGCTAATGAAGAATATTGATGTGAGTCGCTATTTCCTCATGTGACCCGCAGGGCGCCGAGCGCAACGGCTGCGGCCTCCCTGGTGCGAGGATGGGGCGAGGCGAGCAGTTTTATGAGCTTTGGTTCGATGGCTCCGTCACTGATATGCGCCAGGGTGCAGGCGGCTTCCGCATCGAGCAGGCCGTCTCCGGCGTCGAGAAAAGGCAGCAGTTCTGTGATAATAGCCGGGTTGCGGAACTGTTTCAAAGCGCCTATCGCCTTGGCCTGAATAGTCGGGACCGGGTCTTTCAGTCGCTCCATGAGAACCGGAAGCGCTTTCGGCTGGCCGAGGGTGCCGAGCACTTCAACGGCAACGGATCTGATGTCTTCCTCCGGCCGTGAAGCGCAGTAGATGAGAGGCGGGAGAGCCTCCTCTCCGCCTATTCTGCCCAGGGCGTACAAAGCCTTGAGCTTGGTCCCGAGATCACCTTTTTTCAGGGCTTCAAGGACTTCGGGGATACTGCCGATTCCCTCGAGGCGCTCCAGTGATGCCGCCGCGGCGATTCGTACTTCTTCGCAGGGGTCGGTCAGCAGGGCGGTCAGGGCTTCTCTTCGATTTTTCGTTGAGTTGAAAGGGCTCATACAAGTTAACGATAGTAGCAAAATGAGGAAAATTCGCAACAGTTTATTGTACGGTGTTCATATTTGAGTGTCCGGGTACCGTGGAAGGATGGATAGATGAAAGAAAATGTCAAGGCGGCCCTGCTCTCTGCTGTAGTGCTCCCCGGGGTTGGACAGCTATATCGGGGGCGGCTCGTGAAGGGTGGCATCCTGGTGGTCCTGGTAACAATCATGCTGTTGATTTTTGCCGTTTTGGCTGTTCTGGCAATCCAGGATGTTCTGCAGGTGACCCGGGTTTCCGGCAGCGTTGATGCTGTCGCAGTTGCGGAACGACTGCGTGGTCGACTGCCGGCCGCCACGGTCTTCGGCGGCATTTTTTTCTGCATCTGGGTGTACGGGGTTGTGGACGCATTTTTTTGTGGCTGTTCGGGCAGCGATGCGCAGCAGGGAGACTGCTTTCCGCGACGATGAATCTCTTTGGCGGGAAAGTTGTCCGGTAACTATTGATTTGACAAAGAGTTCGGTTTTGTGGGATAAATTGAAGAATTAAAGAAAAGGGCCCCTCCCATGGGGCCTTGTTTTTTCCCGCAAGAGTACGGAGATATTTCATGCTGTATGCAAAGGTTGTGGCTACCGGTGGTCGAACTCCCGACAAGGTTGTGAAGAATGCGTTTTTCGAGTATCTGGTCGAGGATGCGGATACCTGGATTTTCTCCCGAACGGGAATTCGCGAACGTCGTTTTGCCGCCGATAACGAAGCCACCTCAGATCTTGCCACTGCAGCGGCGCTTCGGGCATTGGAATCCGGCACCATTGATCCCCTTGATCTTGACTGCATAATCGTTGCCACTTCAACGCCGGACATGATCCTTCCCCCGACCGCCTGCATGGTGCAGAAAAACATCGGCGCCGCCAACGCCTTCGCTTTTGATATGAATGCCGTCTGCAGCGGTTTCATCTATGCCGTAGAGACGGCCGACAATTTTATCAAGTCCGGGAAATACCGCAAGGTTCTCGTCATCGGTGCCGACTGTTACTCGAAGATTCTCGATATGCAGGACAAGACAACCTGTCCCCTGTTCGGTGACGGCGCTGGGGCGCTGATCCTGGAGGCTTCGACAGAACCGCTGGGCATTCTGACCAGCCACATCGAGAGCGACGGCAGCCGTTGGGACCTGATCCAGGTTCCTTCGTCCGGTTCCCGCAAGCCCATTACTCCAGAGTCGATCGCACTGCGGGAGAATACCTTCAAGATGGCGGGCCGCAGTGTCTATACCTTTGCTACCGACGTGATACCCAAGCTTATTGCCGGATTGTCCGCAAAGGCGGGCATTGATCCTGCTGCGTTGGACTTTATCATTCCCCATCAGGCCAATAGCCGCATCATCGATGTGATCACCAAAAAGACCGGGATTCCGGCGGAGAAGATTTTGCTCAATCTCGACCGCTACGGCAATACTGCTGCGGCATCCGTCGGGCTTGCCCTGGATGAGAATCTTCGCAATGGCGTCATCAAAGAGGGAAACCTGGTGCTGATCATGGGTTTCGGCGGCGGACTGTCGTGGGGCGGGATGATCCTTAAAATCTGAGGGCGGTTCACGGCTTTTTAGCTGCCCGAAAACGGATCCGTAGTCAGGGGTGCCATGGAATACCTTAAAATACTGAAGAAATCTCTCCTCTTCTCCGGACTGAACGAGGAATACCTGGCAGAAGTGGCGGCCATTGCCACCAAGCGAACCTATGCCAAAGGAGAGGTCCTCTTCACCGAGGGAGAGCCGGCGAACGGGTTTTTCCTGCTTGCTTCCGGGAGCGTAAAGCTATCGAAAATATCCTCGGACGGCAAGGAAAAGGTGCTTCACTTTGCCTATGCATCGGAGACATTCGCCGAAGCCGCTTTCTTCGGTGACGGCCGCTATCCTGCCGAAGGGCGGGCTCTCGAGAAGGTTGAGGCCCTGTATTTCCCCCGTGAGGCTTTCATGGGCCTTCTGGAGCGGAACCCCCGTTTTTCCCTGAACCTCATTGTTACCCTGTCGCTTTCGGTGCGACGCTTTGCCCGGCAGATCGAGGAGCTTACCTTTGCCGAGGTGCCGAGCCGGCTGGCCGGGTACCTTATTGATCTGGCCGCCAAGAAATCAACCACCTTTCAGGGCAAAACCTACCTTGATCTCGAAATCAAGAAGGGCGAACTTGCCTCCCACCTGAGCACGGTCAGCGAAACCCTTTCCCGGGCGCTGAAGAAACTGAAGGACGAGCGGGTCATCGAAGTGAAAGGTAGCCGGGTTGTTATCAATAACATGGAGCGCCTGACGGAGATTGCCGGCAAGTAACAACTGGTTCAGCGACGGCAATTCGGTCTGCTGGCGGTTGTGTCAGGAGACCAGTTTTTTTCCCAAGTGCCGCGCTTTCTTCCTGGCACCAGCAGCGATGTCCTGTTTTTCCTGCAATGCCGCGAGGCCGATGGTTAGAACGCCGACCGTTTTTGCTCCTAAAAGTCCGGCAGCCTTTTTCAGTATTCCGACCGTGCCGGTCATGAGGCGGATCATCATTGCCGGCGCGGCGGAAGAAACGACGATCACGGCGCGCTTGTGGTGGAGCTTGTTCCTGCTTCTCGGCCCTGCCGTTCCCCACGGCCAGCAGGCATAACAGACCAATCTTTCCATAAACCTCTTCATTGCTGCCGTAACCGTGCCGAAATTTACCGGACAGGCCAGTACAATGGCGTCCGAAAGTTCAAGCTGGTCAAGGATTGCGTCCATATCGTCGGCAAGCGGACATGCGCCCCGCCGGATGCCCGCCTGCTGGGTGCAGGCACGACAATTGGTGCAGAACTCGATGTGACGGTCCCGCAGGTAGATCCTGGTTACCTCGGCGCCGCATTCTTCGGCCGCGGACAGGATTTCATCGACAGCACTGTCAATGATTCTCCCTGCCCGGTAGCTGCCGATGATTGCCGTGACTTTTCGTGGCACGTTCATGTTCCCTCCCAAGGTTATTTGCATCTCTCGGCGGCTTCATTTCCTGCTTCAGCTGAGCGCAACACGTCTCGCAGATGCTCCTCGCTCTGCTCGAGAGTTTCTGCTTTCTCGGCATTCCGTGCATACCGGAAGGCACTGAGAAACGCTTCCTCCGCTCCGTAACAGGCGCATTCTTCGGCGCTGTCGAGCGCTTTCGCTGCTGCCCGCTTGGATTTTTTCGCGAATTCCCGTACCATTGGCAGGGATGATTCCCGCACGGCACGCAGGGCGTACCGGTAGCAATCAAAGCCGTTTGTTTCGGCATCCGAGCAACCTCCCCGCACCGGTGCGGGAAGAAGCAGCGGGAGCAGTATTGCAGCGGCGAGCAGCAATTTCATGATAAGTCCTCCGAGTGCGCTTTGTGGTGCAGCCGAGGTTCGGTACACGGCTGGTTCGGGAAATCGACAGTCTTTGACCTGTTTCTAGCAGACAAGTAGCGGATAATCAATTATTCTGTTCCCGGTCCGGTGTAATTACGGGCCTGCTGCGTGGAACCATGGTCCCTGTGACCCCGTTTTGCCCGGAGCGACTGTGTACCGCCTTGACAAAGGGCATCGGCAGTATTTCATTGTAAGTATATTCCGCCGGGAGAATCAATCGCCGTATTCGGTTGAATGTCAGTGAGGTGCTTTTTCTGGAGCGTCCCGGTTATTTCACGCGGAATAAAACGAAACCCCGGTGTCACGAGATCTGGCCAGGGGCCAAGTCCTCAAACTCATCCTGCGGTGCTGTCTTACTCCCTCGAAATGAACAGGGAAAACCGGCCAGGATTCCTGTTAACCGGGAAAGGAATGAACACCATGCTTTTTCGCCTTTTTCTCCTTTTTTCCGTTGTTCCCATTATTGAAATCTGGCTCCTGATAAAAGTGGGCAGGGTAATTGGTGCCCTACCGACGGTTTGCCTGCTGCTGGCCATCTCCATGGTCGGGGCCTGGTTGGCCAGATCCCAGGGACTCAGGACCATCGCGGCGATCAGGAACGAGCTTGCCGCGGGGCGGCTTCCGGCTGCCCGACTGCTGGACGGCGCTATGATCCTTACCGGTGGAATTTTGCTGCTGACGCCCGGTTTTTTTACCGATTTTCTCGGTCTGTTTTTTCTCTTCCCGGTGAGCAGGACCCTGCTCAAGGGTTGGCTGCGAAGGTTCCTGGAGCGGGGGCTTTCCCGGGGAACGATCATCGTTCACCGGCGATAATGATTGGACCGGGTTGCCGGCGGAAGGTGCCGTGTCTGCAGTATTTCGTGTGAGGTTGTTTTTCTGCTGAGTTCTCAGTGTCTCTTGTGGTCAACAGCATGGATCCGGTCGCCCGCCGTTCGGATTCGTACGGAGTTTTCATGAAGCGTGAAGACAAGATCCGTCTCAGCATCGCCCGGGAGGCGGCCCGCATCATGTACGAGGAGGGCGTCAAGGAGTATCGGGATGCCAAGCGCAAGGCGGCCAAGACATTCGGTCCGGAGAAGGCCCTTTCGCTCGGTTCGCACCTGCCGTCCAATGCCGAAATCCATGAGGAACTTTCCCGCCTGGTCAGGATGCACGAAGGGGACGTGCAGCCGCAGCGGCTCCTTCATTTGCGGCTGATGGCCCTCGCCTGGCTGGAGTTGTTCGAGCCATTCCGTCCGTACCTGGTGGGTTCGGTTCTGACCGGTACTGTCAGAGAGCAGAGCGACATCGACCTCCACCTGTTTGCCGATTCATCCGAGGAGGTGGAACTTTTTCTTGATGAGCGGCATATCCCCTACCAACCGGAAACGGTGACTATCCGCTACGGCAGCGAGTTCCATGACTATTACCACCTGTACCTGGAAGATGACGGGATTGTCATCGATTGCACCGTGTATGACTCTGCAGAGCGGTACCGAAAGCCGAAAAGCAGTATCACCGGCCGCCCCATGGAGCGCGCCGATGCACCCCGCCTGCGGCGGTTGATCGGCGCTGAGATGGCGGCGTCCGAATGAGGGCGAAGGGGCAACATAATCGGAGAATCAACATCAGGCAAAGAGCTGCCAGGTTTTCAAAACCTGGCGACTCTGATCAAACCAGACACTACTCAATCTTCACGAAACGCACCCTGCATGAAAAACCAGTTGCTGGAAATATTCGACACCCTGCTCGACACCTACGGCGAACGGTTCTGGTGGCCGGCCGAGACGCCGTTCGAGGTTTGCGTCGGGGCGATCCTGACCCAGAATACCAACTGGGGCAATGTGGAAAAGGCCATTGCCAATCTGAAGCGAGAGGGACTCCTGTCCCTTCAGAGCTTGCGGGACGTTGCCACTGAACGGCTGGCGGAACTGATCCGGCCGGCCGGCTATTTCAACGTGAAGAGCGTGCGGCTGAAGGATTTCATTGCCTGGCTGTTCGCACGGTATGGCGGCTCACTTGATGCATTGTTCGCCGGGGATCTTGCCGCGGTCCGGGAGACGCTTCTGCAGGTGCGCGGGATCGGGCCCGAAACCTGCGATTCGATACTTCTCTATGCCGGCCATAAACCCTCCTTTGTCGTCGATGCCTATACCAAACGCCTCTTTTCCCGGCTTGACCTGATTTCCCCCACGGCATCCTATGACCAGGTACGCGACCTGTTCATGGCAAGTCTGCCGAACGATGCGCCGCTCTATAATGAATACCATGCCCTCATCGTGGAGCATTGCAAACAGCGCTGTCGGACTCGACCGCTGTGCGGCGGCTGTCCCCTTTCTCCTTGCTGCGAATTTTCCCGGTCGTAAGCGGTATCCTCCACTTTTATCCTGATTTCCATATATTCATAGCATCTTATTTTTATTCAAGTTTTCCTCGGTTTATCCGATATGTACCCAAGAAGTCCGGTTTTTGCCGGAAGTCTGGTCTTTTTCTCTGCCGGCCTTCCATTCCGTGAAACTCCATATTCATGGTTTGATCAGCGAGTGGCAGTTTTCAATGCAAAGGAGTCCCGAGTGGCCTCGGAACAGGACATATCGAAGAGCGACCGGATCCTGAGTGAGATTAAGCTCCTCAGGGAACGGCAGAAGATTACCGATGTTGATGAACCGCAGCTGCAGGTCGTCATGTTTTCCCTTGCCGGCGATATGTATGCGTTTCCCGGCCGGAATGTGCTGGAAATTCTGCCGCGAGAAGAAGTCAGCCCGATTCCAGGAACACCGTCCTGCATCATCGGCCTGATTATCGTGCGCGGCGACATCGAATCCGTGGTTGACTTGGGCAAGATCCTCGACCTGCCTGCGACAGAAGGCCGGGAGAGTTTTGTTTTGTTGGCAGCCAGCGGCACGGTCCGCTCGGGAGTCCAGATCGACCAGGTGGAGGATGTGGTTGAGGTGCCGCAAAGTGCCATTCTTGCCGCACCGGCTACCCTCGATAGCGGGATCCGTGAGTTTGTCGCCGGCCAGTTCGAGCATGACGGCAAGAGTGTCACACTCCTGGATCTTGAGAAGATATTTGCCCAGGTAGCGGCGGCGTAACCGCTATGACGGGCGTTGCTGAGGAAACATATGGCGCGGGAACCGAACTGCGGCTGCTCGTTTTTTCCATCGACGGGAGCCGGTTTGCCGCAGATGCCGACCAGGTTGATTCGTTGCAGCTGTGCGATCCTGAGTCCGTGCCGGGACATGCCGTGCCCTTTCATGAGGTGGTTGGCTTCACCGGCCGAGCGGTTACCTATCGCTGTCCTGAAATCTGCACCATCCGCAGCGAAGCCGGGATATGCCGTCTCGTTATAGAATCCCCGGAGGACATCATTGCCGTGCCATGGGAGTCTCTTCGGCCGCTTCCCGCTCTCATCGAACCGTTTGCCGTGCAGCGGGGCATTTGGGCGGGAATTGCCGAATCGAACAGGATTATCCTGGTAATCGACCTGTGCCGATTGGCGTCAACAGGAAATCTCTGGAAAATGCAAGGAGATATTTGATGAAGATACGTACCAAAGCTACCCTCCTCAACATCCTGCTGGTGACCGCTGCCATTGCCATAACGGTCATTTTTTCCCTTATCCAGATCCATGCTGATGCCACAGCGCAGGCCAAGGAAGTTCAGGAGTCCCATCTTCGTACTTTCTGGGAACTGCTTCGTGCCAAGGGAGATACCTTCAGTATCAAAGACGGCAAGCTGATGGTGGGCGACTACCCGCTAAACGGCAACAACGAGCTTCCGGATAAGATAAAGGAACTATTCGGCGGGACCGCTACGATTTTCATGGGAGACAAGCGTGTTTCCACTAATGTCGTGACCGCC
The DNA here is from genome assembly GCA_028683555.1 of Geobacteraceae bacterium. Taxonomy (GTDB): domain Bacteria; phylum Desulfobacterota; class Desulfuromonadia; order Geobacterales; family Geobacteraceae; genus RPRC01. The sequence continues at coordinate 4,559 of JAQUHN010000108.1, read as the reverse complement.
GAGGGAGCCCGCGCCGTCGGTACCGTGCTGGAGGGAGCACCCCACGTTGCACTGTTCAGCGAAGGCAAACCCTACCGGGGCGAGGCAGATATCCTCGGTATTCCCTATTTTACCGCCTATGATCCGATCCGGAACGCCAGAGGCGAGGTGATCGGCGCAGTGTATGTCGGGATAAAGAAAAATGATTATTTTGCGGGCTATGAGAAGATCATGCATGGCAGCATCCTCATTGCCCTGCTGGTGGGCGGCGCTTTCGGCCTGATCTCCATTTTCCTGGTGAGGAGGCTCATGTTGCCCCTTGGAGCGATGGTGGATAAGCTGCGTGAGGTTTCCAACCACGAAAAAGAGGTGACCGACCTGACGATCCGCCTTGAACAGCAGGCACATGATGAAATAGGGCTGGTTGCCGGTGAATTCAATGCTCTCCTGGAAAAGATGCAACAGATTATTTCGCTGGTGACAAATATTACCAGGGAGATCAATTCCTGTGCCGGAACCGTTTCGTCATCCGTTCACCATCAAGCGAGTTTTACCTCGCAGCTGTCCAGTTCCGTTTCTGAAATCTCATCGACCATGGAGGAGTTCACTTCGACGGCGGCCGAGATTGCGCGACACACGCAAGGAGTGGTGGAAACTGCCGAAACCACCCTGCATGATACCAGGGAGGGCGCGGTAAAGGTTGAAACACTTACCGACAAAATGGCGGAGATCAGCCGGGATAATCAGGACGGCATCCGGGAGATCGTCGACTTGGGCAGAAAGTCCAAGGAAATCACCAAGATCATGGGAATTATCAACACCATTGCCAACCAGACCAAGCTCATCGCCTTTAATGCCGCACTCGAGGCGGCCAGCGCCGGCGAGGCGGGCAAGCGGTTTGGCGTCGTTGCCCTGGAGATCCGCCGACTTGCGGACAATGTGTTCGAATCGACGGACGAGATCGAAGGGAAGATCACAGAGATTCTCGATACCGTGAACCGTCTGGTAATCGCTTCGGAAAAAAGCTCCAAGGGAATCCAGGACGGGCTCGAATATTCCACCCATACCACGGCAATTCTCAACGACCTGGTTTCCGGTGCAGAATCGACCACCGAAGCGGCGCGACAGATATCGCTGTCCACTCAGCAGCAGCAGACTGCGAGCAGCCAGGTGGTCATTGCTCTGCGCGACATCGAGGAAGGGGTCCGGTTCAGTTCCAGTTCCATTCAGCAAACCAGCGAGGTGAGCCGCAACCTCACCGAGATGGCGGCAACTTTGAGGAAGCTGGTCGGGACATTCACCCTGGTGGAGGGCAGTGGAACGGCGCCTGCTGCAAATTCCGCTTCTGCAGTAGAAACCCTGGAAGAGGTTCCGTGCCTGTGATTCCCACTACTGCTCCGGAAAAAATCCGCGTTGTGGTGGTTGACGATTGTGTCGCTGCCCGTCGAGTGATTATATCGCAGCTGTCCTGTGACAGCGGCATCGTCGTCGCCGGCGAGGCGGGTAATGGACTCGAAGCGCTGAAGATGGTCCTGGACCTGAAGCCGGACCTGGTAACCATCGATATGGAAATGCCGGTCATGGGAGGTCTGTCGGCAATCGAGCAGATCATGGCGCGGTCGCCGGTTCCGATCCTGGTTCTTACCGCGCGGGACGATGCGGATGCTGCATTCTCCGCCTTGGCGAAAGGGGCGCTGGAGGTTCTGGAAAAGCCGCGGGCCGACCGCTTGGGTACCTCCCTTGCCAGAAAAATAAGAATGCTGGCGGGGGTGAGCCTGGCTTCCCATCTGCGTAAAGACAGGAATCCGCAGGGCTCTCTGTCGCGGCTGTCCCGCACGCCTTCGCCCCGGGTCTCTCTGCGGGGGGTGGTTGCCATTGCTTCTTCGACCGGGGGGCCCAAGGCTCTTTCCGTGATCCTTTCCAGCTTGCCCCCGGATCTGCCGGCGCCGATCCTCATTGCCCAGCATATGTCCGAGGGTTTCACCGAGGGTATGGCCAACTGGCTCAACATGAATTCACGGCTTGCGGTCCATATAGCCACGGAAGGAACTGCTATCGTCCCGGGGAATGTCTATATTTCACCTTCCGAGCGGAACATGCGGGTTGGCCTCGATGGAATGCTTCTCCTGGAGGAACGGCAGCTGAATGAGATCTACCGTCCCTCGTGCGATCATCTCCTTTCCTCCGTTGCCCGCGTGTACGGGAAGAGAAGCATTGGCGTAATTCTTACCGGCATGGGGAGCGATGGATCATTGGGCATGGCCCGGATCCGGGCCGCAGGTGGTGCTACCATCGCCCAGGACGAACGTTCCTCGGTAATTTTCGGCATGCCGAAAGCGGCTATAGATAGTGGTTGCATCGACCTCGTGCTGCCTTTGGACAAGATCTCCGCTGAACTGGTGAAGCGTCTCTGGATTACCTTCTCCGTCACCACAACCGGACCGGGAGCGAACTGACAGCATGGACCTTAGCCCTTTTCGCATACTGCTGGAAAAGAAGTGCGGGCTCGTTTTCGAGAATGAGAAAACAGCGATCCTCGAAACGGGCATTCGTACACGCATGGCGACCCGCTCGATCCGAACGCCGCTTCGCTACCTTTCCCTGCTCAGCGCGGAGCGCGAAGAGTTCGGCCGCCTGGTAGATCTCCTTACCATCAACGAAACCTATTTTTACCGGGATCCGATCCATTTCGCCCTGCTTGCCGGACGCATCGTACCGGAGCTTCTCGGCAGGGGCGAGATCTCGGAAAAAATCAGGATTCTGAGCGCCGGCTGTTCCAGCGGCGAGGAGGCGTATTCGGTCCTCATTGCCCTGGTGGAAAGATTCGGCCGGGAAGTCCTCGACCGGATAACCGTCATCGGCGTCGATATCGACTCAACGGCAATTTCAGCAGCCAGGGAGGGGGTGTTCGGCAAGCGATCGTTCCGCGACTTCCCGGCGGACCTGCTGAAGAAATACTTCGAGGAAAATTCTTCCGGTTACTACCGTATTCATCCATGGCTCAGGGATTCGGTGCAGTTTCTCCCGCTGAATCTGGTGAGCGGGGAGTATCCTTCCGAAATTCAGGATAGTGACGTGATATTCTACCGAAATGTCTCGATCTATTTTTCCCAGGATGTACGGAATGATATTTTCAGGCGTTTGGCAGGGATTCTCAACCTGGGAGGTCACCTGTTCGTCAGCCCTGCCGAGACATTTTTCTACAACAGGGGCATACTTTCGCTGGTTACGGCAGACGGGGTTTTTTTCTATAGGAATGAACCTTTTGAAATGCGCCAGGAGGCTCGGAAACCAAACCGTTTCCCGCGGGCTTCCGTTGCCAGAAAAAACGGCTTTTGCGGAGAGCCTCGCACGGTACGGCTGCCGACAACCGAGATTTCCGTCAGCTATGGCAAGCATTCCCTGTCTGCGCCGGACGCCGGGCTACGCTCTCGAGCCGCTTCTCAAGCATGTCCGGCCATGGAAGAGCCGCCCCGGGCGCTGATCGAGGATGCCTGCCGCCTGGTGGAAGCCGGGAGCCACGAGGAGGCCCTGCGGAATCTTGACATGCTGCTCGCGGACTTCCCTTTGTCCCTTGAGGCCCATACCGTAAAAGGCAACATCCTCCTGAATCTTTCCCGATTGGACGAGGCTCGCATGTCGTTCGGCATGGCCCTGGAAATAGACAGGTTTTGCCTTGAGGCATCTTTTTTCCTCGGCATGATCGCCCGCCTGCAGGAGGATGAAGAGGCTGCGCTGCGGCGATTCAGGGAGGCGGTCTATATCCGGCCCTCCTGCTGGCCGGCGCATTTTTTTCTCGCTGAAACGTACCGGGAGCGGGGCGAGTTGGAGCACGCCCGACGCGAGTACGAGTTAATCCTCAAGATCCTCACTAAGGGCGGCTTTTCCAGACATGGCCTTGCCTCGCTGCCCCTCGCTTTTTCGGACAAACAACTGGAAACCCTGTGTCATCGTAAGCTCCAGTCGGTAATGGGAGAGCGTTATGGCGCTTGATCGGGGTAAACTGGTTGCCAGGTTTCTCCAGGAGGCACGGGAGCACTGCGCCACCTTGAACAGTGGATTGCTGTCGCTGGAGCAAAATCCCGCTGACCGGGAGATCATGAACGAAATCTGCCGTTGCGCCCATACCATCAAGGGTTCGTCGCGGATGATGAAAATCGCTCCGGTGGCTGCAATTGCCCATGGCATGGAGGATGTCCTCGATGCCGTAAAAAATTCCAGAATTGTATTTTCGGCGGAAATCTGCACTATCCTTTTTCGCGGCATCGATGTGATGCAAGGCATGCTTGAGCGTCTGGCTGCGGGGGCCGGCTCTCCGGAGCCAGACGATGATCTTTGCATTCTTCTGCAACGGGTGGCGGGTGGCAATTCGCCGGAAAAATCCCCGGCCGCAGATTCACCCCTCTCGTCGCCCTCGGCTGCGACTCTCGCCGAAGACGAAGCACTGTCTGCCGGCAACGTCGCCGTTGCCGCCGCAACGGCAGCCGTGGTCAGAAAGAGCTCGATCCCGAGTCCGGAAGGCGGCGGGGACGAAGGATCGGGTCACCCTCCGAAAGCCCCGTCCGGTTACACGATTCGCA
>JAQUHN010000285.1 GCA_028683555.1 Geobacteraceae bacterium | reverse complement strand
CCTACACCATCAAACCCGGTGCCGACGCTACATCTCTTATCTAGGAAATGGTGGTGCAGTTCCGTTTGACGTATGACCGCAAATTTGCCGAACAGGCAAGTCGGGTCGGGTTATCTGAAATGGAAGTCCTAACCCTTGCCTCCATGATAGAAAAGGAAGCCGTAATCCCGGCAGAACGTCCGATTATCGCCTCGGTTTTCCATAACCGCCTAGAAAAGAACATGCCGCTGCAAAGCGACCCCACAGCGGTGTACGGCATCCGCGCCTTTGCCGGTAAAGTATCAAAGCGTGATATCCTCCGTGACACGCCGTACAACACCTATCGCATCAAGGGACTCCCGCCGGGACCTATCGGCAATCCTGGAGAAGCATCAATCGAAGCAGTGCTCTTTCCGGCACAGACACCCTATCTTTACTTTGTAGCCAGAAACGACGGTAGCCACCAATTCTCCGCAAATCTTGCAGAACACAACAAGGCCGTGGAAAAATACCTGAAATCATCCCGCTAAAACCCGAACGCCTGCTGCTACAGATCTCTCGGAACCAGCTACTGTTTGCCCCGTTTGCCACAATACCGGGAACATCCCGACCAACCCCATTTTTGCCCGTCGCGACATTGCCAACCTTTCTCTTTTTTAATTGCAGAAACCTTGCTATACTTCAACAATTATCATGGATAGAAACTTACCAGTCTCTGACAAGCAATACCGGATGACTTGGGGAACCCGCAGCAAAGATGTCCGGAGAAGAGTACCAAATAATCGTTCTGCGTCGATCCTGATAAAAACCAGTAAACCTGAATGGTTTTCATGAAAAGTTATGGTACCCAGAAAACTGAGCTTCGAATCCGTGCCCTGATTCTTGTCATAGCGCTAGCCACTGTATTCCTGGCATTCATCGTCGGCTGCCGTTCCGAAAAGCCGCCCCCGAGTCCTGCCGCAGTTTCTCTCAAAGCACGTATCCAGGCCAACCTTGACCTTTTTTCTCCCGAACTCTCCAAAAATCTTCACAAAAAAAACCACCAGGGAGTCAAGGGAGGGCTTGACAGGTTCTACACCGAACTAAACGGGCACGAAAACGGTTCCTATTTCTTTCTGGCCCTGCTCGACAGCCATGGCGTCACTATAACAAGCAGGTCGAAATCGGCCGTGAATGGCGTGCCGAACTACGGCAACTACCAAGTCGTTGCCAAAGTCATTCAGAAAAAGAAGGTACTCCAGTCAAGCCTCTACCTCCAGGGAGGCAGGCAAGTCTATATTATTTGCGCCCCTCTCCTCAACAGCGGAATAACGACCGGAGTACTCATCATCGGCATCGATTCGGACTATATGAGGCAAGCTGGCATCTCTGAGCGGGAGTTCATGTCCCAGGACTACAATACCCGCGACAACGGCATCCGATGAAAACACCGGCAAAAACAACCGACGATTTTTCCATCACATCGGACGGAACTCCGGGTGAAACTCTGCGCATCTTCCTGTCAGGACACATGACGTTCCAGAATCTGACCGCTGTTCAAACAGAGCTCCGCTCGATTCTGCACAAGATGCAACCGTCCGACCTGACCCTCGATATGACGGGAGTCGACTATCTCGACAGCGCAGGAGCCTTGGCCCTTCTGGAGATGGAACAATACGCTGCACAGGCACATATCCCCTGTTCCGTTGAAAACATGAGTGAGGCGACCCGGGGAATCTTCGGCCTGATCGATCGAACATCGGTAATGGCCCCTCCCGCTCCGCCGGAGAAGCCCGCCGAATCGGTTTTCGAACAAATAGGCGAATCAAGCCTGACGGTAGGAAGAGACTTTGCCAATCTGCTCACCTTTCTCGGCGACCTTCTGGTAGCTCTCTTTCAATCTTTTTTTCATCCCCGCTCCGTACGGTGGAAAGAGTTTTTTTTCTATGTAAAAAGAGCAGGGCTCGACGGGCTGCCAATCGTTGCCCTGCTCAGCTTCCTGCTTGGCATGATCATCGCTTTCATGTCGTCGCTGCAGCTCAAGCAATTCGGGGCAAATCTCTATGTCGCCTCATTAGTCGGTTTTGGCATGGTCAGGGAACTGGGGCCCATTATGACCGCAATTATTATTGCCGGTCGCTCCGGATCGGCTTTCGCGGCCGAAATCGGCACCATGATGGTCAACGAGGAAGTGGATGCGCTGGTCACCATGGGCTTCAACCCGACCCGCTTTCTTGCCCTGCCCAAAGTCCTCGCCGCGATACTGGTCGTTCCACTATTGACACTTTATTCCGACCTGTTCGGAATACTCGGCGGATTAACGGTCGGAGTCCTCGGATTCGACCTGACCGTTTTCACCTATGTCCATCAAACCATCAAAAGCATCAGCATTTTTGATGTTGTCTCAAGTCTCGTCAAAGCGATGGTATTTGCCATACTGATAGCTGGAATCGGCTGCCAGAGAGGATTCCGCGTCCGCGGAGGAGCCGAAGCGGTGGGCAAATACACCACCTCAGCGGTGGTGGCGGGTCTTTTTCTCATTATCGTTGCGGACTCTCTCTTTGCCATTATCTTCTACTATATTCGCTAAAGAATCAGCCGCTTTTGCCTGCAGCAGGCACCGGCTCCATACGGCGAGCACCCAATAAAAGACTTCAACATAAATCGCGGGACGGGGATACCATAAAGCAACCCGTAGCAATTTCAGTCGGAAAGGTAATCGTGTGATTCAACCGGAAAGCAAACCGCTTATCGTTGTCGAAAACCTCACTGCACGGTACGGGGACAAAACCATTTTCCGTGATGTGAGTTTTCAGGTCATGAAGGGTGAAATCCTGGTAATTCTCGGCGGCAGCGGCTGCGGCAAATCCACCCTGCTGAAGCACATGTTCGGGCTGTACAAACCGGCTGCCGGCCGGGTTCTCACGAACGGCATCGATGTTGCCACGGAGGACGAATCCGCGCTGAATACAATCCGGAAAAATATCGGCGTACTGTTCCAGTCAGGCGCGCTGTTCGGTTCCATGACCCTCGCGGAAAATGTTTC
>JAQUHN010000007.1 GCA_028683555.1 Geobacteraceae bacterium | reverse complement strand
GAAAATCCTGGCCAGTTATCCGGACACCAGCTATGTTCGACAGGAACTGTCCACCGGGCTGTGGCTCTATGACGGGAGGCAATGTATCGACATGGGCCTGGACTGTCTGGGAGATTCCCGCGACACAACTTATCTGCGCTCCCCCGCGGGTACGGGTGACATCACCGTCGGCCCCCCATATTTTACCTTGGATAATGACGAGTTCATCATCGTTTACGGCGTCAATCATGCGGCAACCGGAAAGACAACCTATTCGTCCTTCAGCCTGTACGACACCGAGCGCATGCTCGGGGTGAAGGGCGTGACCAGCACGACCTATGCCGACAGCAGCGCCGATTATCTGGCTGATCCTCGCATATCACACTATCTCTATGCCTGGAAGGTCGCCCGTCATTGTGGAGATCAAGCCCATTGTATCGAAATTCCAACCGGCGATTGTTCAACCGGCACTATCGGCGCATCGCTTACGAGCAACCTGATGATCGCCTTCCGCAATTACCAGAACCCCATAACCGGTGTCGGGCCGGCCCTTGATGAAATTCTTATTGACCGGGTTATCCATTTCAGCCCGAGAAACTGAGGGTTTTACGAAGACAAATGAGGCAAATGGGACATTCTTGAAAATATAAATACGAGTGCTACCTTTTCCCCATGCCCGGAAACGCCCGCATAGTCATACCCGGCCTGCTGCAGCATGTCATAGTCCGTGGTATAGCTGCAGCCACAATTTCTCACACTGGCGTATCTCATGCGTCGCCTGCTTACGGAGTACGCGGTAGTGTGCAATCTGCGCCACGGTCGAGCGGGTCACCTGTTTTTTCGATCCTTTCACCTCCATGAGAAAAGTACGATGTTTCCATGAAAGAGAGTCTCGATATGAAAAAGCTGCCTATCACCACGGAAAGCGGCAGATACTTCCTGACCGACCGCATCCGGGAAGAGGTCAACTTCCGGACAACACGGCAATCTCTTGGCCTTCGGCCGCCACCGGTGCAGAAACCGGCTTCGCCGGACGGCAGGCTGATCCCGTTGCCGAACCGGGAGACATGGTCAATTCCGCCCTGCGATCTGCAGGCAGCAATCGCCGCCCGCCAGAGCCGGCGACAATTTACTTCGGCGCCCCTTTCCCTTGATGAAACGGCCTTTCTCCTCTGGGCCACCCAGGGCGTGCGCGCCGTCCTCCACGAAGCGGCTGTCCTGCGCACCGTCCCTTCCGCAGGGTGTCGACATTCCTTCGAGACCTATTGTGCCGTACAGAGGGTGGATGGTCTTGACAGCGGAATCTACCGGTATCTTCCCCTTGATCACTCACTCGTTCATGTTCGTGACGTGGAGAACCTGCCGGAACGCCTCAGCGCCGCTACCCACGGCCAGGAATTTGCCGGGCGGTCAGCCGTGACCTTTCTCTGGACCGCCATTCCGGAACGGACTGAATGGCGCTACGCGGAGGCATCCTACAAGGTGATTGCCCTGGACGTGGGCCATGTTTGCCAGAACCTCTACCTCGCCTGCGAAGCCATCGGCACCGGTACCTGTGCCATAGCGGCATACAACCAGACGCTGGTCGATGAACTGCTGGAGGTGGATGGCTACGATGAATTCGTCATCTACCTGGCGCCGGTGGGGAAGGTGAAATGAATCACGCCAGCGGCAGATCATCAGGTGCATGCGGGGGTACCACCGGGCAGTAGATTCTCCCCCGTTCGTCGTTCATACCGAGCGGTTTTTCCGTTTTGAGGAGTTTTCTCCAGACGCGAACATTGTCCACGATAACGATCGTCACGAGGGCAATTATGACGATGCTGAGAACGGTGTTGAGCATCATGCCTTTCGCCAGGTAGAGTTTGATGTTCATGAACCCTGCGACGAACGTCGTTACGGTTACAAAGACGCATGGCACAGCGGTAACAAGGGCGTAAAGCTTGTTCGTGGCAATCCGGAGTATGATCGTTGTGCCGATGGCCAGGGCCAACGAAGCCAGCGTCTGATTCGTGACGCCGAACATGGGCCAGATAGATGAGACGTCCCCGGTATAGAGGATATAGCCCCAGGCAAAGGACACTGCACCGCTGGTGAGAATTATGCCGGGCACCCAGTCCGTCCGCTTGAACGGTTCATAGAGGTGGCCCAGGATATCCTGCAATATGTAGCGCGCCACCCGGGTCCCCGCATCTATCGTTGTCAGAATGAACAGCGCCTCGAACATGATGATGAACTGGAACCAGTATTTCATCGTGTGCCGCAGTCCTTCGCCGACATTCGAGAAGATGAACGACATGCCGACAGCCAGGGAGATTGCCCCCCCGGGCCGGTGGGCGACATCGAGCCCGACGAGTCGGCATAGCTCCGGCAGGTCTTTCACCGGCATGTTGAGCTTGGCAAAGGCCGCTGACGATGTGTTGATGGCAAAGTAGTCGTTGGGGATCAGGCTGACGGCCGCCAGGAGTGCCATCAAGCCGACGAAAGCCTCGGTCAGCATGGCGCCGTATCCTACCATGCGAATCTGGGCTTCCTTTTCCAGCATCTTGGGGGTCGTGCCGGAACCGATCAGGGCATGGAACCCGGAAATGGCGCCGCAGGCGATGGTGATGAACACGTAGGGCCACACCGGCCCGGGGATGATCGGCCCGCCGCCGTTAACGAATTGGGTCAGAAAGGGCATCTTAACGGTGGGATTAACCAGGAACAGCCCGAGTGCCAGTCCCCCGATAACCGCGATCTTCATGTAGGTACTGAGATAATCCCGTGGCGTAAGGAGCAGCCATACCGGCAGCGCCGCTGCGCAGAAACCGTAGATCGGCAGCATGATCGAAAGACTCTCTTTGCTGAACGTGAACCACCCGGCAATAGACGACTCCGCGACAGGCGCCCCGAAATACACGGCGGCAAGCACGGCCAAAACGCCGAAGACTGTGCCGGACAGGATCGCGCCCGGCCTGATCCTGAACATGTAAACACCGACAATCATGGCAATGGGAATCGTCATGCCGATGGTAAAAACCCCCCAGGGGTTGTTGTAGAGTGCATTCGCGACGGCGACGGCGAGACCTGCCAGGGCGACGATGATGATAAACAGGGTAACGAAGGCGGTAGTCAGGCCGGTAAGCCTGCTCACGTCCCTTTTCGCGATAACCGACAGGGATTGCCCCTGGTGGCGGACCGATGCAAAAAGAATGACCATATCGTGGACGCTTCCGGCAAAAACCGATCCCAAGAGGATCCAGAAAAATCCTGGGCCCCAACCATACTGAGCGGCCAACGTTGGGCCGATCAGCGGTCCCGCTCCCGCAATGGCGGCAAAGTGATGGCCGAAAACAACCCACTTGTTCGTCGGGACATAGTCCTTTCCGTCATTACAGGTAACGGCCGGCGTAACGTTCCGGTCGTCGAGCATCAGCACTCTGGCGGCAATGAAAGCCGAGTAGTAGCGGTATGCCAAGGCAAAGACACAGAGAGCGGACATCAACAGGTACATTACACTCATAAATCAAACCTCTTGTTTGACGAAGACGAAACCGGATAGGGGCGGGACGGATTTGCTTGCCGGATGATTTCCTTGTCAGGACAAAAAAATCCTCGTTTCCTGATTGGAAAACGCTCGTTTCACATCCGGAGTTTCCGAATGAAAACTCTATATAGCAAATGTTGATAATGTATGGAACCGGTTTGATTCAAAAAAACCGGAAATCGAAGTTTTTTTGCGGTAACTTGGCGGTCAAGAGAGGTCAAGGGTACGTTCTTGAAATATATAAATAGTTTTCATCCGGAAACGGTTCTTTTTCGCCCTGGCTGTGTCAATTCGCGGGCTTGCTTGTGCGGCGTACCCTGGGTACGCCTCCGCGCAACTCCTTGATTTCCTTGCCAGGACAAAAATACCTCGTTTCCGAATTGAAAACCAATAGTTTCAAATCCGGGGTTTCCGGATGGAAACTAAATACCAGCAGAAGGAAACAGGAATAGATCTATCCCTGTTTTGCAGTATGGTACCATGCAGTTATTTTATTAAAGGAGATGCAATGAAATGTACCCGAATGTTTTGCGCGATTGTTATCACATTGACCTCGACATTGTTTTTCGCTGCCTGTGACGGTCAAAAGGCAACACCGGTTCTCGAACTGGATAAAACGATTTCCAGTGAGGCACTTGTTGGCCATGCTCAGGTTTTGGAAAACATATCTCTCGGCAATGCATTGAGTCGCTCCTCAAATTCTCCGGGGTACCTTCAGGCCATGGATTACATTAAAGACCGCTTGCGTGGCACTGGCTTGAGAGTCTGGGAGCAGCGCTTCGAATACCGTAATTTTTTTGAAACCCAAAATCCGGTGCTGTCGATGGTTTCACCGGAACAGGAAGTCTATGTCTGGGGAACCGACTACCAAACCATAGCCTATTCCGGAATTGGCGATGTTAGCGCTGAAATCGTCTTTGTCACCCCGGATTTTCCTCCCGGCGTGGAGCCCAATACCTCAACGGATGGATGTGAAAGCGCCGATTTTGAAGGTGTTGACGTGGCCGGAAAGATTGCCGTTATTCAGCGTGGGACTTGTGATTTCAGTACCAAGGCCTTGAATGCGGAATCCCGGGGAGCGGTTGCCGTGCTGTTATTCAACGAGGGCCAGGAGGGGAGAACCGATGCCATAGTTGGCACCCTGTCTGCCGATCTCACCATGGGAATACCGGTCGTCGGGATTCGCTACGAGCTGGGCAAAACGTTGTATGATCGGTATGCTGCCGGATCAGCGACTACGTTACGGGTTGCCGTGAATGGTATTAACGCCATTGCTTCAACGTATAACCTGTTCGCCGAAACCGTCGCCGGAAGAAGCGATCAGGTGGTTCTCATAGGGGCGCACCTTGATTCGGTGATTGAAGGGCCGGGCATCAATGATAACGGCTCAGGCACCGCCGCGCTGCTTGAAGTTTCCCGTCAGTTGGGCCTCAGCGGATACACGCCGAAAAATAAAATTCGATTTGCCTGGTGGGGTGCGGAAGAAGTCGGCACAGTGGGCTCCCAGCACTATCTCGACACTCTTTCCCCTGAGGAATTGCGCACTATCGCCCTGTACCTTAATGTCGATTGCATCGCATCCCATAATTTCGTCAGAGGGGTTGAAGACAGTGATCTTTCCGATACGATGGATGATCCGAGCAATCGCTACGCAACAACACCGGCAGGGTCGGGAACCATTGAACGGGTACTGCTCGATTACTTTCATGCCAACAACCTGCCGACCAAGCCGACTCCCTTGACCGGCAGCACCGACTATCAGGCTTTCGCAGACCGTGGAATCCCCTTTGGCGGTTTGTTTACAGAATTGGATGGGAAGAAAACCGAAGCGGAAGCGTTACTTTTTGGCGGCACCGCCGGCGAACCATATGACAGCTGTTACCATGCCGCCTGCGATACGGTTACCAATATGAATACCCGGATATTTACCGAAAATGCTCGGGCCATCGCCCATTTTGCCCAATACTTTGGCGACAGAAAGGTCACGGCACTTTTGGATTCATCACGCGCCAATGTTTCAAAGCATGCGGTCACGGTGGAAACGGTCAAAACTTCTCGGGACAGATATCACAAAGACCGGATGTATCGTGCATCCCGTTGAGCCAGTTGACGATAACGTGAAAGGGTCATATGGCGGCAGGGCTTGACCCCATATGAACGTGGATATTTCATGGTTATGGTTAATCGGTCCGCTGCCGTGCTACTACGGAAAATTTAGTTTTTCGCCATGCAACCGATAGATAGAAGAGTACCTTTCGGTTGCATTTCGGAGACATGTTTCACTGGTGGACGCGACGGCACGGTGTGCTATGTCGTTGCTGCCTGCCGTGGATTGAAGAATCTGCGGCCAATTTATCCGGTCAGGATTATCTCAAATAGTGTCAGGTATGGGGGTGGACTTATGCTGGCAAAAATTCTGTTATCCGTAACATTGCTCATGGCGATTTTCAGCCTGGTCTCCTGTGGCGGCAATGACGGGGGGGCTGTCGGAACATATGTTGGGCTGACAGGAGGAACGACTGTCCAGTTCACCATAAATAATACCACCGAGGACACCTTGTATGTGTACAATTACCCATACCAGGAGCAGACCGCAACTCAGCCGATTACGCTTCAAGCCGGCCAGACACTTCAGCTTCCGCTGCTGACCAACCCGGAAATGAGGATCTATTTTTCGAATTCACGCCTCACAAGCACCATCGAGCAGGGCACGGCGCCTGATGCCTTCAACTATAACTCGAATGCGACGGCAACCTACTCTTTCATGGAATACCTTTATGAACCGGCCTTTTCGAGATATACCGTTGATCTCTCCTACATCGATGAATATTCCTACCCGATCACCGTAACTTTTTCCAATGTGCCAAGCGCCTACACCGGCTGTGTATCGGGATTCGAATACGGATTTACCAGCCTCACTGCGGTCAAGAATGCACTGAAACAACAAACGGATTATCAATGGGATGCTCTTATCTGGCCCGCCACGGTTAATACGGTCTGGAACAGCGCTGATTATCCGGCGAATATGGACCGCATCATCGGACCGAATAAAGTCTGGCCTGCTGTCGGTGGTAATTGGGTTCCAGATTCATACAATGCATTTTGGGCCAGTTTGCCTGTGGGTGGGAATCAGCTTTTTGGCAGTAGTTACACCAATTGGGCTGGCTGGCAGACTTTGAGCGGCGGTTCCAACCCAAGCCCTTCCGACACCGGGTATGTCAAAGCTCTGCATAGCGCTGCAACAGCCGACTCGAACGGTAAATATGGCTTCTTCTGCTATCCCAATGATAATGCCTCCGGCGAGTTCACCTGGGTCCCTGACAGTACGACCTGCACGATCACAATCTACCCTCACGACCAGTAGCAAAAGAAACCGACCCGTAGTCGTTTTGTCGATTCCCGTAACGCATGTGGATCACAAGAGGGGCTGCACAGTACATTTTGTGGTGATTGTAGCCCTTGCGGCACTAGGGATACTTCCCTGTATTCCGGGTTAGGAAAATGGGGAAGCTTCCCTGCATTATGATGCCCCGAACAGCTCCGCTGCGCCGATTTGCCTGAAAACTTCCACGCTTCACGAATATTTCACCATGCCCGGATAACGACTTCCTGTGCTGTCCTCAATCCTCTCTGCAACCCGGCATTGCCCGGCTCACTTCCCCGTTTCTTCTCCGCAAATAACCGAAACTTGTCCCCCTTGTTTCTTCTTGTATAGTATCAGTGATGCTGTGTATGGACGGGCTAGTAGCAGGTTGCTGAAACCTGCGGCAGCGACCGTGTGCTGTGTTACGCGGTGTTGGTACTCGCGCCTTGTCTAGGTGATGTGTCTCGGTTCTGCACTCCATGCGCCTTGCCTCCACCCGTCTGCATAACGTTTTATCACCAACCTGCCGGTACTACACGGCAACAGCGGGCAGGGCTCAATTCTTCAGATATAATGATGGCAAGGAGATACCTATGAATCACATCCCGCCGCTCTATCTTGGAATACTGCAGAAACTCATTGTGTCACTGATCGTTGTCGGCCTTGCTGTGGTTGCAAGCCGTCTGTCAGGCAGGCTCCTCAAGCAAAGTATCAAGGATGAGGCGCAAATGCTCACCGTGAGTGTGCTGGTTCGGAAGAGCATGTACATTGCGGCCGCACTGGTCATTGTATCGATCGTATTCGGGTTTGGAGGTAATTTTGCAACTATTATCGGGATCCTGGGCGCTGGTGTAGCCTTCGCTTCGCAAGAGGTAATAGGTTCGTTCGCAGGCTATCTGAACATAATTACCGGCAACATCTTCAGAATCGGCGACCGGATAAGAATCGGCAATGTGGTAGGAGACGTCCTTGACATCAGTTTGCTGCGTACAACGGTCATGGAGATTGGCGAATGGGTAAAAGCCGACCAGTACACGGGCAGGGTCGTAAGTCTTGCCAATCGCGTGGTCTTCTCCGACCCGGTTTTCAACTATACGCAGCATTCCTGTTACCTTTGGGACGAGATCATGGTCCCTGTCACCTATGACAGTGATTGGCGTCGTGCAGTCGAGATCATTCTGGCCAAGGGGCAGGAATTGACGGTATCATTTCATGCCGGCGCACAAGCTGAATTCGAGGAGATGGCAAAGAAATATCCATCCCTTCATGAAGTTCCTGTTGAACCGTCTATCTACATTACCATGACGGACAACTGGATCGAGTTGACCTTGAGGTATATCGTTGAAGCGAGAAACCGCAGAATCGTGAAAGGACAGATCCACCGCGAGCTTCTCAGCTGCTTCCACGAAGTACCTGATATCAGGGTCGCTTCGATGACCGTTGATATCGTCGGATTCCCACCAATGTATAGCAGTACAATACAAAAGTAAGTTGGAGCCGGGTACAAGGGTCAAGTCCTGAAATCCAGGAAACTGACTTTTCAAATCAGATCCCCTACGAGCTGTCTGCTCGCCTTGCCATTAATTAAATATAACTCAAGAGTTGCCGGGTCGTACCGATAAGAACATAGCTCATTGATGTACCGCCCCTGCGTTTCAAACAGCAGGGTAGTGAATGGTTTTCAAAGCCACTGTGGCATAGTTTGAATATTGTTGCTAAATTGTATAGCATGTGTTTCGAAAGAGGTCAGTTTTTCCCTGTTGGTTCAATGAACCTGACCGGGACGGGAACAGTTGCCAGCGGGCGAGACTAATCGAATAGGACCGAACCTCATGAAACGACTCGATATGTCGGTTACAAAAGTCATAATTTTTACGCTGGTAGCGGTTACCACCGTTGTTTTGTCCGCCTTCGGTGTTGCGAACTATTGTTGGGAACGGAGTCAGAAAATCGGTCGCCTGGAATCTCGACTTGCCGTCACCACTTCCCAGCTTGCAAACAGCCTTGCCCTGCCGCTGTGGAACTTCGATGCCGAGCAGATTGACAAGATCATCGAAAGCACCATGCGGAACAATGAAGTTTTCGCCGTGACAATTAGCGGGATCGACGGTAGCGAAAGAGTCTCGGGCTTTGCGCGGGACTCGCAGTGGCGGGTTGTCCCGACAAAAGGCGAGATTCGGGACAGGGATTTATTGACACAGTCGGAAAGGATCGTCATCTACGGCAACCATGTGGGCACAGTGCAGGTCTTCATGACCCCGCGTTTCATGGAAAGCTCGTTGCACAGTTTTGCCATTATCATCATCATTAGCATTGTTACCCTCAACGCCTTTCTGGTTTTTATTCCTTTTCAGCTTCTGCGCAGAAAAGTGATAAAACCGCTGAAGGCGATTGAATCGTATGCCCTGAAGGTCAGTTCGGGAGAGGCAGAAGCTGCCTGTGTCCCTGAAGGAGACTTTTTCGGCGAACTGAAAAATCTCAAGCGCTCGATTGTCGAAATGACCCGATCGCTTGCCGAAGCACGGCAGGATCAGGTACGCAAGACCGCGGAACAGGTGCTGCACGAGAGCGAGAAGACCCTCAAGGCATTCATTGACGTTATGCCGGTCGGTGTCAGATGGACCGACAGCGACGGCGTTATAAAGCATGTCAACAACTGCTTTATTGAGTTGTTCGGCTACGATACCGACGAAATTCTCACGCTTGATGACTGGTTTCTCCGTGCCTATCCCGATCCGGCCAATCGCGAAAAATTCACCTCCCGTCGGGAGGCGGCTATTGATACAGCCCTTGCCGATGGCGCAACAATCCACCCATCAGAATCGATAATTGTCTGCAAAGACGGTTCTGACCGACATGTCATTGTCAATACCCAGCTGGCCCGGAATCTGCGACTCGACATTTTTACCGACATCACGGAGCGCGAATCCCTGCAGAACAGGCTGCTCAACGCCCAACGTCTCGAATCCCTGGGGGTGCTTGCCGGAGGGATAGCACATGATTTCAACAATATCCTTACCGGCATTATGGGAAACATTTCGATGGCGCGCATGGTTCTGGCCAGACCGGAAAAATCAGCCAGGCTCCTGGATAATGCCGAAAAGGCGACACTCCGGGCAACCGAGCTCGCCACCCAGTTGCTTACTTTCGCCAAAGGCGGAGCCCCGGTAAAGAAAACGGTATCGATAGGGAAAATCGTGCAAGAATCACTGTCCCTCGCGTTACGGGGCACAAACGTTAAAGGGATGCTGAAAATCCCCGATTGTCTTCATGACATCGAGGCGGATGAAGGTCAGGTCAGCCAGATGTTCAACAACATCGTCATTAATGCCGTGCAAGCGATGCCGGGCGGCGGGACGATTACCGTTCAGGGGATGAATATTGCCCTTGAGGGAGAAAACAGCTTCATGCTGCCCGCCGGTGACTACGTTAAACTCTTGTTCTCCGATGAGGGGTGCGGTATGCCGGAAGATGTGCGGAAGAAAATATTCGACCCCTACTTCACCACAAAATCTGGCGGCTTTGGCCTTGGTCTTGCCTCTGTTCACTCTATCGTCAGCCGGCATGGCGGACATATCGAAGCTCAGTCCAAGGTCGGCGCAGGGACGACATTTACCCTGTACCTGCCATCCACCGGTACAGCATCATCCGAGTCGGAGATCTGCGACGGGGTCACGCAGCATGAAGCTCTTGCCGGAGGCTCGGTGCTTGTCATGGACGATGAAGAAGTGATCCGGGAACTTGCCGCCGAAATGCTCGGTCACCTCGGCTATGAGGTAACGACCTGCGCCACCGGTGAGGAGGCGGTCAGGAAGTACCGCTTGGCCAAAGAAGGTAACAAGCCATTTTCATTTGTAATTATGGACCTTACGGTACCAGGCGGGATGGGTGGCAGGGAAAGCGCGAAAGATATCCTGGCGTTTGACCCCTATGCCCGATTGATCGCTTCAAGCGGGTACTCCAACGATCCTGTCATGGCCGACTTCTGTGACTACGGCTTCTGTGGGTCAATTGCCAAACCGTATACTCTGGATGAACTGACGCGGATAGCACAGTATGCTGTCGCAGCATAACGGGTTTACGCACAAAAAGGGGCTGAAACGAGCTTCGAAAAGGATCGATGCGAGGAGCAACCAATGAAGCGTTCGTTTGCGATATCGCTGCTGTTCGTCATTCTGACTTCGACGATGGCTATAGGTCAAACCACGGTCGTCTATCCCGCCTTTGAGTCGGGGGCCGATTCGCGGTACAACGATCTGGTCGAAATCTTGAAGACGGCCCTCGAGAAGACGGTAGCCGACTATGGGCCGTATACACTTCAACCGAGCAAATCCGGCATGAATGAGGCACGATCCCTTGCCGAACTGCGCAATCCGGCCGGGATGGTCAATATAGCCTGGTGCGGTACCTCGGTACAGAAGGAGAAAACTTACCGTGCCGTGCGAATACCGCTTCGGAAAGGAATCCTCGGCTATCGCGTGGCCCTGATCGCCAAAAACAGGCAGGCGGATATCGACAAGATACGAAACCTGCACGAGCTGGAAAAAGTACGGGTCGGCCAGGGGATCGGCTGGGGTGATGTCGCGATTTATAAGACAAATGGCATCAAGGTGTACATGGCGGGCTACGAGAGTTTGTTCAAGATGGTTGCCGCAAACCGCGTGGATTTGTTCCCACGCGGCATCAACGAAGTCTTCCCGGAGTATGCCGCCCGCCGTGCTGCCATCCCCAATCTTGCCGTGGAGAAGAATTTGCTTATCTACTATCCCTGGCCCTACTATTTCTTTTTCAATAAATCCGACAAATCACTCGCGAAACGGGTCGAGACCGGGATCCGGAAAATGATGAAGGATGGTTCTTTCGACGCGATTTTCATGAAATACAACAGAACTTCGATAATCAAGGCCAATCTCAAGAACCGGCGTATCATCAGGATCAAGAATCCCTTCCTGCCAAAGGACACACCGCTGGCCGACGTTTCGCTCTGGTTCGATCCGGCTGCGATGAAGTAGCAGCCGACCCGGGAAAACAATTGTTGCATAGTCATATTTCGTACAAAAGGCGGCCGATTCGGCCGCCTTTTTTTGCTGCAAGCGGTTGCATTGTATTAGGTGCGTTCTCCCCGGGTTGTTTGCGGAACAATGCGGTAGTTGCTCTGGAAAACCAGGTTGTGCAGCTCGGCGCTGGCTATGGCCCGTAGCGTCGACAGTTCGGCCGCAGCGTCTTCATCGCTAAAGACATTGAGCGGCCAGACGCCCACGGTTCCGCCACGCAGGTGCGGGTGGTGAAAATTGCGTCCGTAGAAGGCCTTCAGGGTAATGGGCGGGATATCCGCCCGTTTCTGTTCCGGCCAGGCAAGGGTCCACACAGCGCTGAGGTCGCTGCCGGGCTGGCCGGTGACGCCGCTGGCGGTGATGGTGCCGCTGCCGAGCAGCAGAATTTCGTTCAGTTCGGCAAGGGCCTGGCGTGCACATGGATCGAGGAAGGCGACTGCCGCGATGAAGAGCTGCTCCTTGTCGGCCCGGCTGGTTGCCCCGTTGCCGTGCGTGCCGTCGCGCAGGTCTGCGAAGTGCCGGAGCAGCCCGCGCAGATGATGCGGTGCCTGGTCGTAGTCGTTAGGTTTCGCTTCGTTCATGGATACCCTCCTTGCCGGAAAAAAGTCATGGTGACATGTGCCATGCAGGTCTCCCTGAAACGTGAGGCGTCACCAGGGAAAGGACGTGTGGCGGCATCATGTCTGACGGTCTTGCATGGTTTGAACGATTGACATGCTATCTGCTTGTTATCCCGGTACCTGTCCTTGAAACTTTCCTTCGTTCTCGCTTCCGCTCCCGGTTGTTTTACGGGGGAAGATGCTGCGGTACCAGCTGCAATAGTAGGGGAGAATACGAGGCTCGGTCCTTTTATCCTGGATCAACTTTGTACCAGACTCAGCTGTACTCTTGGCATTGTTGGCAGAGCAGGTCATGGTGTGGGATTCCTCTCTCCGGATACGGTACGATTAAGTATAGCAGACTATGCAGCTTGCAAGAGCAGTCGGTACAGATTTGTTGATCGCTCGGCAACTTCACCTGCACCAACGACAAGAAAACGGCGGACACTCTCCGGTAACAGGCATGATCTTGATTATGCTGCTGTTTGTCGGATAATAAGGGGGTGATCCTGCAATGCGGGTGTCTAATAGGACAAAGGAGACTATCGTGGGAGGAGACATTCGGCGGGTAGAGGTGCTTTTCGATTATATCTGACCGTGGTGTTATTTCAGTACCGTGCGTACTGACAGGCTGCAGCGGGACTTTGGTGTTGAGCTGCGCTGGACGGTTTTTCCGTTGCATCCGGAAATACCGGAAGAAGGGATGGAACTGGGTGACCTGTTCCGCGGCCGTAATTTTGATGTGGGGGCCATGCTGCAGCGGCTGGCGGTGGTGGCCGGGGAGGTCGGTCTCCCTCTGATGGCAAGGACTCGCATACATAACAGCCGTAGAGCCCAGGAACTGGGGAAATGGGCGGAAGCCATGGACAAGGGTGACCAGTTCCGGCGCGGGACCTACCACGCCTATTTTGCCGAGGGGCGTAATATTGCCCTGCTGCCGGAACTGGAAGCGATTGCCGAAGCGGCCGGTTTGCCGAAAAATGAGGTGTATGACATCCTGGCCCAAGGTCTGTTCGCCGCAGCTGTGGATGCTGATTGGGCCAGGGCAGCAGCGCTGGCAGTCACGGCGGTCCCGTTTCACCTGTTTGGTGAAAAGACGCTGGTGGGATTTCATCCCTATGAAGATTTCGTGAAACTGGTTGCCGGTGATTGACCGCTGCAAGATACCCCGGGTCGCCGTGGCGCTGGACTAATTATGCTTCAGGAAGCCGATAGTCTTTACCGGCAAACTGGATGTTGGCCGGGTCATTGCTGCGGGGCGGTGCTACGGCATGGACCCCGCTGCACTCCGGGCAGCTTCCCAGGTAGGTTGCCAGGGTAAATCCGGCGCCGCACCCCTGGCAGACGGCCTGCAGGCCGCCGCTGGTAATGGGCTTGTTCCTGACTCCGCCACCGTGGGCATGGTAGACGAATTCCACCAGTTCTCTTCCTTCGGAAAATGGTCCCGCCCCGTTGCCACATCCTGCACAGTTACCCATAGTCAACCTCCTTGAACTGTCGAGTTTTGCCAAGCGTCTCGAAGGTATCCCACCTGCTCCCCAGACAACATGACGCAGGTCAATTCCCGGCGATTTCCGGGGCATGGGGGGCTGTCGAGCAACTTTGCAAGAGTAGGAAAACAGGGCAAATTTCGTATTGGTCAGGAGAAAATCGATATGTCCCGCATAACCGTCCGAATAACTATTTGTTCCGTAAAAGAAATGTGCAATGATATGCGCAACAATCGATGCTGCAGCTGAGTTGTGCCTGGACCACTGAATGCAAGGTGGCGGTACACGTACTTTCGAGCGGTTTGCCGCCTGACGAGAAACGGAAAGCTGCGACACACTTTTTTTGAGGTGAATATATGTTTCTGAAGAAACTGTTTAAATTCGGCAAGGATTACAGTCATTACCTGGAAAAGGGAGACAGGTGTCTGGCTGACGAGCGGTTCGCCGATGCGAGACATGCCTATTGCGAGGCCCTGGAAAAGATCGAGGCGAGCGGCGAGACAGCCCTTTCCCAGGTTGAGGACGTGCGGCAAAAAATCGCGCTGACAGGCACTATGTTGGGTCGCCTGAACCTGGTCGAGGCGGAACATGCCCTTGCCGGCGGCGACAGGGAAAAGGCCGGGGAACATCTGCGGCTCATCATGGACCTGGCCGATGACGGAACTCTCCGGGAAAGCGCCGAGAGACTGCTGGCCCAACTTGGTTCCGAGGTTTCCGCGGCGGCATGGGTCGAGCCGGTCGACGGCTGCGGCAGTTGCGCGGCGGACGCGGCCGAAGCAGAAGCCGACGATCAACCTGACATGGCAGGTACTATCACCAGGGAAGACAGGTTGGCGCTCTATTTTCAGACGCTGCCCGGAGATCTTCCCGAGCGTTATGCCGGAATGGGGGAAGAATTCGCCAAGGGTTGCTTCCTCAATCTGGAAGGGAATGAAGAAGGCGCCCTGCGGGTGTTCGAGGAGTTATCCGCAGAGAAGGAAGATGACATTCTGCATTATGAAAGGGCAATACTCTATTTCCACCAGGGCGATTCCGGCAGGTGCGAGCATCTTTTGCTCAAGGCCCTTGCTTTAAATCCTGCCAACCCGCTCTGTACTATTGGACTGGCTCAGCTTTATACCGAGACCGGCAGGGAACCCGAGGCGTTGCGGGTCCTGGAGCGGATGATTTCGGATGACCTGCTTCCGGAGCAGGCCAGGCTGATGCACGGTGATCTGTATGTCCACCTCCAGGATGAGTCGAATGCTGTCGAAAGCTATTCGACGCTGCTTGCTTCTCCGGCCCACGCCAGGGAGGCGGCGGAGCGACTCGTGCCGCTCCTGCAAAGACAGGGGCGGACCAAGGAAGCCACCTATCTGGTAAAAAAATTCACCAAAGGTTGTTGTTGATCCAGGGGAACTTCCGGAACCACCCACTCGACACGCAGCACCCATTATTTCTGTTGGAGAAAATTACATGAATGTAGACTTGAGTTTGATGAAAGATTTGCTCAGCAAACGTGGCGAGGAGATTGAGGAAATTGTTGCCGGGACCGGCTATCTGGCAAAAACGGTGATCGGCGTCGGCACCTTTTTGCTGGATAACGAAGGGGACTACGATCTGCTGACCGCGAAGCAGAAGGTTGTTTTTGAAAAGTTCCTCAAGCCGCTGCTGGAAAAGCTTGCCGAAAGCCGGCAGCGATGATTCGGAAACTCCATAAAACTGCTGCCCAAGCGCGGTTTTGACACCGCTCTCCGGATAGCAACTAACCAAAAAGGAGCACCATCATGAATACCATGGAAAAGTATCTGGATGCCCTGGCTGCAGCGGTTGAGGCGAAAGACAAAGAGTCAATAACGTTACTGGAACCCTTTGCCACGCATATCTACAAGGCAATCAATGCTCGAACAGAGGCTGCCTGCGGGGCAGAGCGCGATGCGTGGGAGCGGATGCTGCAGCGCGTGAAGGGTATAGTCGCCGGGATGATCAAGGCTGGTCCCGATCTCTGGTAGAAAACTGTAACGCTTCCGTGTGCCAGTCCCTTGGAGCTGCCGGCTTCTGTGACTGCGGGCTTTGTTGACAGATGTAATGCCTGACGTATAGTTGAAATCAGGTTTGGCGTTACGGAAAGGAAGGGATACTACCACCTGCTGATCAGCGAGCCGGGGCCGGGATCCTTGCCGGTGCAAGGAGAGTCCGCGACCCTGCTCCTGAAAAGGGAGGACACAATGCGGAAAATTCGTTGCGCAGTTCTGGTGCTGGGCATGATGTTGTGCCTGGCGGTTTCTGCGGAAGCCCAGGTGAGCATCGGTATCGGGCTTCCCAACGTGAGCATCGGCATCAATCTGCCGCTGTACCCGAGACTTGCCCGGGTACCCGGTTACCCGGTCTACTACGCTCCGGAGTTGAGTGCCAACTATTTCTTTTACGACGGCATGTACTGGGTCTTTTATGACGACAACTGGTACGCCAGTACCTGGTACAATGGCCCTTGGGGGCTCGTGGCGCCGGAGGTGGTGCCGCTGTATATCCTGCGGGTTCCGGTTCGCTACTACCGCCACCCGCCGCCATATTTTCGCGGCTGGCGGGCAACTGCCCCGCCTCGCTGGGGTGATCATTGGGGGCCGCAATGGGTGCAGCGCCGCAGCGGCTGGAACAGCTGGAACCGCAGGACAGCGCCTCCGCCAGCTCCGCTGCCTACCTATCAGCGAAACTATTCGGGAAAACGGTATCCCCGCATGGAGCAACAGCCGGCGGTGCGCAGCCAGCATTACCATTACCAGCCGCGCAGTCGGGTGATCCGTCAGCACTATCAGCAGTATGGCCCGCCGCCACCTGCCAGAGGCGGCGGGAAGGGCCGTCATTGAGGAATCCGGCGGGGTTCCACAGGAAGTGACCCGGCAAGAATCCGGTTTGGTTGAAATCTGCGGGCCTGAGATTTCAGGGCTGTTCAGGTGAAAATTGATTGAATCGAAAGGCAACGGGCTCCTTGGCAGGAAAGCAGCCCGTTGCCTTTTTTCGATCGTCAGGGCGAACTCTCGTTGCCGGTGCGACGCAATGATGACGGCCTGTTCGACTGGTGAAAGGAGCAACGGTTATGCGAATCGGCATTGCCGCCGACCACGGTGGCTTCACCATGAAGGAAAGGATGGCTGTTGCCCTCGCGGAGGCCGGGTACGAGGTAACGGACTTCGGCGCCACAGTGCTCGACCCGGACGATGATTATCCCGATTTCGTCATTCCCTTGGCCAAGGCAGTTGCAGCAGGGGCGATGGATCGAGGTATTGCTTTCTGTTCCAGCGGGGTGGGGGCCGCCATTGCCGCGAATAAGGTTCCCGCTGTGCGGGCCGCCCTGATTCACGATGATTACTCCGCCCATCAGGGCGTAGAGCACGATGATATGAATATCATTTGTCTCGGCAGCCTGGTGGTGGGCTACGCACAGGCGTGGGAACTGGTCCGGACCTTTCTTGCTGCCACGTTCAGCGGGGCCGAGCGCCATCGTCGCCGCCTGGCCAAGGTGGCGACGCTGGAACAGGGAGCCGCGGCGTGTTGAGTTTGGTGGTTGCAAGAGGAAAGGACGGGGCACGTATGGGCGCCAGAGTGGGGCAGGATTGCCTTTGGCAGGATGAGGGAAATAGATTTGTCCCGCAGGTATGAGGGGGTTGTGCTGGCGAGAATCTCCGGTTTCAGAAGGTGATGCCGTTTTCTCCCAAGTAGAAAGTTGCGCCTTCCATATCGTTATCCAGCAGCAGGGTCTTTTCTCCGATTCTGATCCTTACCCCGCTATAAATCTGCCGTGTTGCCTTGATCTCGGCGCTGCCGAACAGGTCAAACCTTCTTTTCAGCCGTTTTAGCTGTCCGGTCAATTCCTGGATTTCCGTCTGCAGTCGGGATACGGCTAGCTCTTTCTCTTGTAGTTCAACAGCAGTGACGCTACTTGGCGTATCCCGGAAGTATTGTAGTGCTTTGCAGGCTTCTTCAAACTCTCTTTGCTTGCCGTGCATCGTTTGCTTTGCCATGGTGAATTTCTCCTGAACCGCCGGATCTGCGCCGGCTTCCAGCACGGTACCGGTATCTGACCGTGAGCCGATGGTTATTGCTTCGATTTTGGCAGCGGCACGGCATACGGAGTTGATGATGCGTCCTTTGCTCGATTCCGATTCGCCAACCAGGATGCTGTTGCCGGCGTTCAGCTCGCTTTTCATGACGAATTCACGGATTATTATGTCGGCACCGGAGGTGATACGGGCGTTTTCCACGAAAAGCGCTTTCACCGAGCCTGCCGCCCGTATCATGGCCGCAGCCGGATTCAGTCCTTCCGTACCGATCCTCGGCTCGCCCTGGCCGATAATCGCGCCGCGTATTTCAACGTCACCACCTGCTTCCACATGTCCCGCTTCTACCATGCCTTGTATAACGATATCGGCGGTGGCTTTTACCCGCATGCCCGGCTTTACGTCGCCGGTAATAGTGAGTGATCCATCGACATCCAGGTTGCCGGTGGCCAGGTCAACATCCTTGATGGTAATGACCGGCTCCACGGTAACGCCGTGCGGCAGGAGAAACGGTTGCCCGGAAATTGCCGCTACCAGCAGATCAGGGTCATCCTTGTGCCGGACGGTTCCGCTGATTAACGGCGAATACTGGAGATCATTTCCCCTTGGTGCCGCTACCGGGCAACCGAGGATAGTGGTGCCCGGCTTGCCGTCGCTGGCTGGTAGCCGCCGCATCAACGGATCACCCGGTTTAACGGTAATGAGGTCGCCAAAGTTGCGATAATCGACTGTAGCCATGTCGTCGCAATGCAGGCGCGAGTTCTTGACCTCCCGCAGCAGGCTGATGAACTGGGCGTCATCCCCTGCTGTCGGACGGGTGCCTTCAGCGATCAATTTGTTTCTGGTATAGCCTTTGGCAACCGAGGCTTCAATGGTATCATCGAGGATGCCGAAGGTAATGCCCTGTTCCTGCAATGCCGCGTAAATCCGGTCAGCGGAAACCGGCTGGCCACCGCAAGCGGGGGTCATG
This sequence comes from Geobacteraceae bacterium, assembly GCA_028683555.1. Classification (GTDB taxonomy): domain Bacteria; phylum Desulfobacterota; class Desulfuromonadia; order Geobacterales; family Geobacteraceae; genus RPRC01. The sequence continues at coordinate 28,514 of JAQUHN010000007.1, read as the reverse complement.
GTAAGGTGTGCCTGCATAAGGTCGGCGTCGATGTCCAGGGCAAAAGCGCCGTCGCGGCGCTCACCAACGACAAGGGTGAATCCTGACCCGGCATTATACTGTTTCACCAGCTTGTCTAGGGCTTCGGCAAAAATGAACAGGTCCGCAAATCCCTGACTGGCAAGAATCTGGTTCACCTGCTCCTTGTCGATCGGCGTCATGGCGGCAACCGGTTCGCATACGGCCAGCAGCATTTTTCCGTCTTCAGCCATGACAAAGGTTACCCCGCTGTCTGGCAGGTCTTTTTGCGTCATGTCCGCCTCCCCATCGGATCGGTTCGATAACGGCGGTGCTTTTCGTTAACGTGTGCGACCCTGTGTCAGTGACTTGCGCGCAAGCAACGACAATTTCGGTAAATATAGTATCGGCTTTTTTTAGTAATACTTTAGGGGGAGTGTTGTGAATCAGGAAATGAGGGAAATAGTGCCTGCCGTAACACCGGTTCCATGGTAAAGGAAAGGATAACAGGGGTGCGTTACTCGCCGCCGTGCGCCCGGCCGGCCGGCACCCTTGATTCGCATGGCACCTTTGTCTGGCAGAGCCCGCAACCGGTTTCCATGACGCCGTAAAGCTCTCCGGCGGACCGCCGCAATTCGCCGTACACGTATGCCTGGCACTTTTCCTTATCGTGCCCCTGGGGTGAAAGCGCCCCCACCGGGCAGCGCCGAATGCAAAGGCCACAGCTTCCCTCGCGGCAGAACAGGCAGTTGCTCCAGGGGGTGCTGCAGGTTCTCTCCGTCGCGGTGATCGCTTCGTCGGTGACGATACTGCCGCAGCGATGCGCGATCCCCTTGTCGGTGATGAAGCCGTCGTTCAGGCTGAAGGTGCCAAGGCCCGCGGCATAGGCCGCGTGACGTTCCGACCAGGTGGAGGCCATGCCGATCCGTGGGTCCATGACCGGGCGCCACAGCCCGGAAAGAAGCGGGGCAACGGCCTGGGCACCCCAGAGCCCGAGCATTTCTGACAGATGCATGCGGAGCCGGGTGTTGAACTGTTCTCCGTATGCGCGGGTCAGTGCCCACTCGCGGCATGGCCGCAGCTTTTCCTTGCGATTGCCTGCCCGGGTCGTTCCGGCTATCGGCAGGATCCAGCAGATGACGGTTCTTGCCACCCCGAGCTGTTCTCCGTAGGTGTTTGCCATAATCTCCGCCGGGGTCAGATGAAATTCGCCGATTATCTGCTTGTAGTCGCTGAATAGCGGGTCGTCTGCTGCGGCGAAACCGATCAGCGGTTTCTCGAAATAGGGTTGCTCGCTGTCCGGGAACCGGTTTTCCGGACTTTCACGCACAAAGCGGACAATTTCATTGCGGATTACCTGTTCCATAACCACTCCCGGAAAGCTTGCTGAAGGCACATCCGTACAACTCGTTCACGGCTGCACCAGCAAGGCTTCACCACTGATCGTGTAACTGCGGCAACCAAGAATCGCCGGCAGGAGAGTGATGCCAAGCATGAAATCGGCAAAGTTCCATTTCGCTACGATATTGTCTGCCGCGTTGCCGCCCAAGCTGGCCAGTTGCGACTTGACCACCGGAAGAACCAGGTTGTTGTCGGTGGCTTCCTGGACATAGTTGCCGCATGCTGTGCCGTCCTCGGTGAACTTTCCGAGAAATTTGACCTTTCCGTTATTTGCCGCTGCCTGCATCTGGGCCTTGGAATAGCTCTCCGAGTAGAAACCATTGCCCAGCATGTAGGGCATGGATGGAGCGCATGCGGTGATCGTCGTGACAACCAGCACTGCTGCGACGAAGCGTGGGACAACCGGACTTTTCATGGGAACACCTCCGATGCAGAAAAAGCTCCATGGCTGGGGTGATCAGTATATCCTTTCATATAGCACTTTTTTCAACTTTTCCCAGTCCCCGGAGGAACACTGGTTGTGACCATGGCGTTTGGCGAGCAGGCCTTGAAATGAAGGGATTTGTCGGTATAACTCCAGGAGCAGGGGCAAGAAAATGACATCCACGGTACCCGGCATGCTTGCCGGGTGCGGCAATCCTCGTTCAGGGAGGACTTGGCGGAAGCGTGCTGAAAAAATTTCTCCATCACGTCCGGATGCTGTGGTAAACTTGCACGGGTCTGTCGTTACTAGCGGAAGAGTGCCGTTTTGCAGGATCTTTTTCCCCTCTCAGCTCCTGCCACAGGGATCGGAATATGAAGTATTACCCCATCAATATTGACATTCGCGGCAAGGTCGCCATTATTGTCGGTGGCGGTGCGGTTGCCGAGCGCAAGTGCCGAACGTTACTGGATTCGGGGGCATTGGTGACGGTCATTGCCCCGCAACTTTCCCGGGGGCTGCGGGGGCTGCTGGATAAGGGGCGGATAACCCATCTCGCCCGGGATTACCGGCGCGGCGACCTGGCCGGCGCCTTCCTGGTGTTTGCCGCCACCGGGGATCGCACCATCAGCAACGCGGTGGCCGAAGAGGCCGCCGAATGGCGGATTCCGGCGAACATCGCCGATATGCCGGAGCGGAGCGATTTCACTACCCCGGCGTCCGTGGCGCGGGGCGATTTGCTGCTGACCGTTTCCACCGGGGGCAAATGCCCGGTGCTGGCCCGGGAAATCCGGGAGGAGCTGGAAGCCCGTTTTGGTGAGGAGTATGGGGAAGTGCTGCGGATTCTGGGGGCGGTCCGGGAAAAACTGCTCTCCTCGAAAAAGGGTTGTCATGCGGTGAAGGAAATTCTGCATTCCCTTATTTCCCATGATTTGCCGGGTCTGCTGCGCGGCGATTCGCCGGATGCCGTTGATCGCCTGCTGCGGGAGATTGCCGGGCCCGGATTCAGTCTCTGTGAACTGGGACTTGAGAAAGGGGTAGCAGAATGAGCGAGCATTTCCATCTCCTGGTACTGCTGCTGTACGGTGCGGCGACGCTCCTCTACCTCTTGTACCTTGTTCGCCCCAGCAATGTGGTTGGCCGGGTTTCCCGCTGGGTCCTGGCGGCAGGCTTTTTCTGCCATTGCCTGTTCACCTTTTTCCGCTACCTGGAAGCCGGCTATACCCCCATTACCAACCTCCATGAGTCGCTGTCGTTTTTCAGCCTGACCATTGTCGGCGTTTTTATTGCCTTTCAGCATCGCTACCGGGCCGCTATCCTCGGTTCCTTTGTAACGCCGCTGGCGCTGATCGTCATGCTTGTCTCGGCAACTTTTCCCTCGGCCATCGTGCCGCTGAATCCGGCCTTGCAAAGCAGATGGCTCGGGATCCATACGGTTACCGCCTTTGCCGGCTATGCCGCTTTTGCCATTGCGTTCTGCGCCGGTGTCATGTACCTGCTGCAGGAGCATTTCCTGAAAAAGAAGAAGCTGGGCGCCCTGTACCGCCGGCTGCCCTCGCTGGAAATTCTCGACGACATCAACTATCGCTGCCTGACGATCGGTTTTCCACTGCTGACGGTCGCGATCATTACCGGCGCCATCTGGGCGGAAACCGCCTGGGGTTCCTACTGGAGCTGGGACCCGAAGGAGACCTGGTCGTTGATCACCTGGTTCGTCTATGCCGCACTGCTTCACGGCAGGCTGACAACCGGCTGGCGGGGCAGCCGGGCGGCCATCCTGGCAATTGTCGGCTTTTGCGTGCTCCTGTTTACTTTCCTCGGCGTAAATCTGCTGCTGCCGGGGCTCCACAGCTACAGGTAATTTCGACACAATGAACATTATCGTCGTGGGACTTTCCCATCATTCGGCTCCCATAGAAATCCGGGAAAAGCTGGCCTTCGATGCCAACGCAATTGAAGCGCCGCTTCGCCAGCTGGTTGCGCTCCCCGATATTGCAGAAGGGGTCATCGTCTCAACCTGCAACAGGGTAGAGGTGTATGCCGTGACCCGCGACATCGCTGCCGGGATTGCCCGTATCAAGCGCTTCCTGGCCGATTTTCATGATCTGCCCTTTGACGGTGTCGAGCCCCACCTCTACGGCTACCATGGCGAGCATGCCATTCGCCACGTGTTCCGGGTCGCAGCGAGTCTTGATTCCCTGGTGGTGGGTGAGCCGCAGATCCTCGGCCAGATAAAGGCGGCCTATGGCTACGCCGCGGAATACAAGGCCTCCGGCCTGGTACTCAACCGCTTTCTGCACAAGGCCTTTTCGGTGGCCAAACGGGTGCGGACCGAGACCCGTATTGCATCGTCCGCCGTATCCATCGCCTTTGCCGCCGTGGAACTGGCGAAAAAAATCTTCGGCGACCTGTCCGACAAGGCGGTACTGCTCATCGGCGCAGGGGAGATGGGTGAGCTGGCGGCGAAGCATTTCGTGTCCAGCGGCGTCCGCGACGTTTTCGTTGCCAACCGGACCCTGGAACGGGGTGAGCGGCTTGCCGGTGAGTTCGGCGGTCGGGCGGTCCGTTTCGACGATCTGTTCGATCACCTGCACAAGGCCGATATCGTTCTGTCCTCCACCGGGGCCTGCCATCACATCATCGGGCCGAAGGAGGTGGCCGAGGTGCTCCGGCGCCGCAAGCTGCGGCCGATGTTCTTCATCGACATCGCCGTGCCGAGGGACATCGACCCGGCAGTGAACAACCTGGAGAATGTCTATCTTTACAATACCGATGACCTGCAGGGAGTTGTCGAGCTCAACCTGGAGCAGCGCCGTCGCGAGGCGCAAAAGGCCGAGGAGATCGTTGCCGGGGAGATCGGCCAGTTTCTGGCATGGCTCTCTTCCCTTGAGGTGGTGCCGACGATTGTTGCCCTGCGTTCCCGTTTCGAGGATATTCGCCGGGCCGAGCTGGCAAAAACCTGCGCCGCATGGAAAGACCTGTCGCCGGAGGAAGAAAAGCGGCTGGAGTCGCTGACCAACGCCCTTGTCAACAAGCTGCTCCATGTTCCCACCAACGTCCTGAAGCAACCGGGCCAGGGAAACCGGACCGATCTTTACCTGGATGCCCTGCGCAGCCTGTTTGCCCTCTCCCCCGAGCCGCTTGCGATGCAGAATGATGTTCCGCCGGATAACGGTGAGGAGTAGCAACAGCGGCAAAAGGATGCAGGATGGAAATCCTCTTTTCCGGGAGAACCAGACGATGACACCGAACATACTGAAAATTGGAACCCGCAGCAGTCCGCTGGCCCTCTGGCAGGCTGAATGGGTACGTGCCCGAATTCTCGAGCGGTATCCGGAGCTGGACGTAACGCTGGTCAAGATCAAGACCACCGGCGACAAGATACTGGATGTGCCGCTGGCCCAGGTGGGCGGCAAGGGGCTGTTTGTCAAGGAGATCGAGGAGGCGATGCTCGCCGGTGAGGTGGATATTGCCGTGCACAGCATGAAGGACGTGCCGACCGAATTCCCGCCGGGCCTCGGGCTGGTTTGCATTACCAAAAGGGAGGACCCGCGGGATGCGCTCGTTTCCCACGGGCTCTGTTTTGCCGATCTGCCCGAGGGGGCGCGGATCGGCACCAGCGCTCTTCGGCGCCAGGCTCAACTGCTGGCGCTGCGACCCGACCTGGAAATGGTGGTGATTCGCGGCAATGTGGCAACCCGGCTCGGCAAGCTGGACAGTGAAGGGCTGGATGCGGTTATCCTGGCGGCGGCGGGGCTGAAGCGGCTCGGCTTCAGCGACCGGGTGACCGAGTACCTGCCGCTGCAGGTGTCGCTGCCGGCCATCGGCCAGGGTGCGCTGGGGGTTGAGTGTCGCCTCGATGACAATGATCTGGTCCGGTTGATTTCGTTTCTCAACGATCCGGAGACGCAGCGGGCCGTTGGCGCCGAACGGGCCTTCCTGCTGCGCTGCGAGGGGGGCTGCCAGGTTCCCATTGCCGCGTTCGGCGAAACGGACGGCGAGCAACTGCGGCTCACCGGCTTCATCTCCTCGGTGGACGGGGCACGGACGGTACGGGGAAACATTTCCGGGCCGCCGGAGTCTTTTCTTGCCCTGGGAACGGAGCTTGCCGAGCGTCTGCTGGCCGACGGTGGACGGGAGATCCTGCGCGAGGTGTACGGACGGGACAAATGAACGTGGTAAGGCGTTCGGGATGAAGACCTGCCAGGTTTTCGGCAACCTGGCAGGTTTCACATTATCTACTAACCTGGTGAGTGGTGCAGAAAAAAATGACGATGAAACCTGAAAAAATCGGATATGTCTATTTGATCGGTGCCGGTCCCGGCGATCCGGGCCTGTTGACCCTCAAGGGGCGGGAGTGCATTGCCCGGGCCGATGTCATCCTCTACGATTACCTGGCACACAAAAGGCTGTTGTCATTCGCCCGCCCCGATGCGGAGCTGATCTATGCCGGCAAGGTCGGCGGCGCCCATAACCGTGAACAGTGGCAGATCAACGAGATGCTGGTGGAGAAGGCGCTGCAGGACAAGGTGGTGGCGCGGCTCAAGGGGGGCGACCCCTTCATCTTCGGTCGCGGCGGTGAAGAGTGCGAAGCACTGGTGGCGGCGTCTGTCCCGTTCGAAATCGTTCCCGGGGTCACCGCGGCGATAGGGGCGGCGGCTTATGCCGGCATCCCGCTGACCCACCGCGATTTTACCACTTCGGTCGCTTTTGTTACCGGCCATGAGAGCAGCGGCAAGGAGGTGTCGGGGATAGACTGGCAGCAGCTTTCCCTGGGCAGCGGCACGGTGGTGTTCTATATGGGGATGAAAAATCTCGCCCAGATTGCCGCCAATCTCATAGTCCATGGCAGAGCGCCGCAGACGCCGGTGGCGCTGGTCCGCTGGGGCACGCGTCCGGAGCAGGAGGTCTTGACCGGGACCCTCGCCGATATCGCCGAGAAGGCGCTCAAGGAAGGTTTCAAGGCACCGGCTGTTACCATCGTCGGCGATGTGGTGCGTCTGCGGGACAAGCTCCGCTGGTTCGACAGCCGTCCCCTGTTCGGCAAGGGGATTCTGGTTACCCGGGCCAGCGACCAGGCCGGGGCCTTCTCCTGTCTGCTCGAGGGATACGGCGCCCATGTCCTGGAATGTCCGACCATTGCCGTTATCCCTCCGGAAAGCTTCGATGAGCTGGACGAGGCGATTTCCGCTCTTGCCGGTTACGACTGGCTGATCTTCACCTCGGCCAATGGCGTGAGCTTTTTTTTCGAGCGCCTCCATGCGTTGGGATTCGACAGCCGGGCACTGGGGCCGTGCCGGGTCGCTGCTGTCGGCTCGAAGACCGGTGAGGCCCTTGCCGCCCAAGGCATCAGGCCCGATCTGCTCCCTTCCGGTTATCATGCGGAAGGAGTTGTGCGGAAGTTTGCCGAACTGGGTGGCGCCGGGCAGAAGGCCCTCTATCCGAAAGCCGACCGGGCGCGGGACGTGATTCCCAAGGGGCTGGCTGAACTGGGCATGGAGGTGGTGGCGCCCATTGCCTATCGAACCGTGATCCCGGATTGCATTTCCCGGGAGGCGCTCGATGCCCTGGAGGAGCACCGCATCCATTGCGTAACCTTCACGTCTTCGTCAACGGTCACCAATCTTGCCGCGCTGGTCGGCGAAAACCGGCTCATTCACCTCCTGGAGGGGGTTGCCGTCGCCTCCATCGGTCCGATCACATCCGCCACCTGCCGCGAACTGGGACTTCGGGTCGACATCGAGCCGCACAGGGCAACCATTGAAACCTTGACGGAAGAGGTCGTACAGTATTTCTCCTCACGCTGAAACTTTTTGACAGATGCCGGTTGTGGTTGCAAAACTTTCCTTACCTATACCGAATTTCGGGCTGGAAAGTATCCCGTTGCAGGAGGGGTTGTTATGAAAAAAACATGTCTGGTTGCGATTGTTCTGCTGGTGTCGGCCGTAGTGCTGGTGGCGTGTAAAAGCAAACAGGATAGCACGGAAACCGGTTCGGCAAAAATTATCGAGCCGGCGATGCTGTTTTCGAAGGACGATGCCAAGGCCCTCACCGGCATCGATTTCGGCGAGTGCCGGGTCACCGAGCAGCCGGTGGTGGGGCAGAAACTGTGCGTCTATGACAAGGGTAACTCCATGCTGCAGGTGGGGCTGTCGCAGGCGGCCTTCATGAACAAGAAAACCCTGGCGTCCGGCACTACCCCGGAGTCTATCTACCAAGCAACGCAACAAGCCTTCAGTGGCGCGGAGCGGATCGACGGTGTCGGTGATGACAACTTCATGGCGCCGCCGGGATTGCATATTCTCAAAGACGGCTACTATATTACCGTCTCCCTGGGACGGGCCAATGACAGGGAAAAACTGCAGGCCGCGGGATTGACGGTCGTGGAAAATCTCGAAAAGAACCGCTAGGTTCAATCCGCAGCCGCTGTTTGCAGCTGTCTACCTCGAGAACAGATTCATGGAGGATCCAATGTTCTATCCAGCCTACCGGGGGCGCCGCATTCGCGGCAATGAGGTCTTTCGCCGGATGGTCCGCGAAACCGCCCTGTCGGTCAACGATCTCATCTACCCCATGTTTGCCGCATTCGGCTCCGGAATTCGCAAGGAAATCTCGGCCATGCCGGGTATTTACCAGCTGTCGGTGGAAAACATCGTGGCCGAGGCCCGGGAGGCCCATGAGTTGGGCATCCCGGCGGTGATCCTGTTCGGCATCCCCGAATACAAGGATGCCACCGGCAGCAGCGCCTGCCTGGAGCATGGTGTGGTGCAGGAGGCGGTCAGGGCGTTGAAGAAGGAGTTGCCGGGACTGGCGGTCATCACCGATGTCTGCATGTGCGAATACACCGACCACGGCCACTGCGGCGTGATCAGGGATGGCGATGTGGACAATGATGCAACGCTGGAGCTGCTCAGCAAGGAGGCCCTGTCGCACGTCCGGGCCGGGGCCGACATGGTCGCCCCTTCGGACATGATGGACGGCCGGATCGGGGCAATCCGCGAGGCGCTCGACTTCAACGGCTTTAGTCACGTGCCGATCATGAGTTATGCGGTGAAATATGCTTCCGGCTACTACGGCCCGTTTCGCGAGGCGGCCGAATCAGCCCCGCAGTTCGGTGACCGCCGCTCTTACCAGATGGATCCGGCCAACCGGCTGGAAGCGATCCGCGAGGCGGCCATGGACGTGGCGGAGGGGGCCGATATCCTGATGGTGAAACCGGGCTTGCCCTACCTGGATATCGTGCGCGAGGTGCGCAACGAGTTCAACCTGCCGGTGGCGGTCTACAACGTCTCCGGCGAGTACAGCATGGTGAAGGCCGCGGCCCGCAACGGCTGGATCGACGAGGAGCGGGTGGTAATGGAAACCATGATCGCCTTCAAACGGGCCGGCGCCGACCTGATCCTGACTTACCATGCCAAGGACGTGGCGCGGCTGCTGGCAAAGCGGTAAAATCTTTTTCGCTGAGGGCGCGATTGCCGCCGGTACTGGTAGTCAGGCAATCCGGGAACAGGGGCAGGTCACTATGCCTGCCAAGCAGAAAGGGCAACCACCGGGGTTGCCCTTTCTGCTTCAGCTGTTGATTTTTCCTGTCAACGCATACGGTTGAGTTTTTATCCCTAGGGGACCGGCTCGATAGTAATCGTGCCCAGGTCCCTTGCTCCGGAATATACATCAAAACTTGCCGACGAGTAGGGGAGGAATCCGTCAGCCTGGACCCGGAGCCGATAGCCGCTTCCCGGCGGTATGAACGAGCTGAACGGCGCCTGCCATAAGCCCTCCAGCTCTTCGGCGAAGACCTCGCCGGCCGCAATGGCATCACTGCTGCCCGGTTTCAGGATGTAAACGATGGCGCTGGTCCATGACGAGTCGGCGGAAATGGTTCCCAGCACGGAGACAAACTGCGAGAGATACTGATCCAGCTGGACGATGCGGATGCCGGTCGGCTTGAGGATGAACTTCAGGTTCTTTTCACTGCTGCCGGTATCCACTACAGCGGTGGTCGGATCGAAGTCGATCATGATTGCATTGATGACCCCCGCCTCCACCGTGAAGGTGCCGAGTACTTTCACCCCGGACTGCTGGCCGCTCGGGGTCTTGAGCGGATAGATCGTTTCGTCGCCGACGAGAACCACGTAGTTTACGGGCGGGCCTTCCTCGGGATTCGGCTCGAGGATCAGCCGGACCTGGCTGTAGCTGCCGGCCGGGACGATGCCGGTGCCGAGCAGTTCCTGCTGGAACTGGAGCTTGGTGATGTCGATGCTTCGCGGCCCATCAAAAGGAATGGTCTTCAAGCCGCTGTCATCGTCTTCCAAGTCTTCCTTGCCGGTCGGTACGAGCCGGATTTCCTTTATCCTGACAACCACCTGGTCGAAATCCGGGTTGGGCTTGTCGGTCAGCGAGACCCGCAATGTGCCCGTGGACGAGGAGTAGGAAAGGGTGGAATCCGAGCCGCTGCATCCCGCCAGCAGCTGGGCCAGGGCCATCACGAGAACCCCTGCGATAATACCCATCTTTGTTACCAATCTCTTCATTGCGCGCTACCTCCTTTCTCCGGGCGTTACGCCGCGGAAGGCATGACGCCCGCCTGTCGGCACCAGTTCACGGTGCGGAGCAGCGATCGTCTTGGTTGGGCCCCGAAATGTGGTTGGTTTTTTTTCGTGCGGTTCCTTTGGGGGCTGCGATGATCGGAAATCTCCCGAAAATCAGATTGTTCCGTGACATAAAGTATACTCTGGAAAAATTTTCAGGCAATCACTCGAATCTGCAAGGGGAATACATTTTTCCTCTCTGCCAGGAAAAATGACGGTTGAAGTCTTTCCTTCGATCAGCCTGATGATCTTTGGCAGGGAACCAATTCCTTTGCCTGCAGCGCTGAAAAAGGTCGGCCATGATGGGGTTATGCCGCTTCTGCGTGAAACATTCACCAACCATGGGCTTGGTCAAGGATAGAAAGCGCTTCAAAAATAGACCCTTTTGTGGTATTTTCCGTAATGTTTCACGTCCCAGTGCGATACCAACCTGCCGGATTCCGGCTGCGAACCACAACAGACCCTGTTCTACCCACTAAATCTATGGCTAAAATAATCTGCATAGCGAACCAAAAAGGCGGCGTCGGAAAAACCACCACGGCAGTGAACCTCGGTGCATCGCTTGCCGTTGCCGAAAAAAAGACCTTGCTGGTGGACATGGATCCCCAGGGCAATGCCGGCAGCGGCGTTGGTGTCGACAAGGATACCCTCCGGGAAAACATCTACCATGCGCTGATCAACGACGCTGATCCGCTGGCTGCAGTGAAAAAGACCCTGCTCCCGGGACTGGATATTCTTCCTTCCACGGATGACCTTGCCGGAGCGGAGCTGGAGTTGGTGTCGCTGCCCGATCGGGAGCAGCGGCTCAGCCGGGTTCTGGCGCCTCTGGTGAACTCTTACGAGTACATTCTTATCGACTGTCCCCCTTCTCTCGGCCTGCTGACCCTGAACGCCATGGTCGCTGCCGGGTCGGTGCTGGTGCCGCTCCAATGCGAATTCTATGCAATGGAGGGTCTTTCCAAGATCGTGAAGACCATCAGGCTGGTGAAGAAAGGGTTGAATCCATCCCTGGCCATTGAGGGCATTCTGCTGACCATGTTCGACGGACGGAACAACCTTTCGCGCCAAGTGAGCGACGAAATCCGGCAGCATTTCGGTGAAACCGCTTTCAGAACGGTAATTCCCCGTAATGTAAGGCTTTCGGAGGCGCCGAGTCACGGCAAGCCGATTCTTCTCTACGATATCGCGTCGCGGGGGGCGGCCAGCTATCTCGAGTTGGCCAAAGAGATCATTGAAAGGGAGGAACGCAATGGTTAAAAAGACCGGTCTCGGCAAGGGAATGGCGGCCCTTCTCCCGGCCGTTACGGATGAGGAGAAAAGCTATTTTTCCTGTCCCATCGAAGATATCAAGCCCAACAGCGAGCAGCCGCGTAAGAAGTTTTCCGTGGAAAAGCTGGATGAGCTGGCGGCATCCATCCGTGAAAAGGGGATCATCCAGCCCCTGGTGGTACGGAAGATGCGAGAGCACTATGAGCTGGTTGCCGGCGAGAGGCGTTGGCGGGCGGCGCAAAAGGCGGGCCTTCGGGAGGTTCCCGTGGTTATCCAGGATGTTTCGGATGACGCGGCCCTGGAAATCGCTCTCATAGAAAATATCCAGCGCGAAGATCTTAACGCCATTGAACAGTCCGAGGCATTCCACTCGCTGATCGAAAAATTCAACCTCTCCCAGGAAGAGCTGGCGCGGCGGGTCGGCAAAGACCGTTCCACAGTAGCCAACTCGCTGCGGCTTCTCAAGCTTCCGTCCGAAATAAAGAACGACATCCTTGATGAACGTCTTTCCATGGGCCATGCCCGGGCACTTCTCTCCCTGGAATCTGTCGAGCTCATGGAGCAGGCCCGCCAGGAGATCCTGGCCAAACACCTTTCGGTGCGTGAAACCGAGAACCTGGTCAAGCGCCTGAAAGCAAAGCGTCCGGCAAAGCCGAAAGTGCCTCCCGGCCCGGAGATGACGGCTGTTGTCGATCGTCTCAAGCGTCGTTTCATGACCAGGGTCGCCATCCGTCAGAGCGGTAAAGGGGGGAAAATCGAGATATCCTTTGCCACCGTGGATGATCTGACCAGGATTATCGATATTCTCTCTCCCTGATACACCTCTGCTTTGAGGCATGCTGTGCGGCATCGGGCGTGGTTGCGCCGTTTCCAGCATAGCGTCACAAGGCGTGCACACAATCATTTTCAAGACAACTCAAAAAACAGGGCATATTTTGATTACATTCGGGGTATTTTGTTATTTTTTTACTTTAGGATAAAATATTTTATTAAAGCTAAACATTTTTATTGACACTGAATCTGCAGTATGGTAGCTAATAACTGTTTTGCAGTCTGACATTCGGACCAAAAGCTACTTTCGGTCAAACGGGCAACAAGAGGTGCCGGCATGATTAATATCGACATAGTTTTATTGTTCCAGGCGGTCAATTTCCTGGTACTCATGTTTCTGTTGAACATTCTCCTGTATAAGCCGATCCGGAAAGTACTGGCGGACCGGAAAGCGGAGATTGCCGCTTCAAAGGAAAAGACCGTTTCCGTTGATGCTGAGGTTCGGCAAAAGATGGAGCAGTACGAGCAAAAGCTTCGCGATGTGAAAGCTGAGGCTACCGAAGAGAGGAACCTGATGCTCCGTGAGGCTCGCCAGCAGGAAGCCGTTGTCCTGGAAGCCGCCCGCAGGGAAGCAGCCGATGGGCTGGCCGGCATTCAGGAAGCCATCCGCAAAGAAGCAGCGGAAGCGGAGCTTCTTCTCCAGTCGCAGGCTGATGCTCTTTCCCGCCGCATCTGTGAGAAAGTCCTTGGAAGGAGCCTGTCATGAACCCTTTGAACGGGAAAACCCGGAATTGCCGAAGCCTGCTGTCGGCAGCTGCCATCCTGCTCGGACTTGTTGTTTTCGCTTCAACCGGTTTGGCTGCTGAAGCCGTTCACCATGCTGATTCTGCTGTCCAATTGAAAGACTTCGCCTACCGGCTGTTCAATTTTGTGCTGCTTGCCGGTATCCTGTTCTGGGCCATGAAGAAAGCGGATATCAAGGGACTGCTGGCTGCTCGCCGGGTGGCAGTGGCAAAGACACTTCGGGAAGCGGATGAAGTGCGGGAAGAAGCGGAACGAAAGCTTGCCGAATATAACGAGAAGCTGGAAAAGGCAACGCGCGAAATCGACGAGATTTATGCTGCAATCAAGCAGGAAGGTGAAGCGGAGAAGTCCCGGATCATCGCCGAGGCGAAAGAGGCTGCGGAACGAATCCGCCAGCAGGCGAAGGTTACCGCGCAGCAGGAAGTCCAGCATGCCCGCGCCCGTTTGCAGACGGAAACGGCCCGGCTTGCCGTGCAGCTTGCGGAAACCACCTTGAAACAGGCTGTTGTGCGGGATGATCAGGATCGGTTTGTCGATGAATATCTCAAAAAGGTTGTGGAGGGATAGTGAGCACGAACGCTATTGCACGAAGATACGCCAAGGCTCTCATTCAGATTGCAGTGGATCAGAACTCGGTCGAGCAGTATTACACCGAATTGTCGGGGTTTTCCAGCGCTCTTGAATGCAGTCCCGAGGCAACGGAATTACTTTCCGATCCGGGCATCCGGATCGAAGTGAAGCGGGAGGTTGTGAAGGACTTGGTTGCCCGTCTCGAGATAGCGAAAACGATCGGCGACTTCATGCTCCTGCTGCTCGACAAGAAGAGGCTCGATTCACTCTCTCAGATTACCTCCAACTACAGGTCCTATGCCGACGACGCGGCCGGTATTCTTCGTTCCACCATTACCTCCGCGCTGCCTTTGACGGATGCGCAGGTGAAAGAGATGCGAACCGCCCTGGAAAAAACGACAGGTAAAAAGATCATTCTGGATGTTGCGACCGATCCTTCTCTTATTGGCGGTGTGGTGACCCGGATTGGTGACAAGGTCTTGGACGGCAGCATCAAAACCCAGTTAGTAAAGATTCAAGATATATTACAGAAGGGGTGAGAAGTCCTATGGAACTGAGAGCGGAAGAAATCAGCGAGATTATCAGGAAGCAGATTGAAGGCTACGGCAAGGATATCGAAGTTGCCGAAACCGGAACCATCATTTCCGTTGGGGACGGAATCGCCCGTATTCATGGCCTCGCCAAGGCGATGGCCGGCGAATTGCTTGAATTTCCCGGCGGTGTTTCCGGCATGGTGCTCAATCTTGAAGAGGGCAATGTCGGTGTTGCAATTCTTGGTGAGGATAATGAGCACATCAAGGAAGGTTCCATCGTCAAGCGAACCGGCCGGATCGTGGAAGTTCCGGTTGGAGATGCGATCATTGGCCGGGTCGTGAATGCCATCGGCCAACCAATTGACGGAAACGGACCCATCGACACCAACGAATTCCGGATGGTCGAGGTCAAGGCTCCTGGTATCGTCAAGCGTAAATCTGTTCATGAACCGCTGCAGACCGGCATCAAGGCTGTCGATGCGATGGTTCCCATCGGTCGCGGTCAACGTGAGCTGATTATCGGTGACCGTCAGACAGGCAAGACTGCTATCGCCCTGGACACCATCATCAACCAGAAGGGTGGCGACGTTATCTGCATTTATGTTGCCATCGGCCAGAAACGCTCAACGGTTGCCCAGGTCGTGAACAAGCTCCGCGATCACGGCGCAATGGATTATACCATTGTTGTTTGCGCTTCAGCCTCCGAACCGGCGCCGCTGCAGTTCATTGCTCCCTACGCCGGCGTCACCATGGGCGAGTTCTTCCGCGACAACGGCCGTCATGCTCTTATCATCTACGATGATCTTTCCAAGCAGGCTGTCGCCTATCGGCAGCTTTCACTCCTGCTGCGTCGTCCCCCCGGACGCGAGGCGTACCCCGGCGACGTCTTCTATCTCCATAGCCGCCTCCTGGAAAGGGCCGCGAAATTGTCCGACGAATACGGCGCCGGTTCCCTGACCGCATTGCCGATTATCGAGACCCAGGCGGGTGACGTTTCCGCCTATATCCCGACCAATGTCATTTCCATTACCGACGGCCAGATCTATCTGGAGAGTGATCTTTTCTATTCAGGTGTCCGTCCGGCCATCAACGTCGGCCTTTCCGTGTCACGCGTCGGCGGTGCCGCGCAGATCAAGGCGATGAAGCAGGTCGCCGGTACGCTGCGACTCAGTCTGGCCCAGTACCGGGAAATGGCTGCTTTTGCCCAGTTCGGTTCCGACCTGGACAAGGCCACCCAGATGCAGCTTGCCCGCGGCGAGCGGCTGGTGGAGATGCTCAAACAGCCCCAATATCGGCCGATTCCGTCGGAGAAGCAGGTGCTTATTATCTTTGCCGCCAATAATGGCTATGTGGATGATTACCCGGCTTCCACATTGGGCCGCTATGAGGCGGAGCTGTATACCTTCTTCGATATGCGCAAAGCGGATATTCTGCGCGAAATTCGTGAAAAGAAGGCTATCGACGACGAGTTGCGGGGCAAGATCATTGCAGCCCTCGATGAGCTCAAGAAAGAGTTCACAGTCTAGACAAGGATGGTATTCCCCCCATGGCAAGTCTGAAAAGTATTCGAAAGCGGATCAATTCGGTCAAAAACACCCGGCAGATAACGAAAGCCATGAAAATGGTTGCTGCCGCGAAACTGCGCCGGGCGCAGGAGAGTGTGCTGGCCGCACGGCCCTATGCGGAGAAGCTTGAAGAGGTGTTGATCCGGCTCAGCAGCAGT
This sequence comes from Geobacteraceae bacterium, assembly GCA_028683555.1. Classification (GTDB taxonomy): domain Bacteria; phylum Desulfobacterota; class Desulfuromonadia; order Geobacterales; family Geobacteraceae; genus RPRC01. The sequence goes on along the minus strand of JAQUHN010000007.1, from coordinate 12,437 downwards.
GGCGGTGCGGGTGACCACCCACTTGCGGCACGGGAAAAAACCGAAAAGGCGCTGCTCATTGTTGTCAGTTCCGACCGGGGCCTGTGTGGCGGTTTCAATGCCAATATCTGTAAAGCGGCAGAGACCTTTGTTCGTGAAAATTCTTCCCAGTATGCCGAGATAAGCCTCCTTACCATCGGCCGGAAGGGATTTGAATACTTGCGAAAACGGGCAACTGTCCGCAAGAACTACTCGAATATCCTGTCGACGATGAGTTATCAGGAAGCCTCACTGATCGGCCAGGAGTTGATAGACGGCTATCTGGCGGGTGACTATGATGTCGTCTATCTGCTCTACAATGCATTTAAGAGTGTCATGTCACAGGATATCACCCTGAAGCAGCTGTTGCCGATCGAGCCTCCGCAGGGGCCGGAAGAGGAGTTTCTTCCGGAAGCACTCTATGAGCCTTCGAAAGAGGAGCTGCTGGCGGAATTGTTCCCCAAAAACGTCGAGGTTCAACTGTTCCATGCCATGCTTGAATCGATTGCATCCGAACATGGCGCCCGCATGACGGCAATGGACAGTGCGACGAAAAATGCAACGGAGATGATTGCGAAGCTGACCTTGCAGTATAATCGGGCACGGCAGGCGGTTATTACTACCGAGCTGATGGAGATCATTTCCGGTGCGGAATCGATTAAGGGGTAAAAGAGAAAACAAGCTACTTTTTACCATAGATGCCGGTCCGTTGGTTGGGCCGCAGGAGGATGAGACCAGATGAGTCAGAATTTCGGAAAAATTTCGCAGGTCATCGGGGCGGTAGTGGACGTCGAATTCGAGCCGGGCAAGCTCCCGGCAATCTATAATGCGCTCCGTGTGACGAATCCGGCCATTGATGATCGGGAAAATAATCTGGTGCTGGAAGTCGCGCAACATTTGGGAGAAAATACCGTTCGCACCATCTCGATGGATTCGACGGACGGCCTGGTTCGCGGCCAGCTGGCTCTTGATACCGGCAAGCAGATCGTGGTTCCGGTAGGCCGTCAGACTTTGGGCCGCATCCTCAATATTATCGGTGAACCGGTCGATGAGGCGGGGCCGATCAACGCGGAAAAAGAGTATGAGATTCACCGGGAGGCTCCCACCTTTCTGCAGCAGTCAACCAAGGTCGAGGCGTTTACCACCGGCATCAAGGTTGTCGATCTCCTGGCTCCCTACGCCCGCGGCGGCAAAATCGGCCTGTTCGGTGGCGCCGGCGTCGGCAAGACCGTTATCATTATGGAACTCATCAATAACATTGCCAAGCAGCATGGCGGCTTTTCAGTATTTGCCGGTGTCGGTGAACGTACCCGCGAAGGAAACGACCTGTGGAACGAAATGAAGGAGTCAGGAGTTCTCGATAAAGCGGCTCTTGTCTATGGCCAGATGAACGAGCCCCCGGGCGCCCGCGCCAGGGTGGCGCTCTCTGCCCTGTCGGTTGCGGAATACTTCCGTGACGAGGAAGGGCAGAACGTGCTGCTGTTCATCGATAACATCTTCCGCTTCACCCAGGCCGGATCAGAGGTTTCCGCCTTGCTTGGCCGCATACCTTCCGCGGTTGGCTACCAGCCGACCCTGGCAACGGAAATGGGTGAGCTCCAGGAACGTATTACCTCGACCGATAAGGGCTCCATCACTTCCGTCCAGGCGATCTATGTGCCGGCTGACGACCTGACCGACCCGGCTCCGGCAACGGCATTTGCTCACCTTGATGCCACCACGGTTCTGTCGCGCCAGATTGCCGAGCTGGGGATTTATCCGGCTGTTGACCCGCTTGATTCCACCTCGCGGATTCTGGATCCGCAGGTTATCGGCGAAGAACATTACACCATCGCCCGTGACGTCCAATATATCCTCCAGCGCTATAAGGATCTTCAGGACATTATCGCGATTCTCGGTATGGATGAACTCTCCGAAGAGGATAAACTGGTGGTGGCGCGAGCACGAAAAATCCAGCGATTTCTCTCGCAGCCGTTCCATGTTGCCGAGACCTTCACCGGAACCCCCGGCAAATATGTGGAGCTGAAGGATACCATCAAAGGCTTCCAGGAGATCATTGCCGGCAAGCACGATAGTATTCCGGAGCAGGCTTTCTACATGGTCGGTACGATTGAGGAAGTGTTGGAGAAGGCGAAGAAGTTGTCCGTGTAATCATTTGCGAGCCTGAGCCGGGGCAAGCCTGTCGGCCCTTTCGCTCGGAATTGTTCGCCGAAAAGGATTTTCCAGATGGCTGAAAAATTACAACTTGAACTAATTACCCCCTATAGAAAAGTTCTCTCCGAACAGGTTGATATGATCACGGCATTCGGCGCCCTTGGCGAGTTTGCCGTTCTGCCGGGGCATGCGTCTTTTCTCACCTCATTAAAGATTGGCGAACTGACCTATGCAAAGGGTAGTGACGTTTATCATCTTGCTCTGAACTGGGGTTATTTCGAGGTTGTGAACGATACGGTTACGATTCTCGTCGAAACGGCAGAACGTGCTGACGAGATTGATTTGGAAAGAGCGCGGGAAGCGCTCGGCCGTGCCGAAGAGGCCCTGAAAAAACTTACCCGGGAAGACAAGGATTTCATCGTTTATGAATCAGCACTTCAACGGGCTCTGATCAGGATGCAGGTTGCCGCGAAAAAAGCCCGCGGGTAGCTTTAAGATGTTGAAAATACATTAGAAAAGAGCGGTTATCCGCTCTTTTTTTTTATCTTTTAGCGTTGCTGTTGTTGGGCGTGCAATGTGAATGTTTCAATTTCGTTGCCATTAAGTTTCTGTAAAGATGGTGAAAGATGAAAATTCATTAGTTTTAGATACTTGAACAAGGGGGTGTTTTGTGATACATAATGTAAAAAATTGAAAACTAATGAAAACCCGGACAGATGGTTTTTCTGTGACACTGCTTCTGCCTGTCGGTTGCCTCTTGAAAATAGTTGCGTAACAGCCGGTTTTCCTGCAGATCTGTGGACAAATAACACGGGAGTGCCTTGCAGTGACAGATTCCAACGGCAATGGAATAGACAATGACACACTGAGCCTGCACTCCAAGAGTCAAGACGGTCTTTGCATGCATATGGTGAAAAGACGGGAAATCGTCAAAAAGACTCTCATAAACCGACTGAATTATCTCAACTTCAATGACAGTGAGATCCTTGTCAACCTGGCGCATACCAAGTATGGTTCCACCACCACTCTCCGGGCCAAGCCCCTTCCCTGTTTTGGCGATACACTGGAATGTGTCTGGGTGAAAGCCCCTGGCCTGGAACAGGTACTGAAAAATTATCAATACGTCAATTTCATTCTCCCCGACACCCATCAATCGCTTCTTGTCGAGGCGGTTCCGATAAGCCTCACCGACGAGCGAATCATTCTGCGGCTTCCGGAAACTTGCTTCGAAATCGATTCCCGCAAAGTGACACGGTACACCTGTCACGATATCAGCGTACAACTTTTGCAGCATGCTGCCCGCTATTCCGGCTCCCTGGCCGATTTCAGCCCCCTTGCGTTTCGCGTGAACCTGATAAGCCTTCCTGACCAGCCATTCCAGTGGCTCAACGGCGAGTCTCCGGTCCATGTCCTTTTTACCAAGGGCGAGGAGATGCTCTATTCGGGTGACTGTGAGATCGTCATGCAGGACTGCGGGCAGAAAACCAGGTCGCTGGTCCTGCGCCCGCTCCATTCCCAGATTCGCCGCTTCAAGCCAAAGGAGTTCAGGAGCACGCGCCACAAACTCGTTCCTTCGCCTAACGTGGTTTTTACCGATCCGTTAACGGGCAAGAATGTCAACCTGAAAGTAATCGACCTGTCCGGTTCGGGTTTTGCCGTGGAAGAAAAAGAGGAGACGTCTGTTCTGCTACCGGGAAGAATACTGCCCGAACTGAATATCGATCTGGCCAATATCTTTACCATCCGTTGCAAGGCCCAGGTAATTTATCGAAATGTACGCGAGGAAAATGGCGGCAAGCGCATGGTAAAGTGTGGCCTGACCATTCTCGATATGGATATCCAGCAACATGTGCAGCTTCTTTCTCTCCTGCAGCAGGTAACGGACCAGGATTCCTATGTCTGCAGCAAGGTGGACATGGACTCGTTGTGGGAACTGTTCTTTCAGACCGGTTTCCTTTATCCGGAGAAGTATTCGTTCATTCAGGCAAATAAGGAGACGTTCAAGAAGACCTACGAAAGGCTCTATTCCAGCAATCTTCACATTGCCCGGCATTTCGTCTATCAGAAGGACAGCATGATTTACGGGCATGTTGCAATGGTCCGCTTCTATGAGAACACCTGGCTGGTTCATCATCATGCCGCGAACAAAGCTGCCCATAAAAAGGCCGGGTTGGCGGTGCTCGAACAGGTTGGCAGATCCATCAACGACTCCCATAGTCTCTCTTCAACCCGAATGAACTTCGTGGCCTGTTACTACCGGTCCGAAAACAGGTTCCCGCGCCGGGTTTTCGGCCGTATTGCCGAGCAGATAAACGACCCCAAAGGTTGTTCGGTCGATGCTTTTGCCTACCTGCATTATCGTCGGGGGTCGATAGAGAGCTGGGATCTGTCCGGTCCCTGGTCGTTGAATAAAACCCAGCCGGAGGACCTCCTCGAACTGGACAATTTCTACCGTCACGTATCAGGCGGGCTGCTTATCCATGCACTGGATCTTGAGCCGGAAATGCTTGACTGTCATGAGATTGATGCTGAGTATGAAAAGGTTGGTTTCAGGAAGGAGAACCATCTTTTTTCGTTGAAAAAAGATGGTGTTCTGAAAGCTGTTTTTATTGTTAATGTATCCGATATCGGTCTGAATATGTCAGATCTTACCAACTGTATTCATACAATAGTTGTCGACTCTGATGATTTTCCGAGAGGGACATTGTTCATGATATATTCACTCTTGTCAAAGTACTACGAGGCTGAATATGTTCCTATACTTATCTATCCTTTGTCATACGCTGAAAGTAACCAGATCCAGTACGATAAAGTGTATAATCTTTGGATATTGAATATGCAATATACCGACAGTTATTTTAAATACATCGACAGGATAATGCATCATTGCCAGGAATCATAACCTATTGAAGATGTGTCTGAAAAACTATTACATACGGTGATTCATGCGAACTGATCCATTTAAACCACCTTTATACAATAGCAGAATTGTCGATACCTATATCAGACTTGTCAAAAAAAAGTATAGTTTTGTCAATATAGGGAATCTGCTGAGCTATGCCGGAATGGAACCATATGAAGTCGCCGATCAAGGCCATTGGTTCACTCAGGAGCAGGTCGACCTCTTCTATGAAAGGCTTGTAAAGGTAACCGGGAATGAGCAGATTGCACGGGAGGCGGGGCGTTTCGCCGCGGCGCCTGATTCGATAGGTGTCATGCGGCAGTACGTTCTCGGTCTCGGCAGCCCGGCAAAGGCTTACGAGCTGATTGGAAAAACCACGCTTAACTTCACCCGCTCTTCGAAATATGAGTCCAGGCGATTGGCTTCCAATAAGGTTGAAATTATCGTAACTCCCGAGAAGGGCGTCTGCGAGAAGCCTTTTCAGTGTGAAAATCGAATAGGCTTCATGGAAGCAATTGCCGAGGTTTTCAATAACAGATTGCTTCATGTGGAACACCCGGAATGTCTTTTCCGCAACGGCGACGTTTGCCGCTATATCATATCCTGGGAAAAAACACCGTCGGTGTACTGGAAAAAAATCCGCAATTACAGCGCAGTGCTGCTGGTGTCCCTTTCCGCTGCATCTTTCGTGCTGGATGGCTGGATCGCCCTGTTCGCCGTTGTTCCGACTTTCTTGTCGTTTATCCTGCTCACCGGCCTTGTCACGGCGAGTATGGAGAAAAAGGAACTCAGGGCAGGGCTGGAGAACCTGCGGGAGTCAACGGACAAACTGCTTGAGCAAATCAACCTGAATTACACCAATGCCCTGTTGACGAACGAAATCGGCCAGGCGATCAGCAAGCAGACCGATGTCGATGCCATTCTCGGCAATGTCGTCAATGTGTTGCAGAAGAGACTCGATTATGACCGCGGCATGATTCTACTTGCGGATCAGGAAAAGTCGCGGCTGATCTTCAGGTCAGGATTCGGCTATTCCGTCGAACAGGAAAATCTCCTGCAAAAAACATCCTTTCATCTTGATCGCCCCGAGTCAAAGGGCATCTTCGTTATTTCGTTCCGGGAACAGAAACCCTTCCTGATAAACGATTTCGAAAACATCAAGACAAACCTTTCGCCCCACAGTCTGACGTTTGCCAAAAAGCTTGGCGCCCAGTCATTTATCGTCTGTCCGATAGTGTGTGATGGCGAGACGGTCGGGATCCTTGCCGTGGACAACGTGGTGACGAAAAAGCCCCTGATCCAGAGCAATATGAGTCTGCTTATGGGAATCGCTACGGTTATCGGCATCAGTGTCCGTAACGCCATGCTGAATGAAGCACGAGAGCATCAGTTCAGCTCAACCCTGCAGGTGCTGGCAGCCAGTATCGATGCCCGCGACAATTTGACGGCGGGCCATGCGGAGAAGGTTACCAAGTATGCTCTGGGCATCTGCAACGAGCTGGGGCTTTCCAAGGATTACACCGAAATGATCAGGGTTGCTTCGCTGTTGCATGATTATGGCAAAATCGGCATTCCCGATGCAATCCTGAAAAAAGAGGGCAGGCTGACTGTTGAGGAGTACACACAGGTCAAGTCGCACGTGGAGAAAACCAGGGAAATCCTGGCGCAGATTAATTTTGAGGGAATTTACCAGCAGGTTCCCGAGGTTGCCGGCAGTCACCATGAAAAAATCGACGGCACCGGCTATCCGCACGGTCTAAGGGGAAGTGAAATACCCTTTGGGGCGAAAATTATCGCGGTTGCCGATTTCTTCGAGGCGATAACAGCGAAACGTCACTACCGTGGCCCGATGCCCCTTGCCCTTGCCATCAGGCTGCTCGAGGAGCGGAGCGGAGCTCACTTCGAGAAAAAGGTAGTGAAAGCACTTATTACCTATCTGAAAAAGAATAACTTCTTTCTCGCGGAAAATGACGCTGAGAAGGCTGGTCGCGAACCGCGGTATAAGAGGGTGCCCTGTCACACTCCCGTTTCTTTCAGTGTCAATGGCAGAACCGTATCCGGAACCAGTGCCGACATCAGTCTGAAAGGGATGTATGTGGCAATAGATGATGAAATCGAGGAAGGGGTTCCTATTGAGCTTTCCTTTGCGCTGCCGAACGGCTGCGCGGATATGATACAGGCAAAAGGGCGCATTGCCTGGGTGAACAATGACAGAAAACGATTGAAACCGCATTTCCCTAGCGGGGTTGGCGTGGAGTTTTTGACGGTGGAGCCGACAAACGAGGTGCTTCAGTCGTATGTCGGGAACTTTGCCTGATGATTCTGTTGAAGATGTCGACGGCAGAATCGGGAGTCGTGCTTCTTCCCTGCATTAATTGCTCAATTTCCATAAGGGCAGTTCAGGATTTTACTTTGCGTCCGCGGCAGGAAATTATCGGCGAATAGGTGAACCGCCGTGGATCAGTAAAAAACCGTTGGAACTCCTCAAGAAACTCTTCATATCCTCCCTCATATTCAGGAAAGGAGTAGCCAATCCTTTTCGGCGCGATTGCCACCTTTTTCATCCAGTTGAAGGAATCCGCCTGCCGTAGTTTGCCGTAAATCACATGGTGTCCTGAAACCTCTACCTTGATATCCTCGTATCCCAGATCGTAAAGATAGGAATAAAGTTTTCTCCCCACGTAAGGGTCGAAATCGGCCTTTTGCTGCAGGCCGAGCATGATCTCGAAAAGAGTTTTCTCCATTCTCTTCGAGATGCCGTAATGACTGAGGCAGTTATAATCAAGGTCAATCAGGCAGAGAGTGCCACCCGGTTTTATTGCCCTGGAGATATTTTTGACAATATCGAAGCTTTCGGCAAGAAAGTATTCCAGTACGAAACGGACCCAAGCGAAATCGAATGTTCCCAGGTCGGTCAGTGGCTGAAGCAGATTTCTGCAGTGGAACTGGACGTTTTTTCTGGAATACTGTTTTTCGGCATGGGCTATCCGCTGTTGCGAGAGGTCCAGGCCGACCACCGCTCCGCCCGGTTGCACGAGGTCATGCAGGAGTGCGGTCGTAACCCCTGATCCGCAACCGATATCGGCGACCCTCATGCCCGGCCGGATTCCGGCCCATACTGCCTGGTGGCGCAGGGTGTCGCGGTCCGTTTTCAACTCCAGGCGGAGAGTTTCGTCACTGTTTTCCATGAGGTATTCATTTTTTTGCATATAAACTTCCTGCGGCATAGCTCCTGTCGAGTTTGCCGGGTGTGTGTGGCAGGAGAGGCGTCGATGGCGGGGGCGTCTGTTTGCGAGACCCTTTGCTTTTGGTTATACAACTTTTCGCCGGTAATAAAAATAGAATTATTTCAATGGGATATGCGCAAAATGAGGTTGTAAAAAATTCATTTGACATCTTTTTCCCGGCATGATTTTATTGATGTTTGAATAAACCGCTGTTTTATCATTAATTAAAAATATTCTTGCGCACTTTGCCCTGAAGTTGCCCCGGACCATCCGGGCAACTATCGTTGCCGGATTGCCGCGGGTGCCGAGAGTTTCTCATTGCAATTTTATCGGAAAATGCTTACTAGTAAGACCGGCATGTGCCGGTTGGAAAGAGGAAACGCAAGGAGGTGACGGTATGACGGAAAACATCAGGAATGTCGCCATGCGCATCAAGGAATTGCGGGAGATAGCGGGTGTCTCCCTGGAAACACTTGCCCACGAGTTTTCAATTCCCCGGGAAACATATCTCGAGTTTGAGAGCGGCGAGGTGGATATTCCGGTAAGCTTTCTGTTCAAGATCGCCCATCGGTTTTCGGTAGAGTTTACCGACCTGCTGACCGGGGAAAGTCCGCGGCTTCATATCTACTCGCTGGTGCGGAGCGGCAAAGGGATCAGCATCGAACGGCGGCAACAGTATAAATACCAGCACCTGGCGTATAATTTCATGCACCGGAAGGCAGAACCGTTTCTTGTCACGGTCGAGCCGGACTCTCCCGATTCCACGGCTAATTTCAGCAGCCATGCCGGTCAGGAATTTAACTACGTCATGGAAGGGCGGGTAAAGATTGTCATCGACAATCACGAACTCATCCTGAATCCGGGTGATTCGCTCTATTTCGATTCCAGCCATCGTCACGGGATGGAGGCTTTGGATAATCGGCCGGCAAGGTTTCTGGCAATTATTTTCTGACAAGGATGGCTGCCGAGCCACTGCTGCCTGGCGATTTCTGCTTTTGCACCATGTCATGCGCACAGCCGGAAGAAACGATATCGTACCGCAGGAGCATATTTGACGAAAAATGAGGTGCCGCACAATGTTAGACTCGTATCTTTCCCAAACCCGGTTCGAATCCTATGAAGACTTTGTGGAAAATTTCTCGATCTCCGTTCCTGAGTCCTTCAACTTTGCCTATGACGTTGCAGATGGGATTGCGCGGAACGAACCGGACCGGGTTGCCCTGATCTGGTGTGACGACAAAGGCAACGAAGCAGTTTTTACCTTCGGACAACTGAAAGAATACAGCGACAAGGCAGCCTCATTTTTCCAGTCTCTCGGCATCGGCAAGGGTGACTCGGTCATGCTCATCCTGAAACGACGCTATGAGTTCTGGTTCTGCCTGCTCGGGTTGCACAAGCTGGGTGCCATCACCATCCCGGCCACTCACCTGCTCACCACCAAGGATATCGTCTATCGGAGTAACTCCGCGGATATCAAGATGGTGGTAGCCGTCAATGATGATGAGGTGCTCCGCCACATCGAAGAGGCGGAAGAGAAGTCTCCGACGCTCAAATTGAAGGCGGTTCTCGGTTTGAACCGTGACGGATGGTATAATTTTTCCGCGGAACTGGAAAAGGCCTGCAGCTCCTTTATCCGGCCCGAGGGTGAACGCGCGCCGCAAAACGATGACGTTTCGCTGTTGTACTTTACTTCCGGAACTACCGGTATGCCGAAGATGGTCCGACACGATTTCGTCTATCCCCTGGGCCATATCCTCACTGCGAAGTACTGGCAATGTGTGCAGGATGGCGGTATTCACCTGACGATTGCCGATACGGGTTGGGCCAAGGCAGTCTGGGGAAAGATTTATGGTCAGTGGCTGAGCGGCGGCATTGTCTTCGTCTATGACTATGACAAGTTTACGCCGAAAAACCTGCTTGAGGTGATTGCCCGCTACGGCATAACCACTTTCTGCGCTCCGCCGACCATCTATCGATTCCTCATCAAGGAGGATTTCTCGGCACTCGATCTGTCGCGATTGCAGTATTGTGTCATTGCCGGTGAACCGCTCAATCCCGAGGTATATAACCAGTTTTTGAAAAAGACCGGGATCAAGCTGATGGAGGGCTATGGCCAGACCGAATGCACCCTCGCCATTGCCACTTATCCCTGGATGGAGCCGAAGCCCGGCTCCATGGGCAAGCCTTCTCCGCTGTACGACATGGACATTGTCAACGATGAGATGAAATCGTGCGAGGTGGGAGAAGAAGGTCAGATAATCATCAGGACGGACCGACGGGCTCCGGTCGGCATGTTCGGCGGCTATCACCGTGATCCGGAGATGACTCGGCGGGTATGGCACGATGGAATCTACTTTACCGGTGATATGGCCTGGCGGGACGAGGACGGTTACTACTGGTTTGTTGGCCGATCCGATGACGTAATCAAGAGTTCCGGTTACCGGATCGGTCCCTTTGAGGTGGAAAGTGCTCTGCTGGAACATCCCGCCGTCATGGAGTGCGCAATTACCGCCGTTCCCGACGAAATCAGGGGCCAGGTGGTCAAGGCCACGGTGGTCCTGACCAGGGACTACGCCCCGAGTGATGACCTGGTGGAAGAACTGCAGGAGCACGTAAGAAGCCTTACGGCACCCTATAAGTATCCACGTATCATCGAATTTCTCCCCGAACTGCCGAAAACCATCAGCGGCAAGATCCGCCGGGTCGAAATCCGGGAAAAGGATAAAGAGCATAAAGGAGTTGAAACGCATTGAGTACTGAACACGGAGACTCCTTCTGGGGAGGTATCGTCAAGTCCATGGGGTTGGTCTTTGGCGATATCGGAACCAGTCCTATTTATACCCTTACGGTTATTTTCGCCCTGACCAGGCCGACCCCGGAAAACGTGTTCGGCATTCTCTCCCTGGTATTCTGGACTATGACCATCCTGGTCACGGTCGAATATGCCTGGCTTGCCATGAGTCTCGGCCGCAAGGGACAGGGCGGGGAAATCGTTCTCCGGGAAATTCTTATCAGGCTGCTGAAAAAGGGCCGGATGCTGGCGTTCGCCGGCCTGCTTTCCTTTATTGGTGTTTCACTACTGCTTGGCGACGGTGTTATTACGCCCGCCATCAGCATTATGTCCGCGGTAGAGGGGATGTTGCTCATTCCCGGATTCGAGAGCCTCCCGCAAGGCGCCTTGATCCTGATAGCCATCGTTATTGCCGCTGTCTTGTTCGTTATGCAGTACAAGGGTACCGACAAGGTTGCCGGCGTTTTCGGCCCGGTGATGGTTGTCTGGTTCATCACCCTTACCCTTACCGGGCTGGTATCCCTGGTGAAGATGCCGAACGTGGTGTTTGCCATCAGCCCCCATTACGCCATCCAGTTTTTCCTCGATAACGGCCTGTCGGCATTCTTCGTGTTGTCCGAGGTAATACTCTGTGCCACGGGCGGTGAGGCTCTGTATGCCGACATGGGGCATCTGGGCAGAAAACCGATAATCAGGGCGTGGTATTTCGTCTTCGCTGCCCTGATAATAAACTACCTTGGGCAGGGGTCATTTATCCTGCGGCACCCGGAAATGAAGAATCTGCTGTTCGGCATGGTGCAATCCCAGGCCCCGTCGATGTATATTCCGTTTCTCATACTGACGATCATGGCCACCATTATCGCTTCCCAGGCGGTCATCAGCGGCGTGTTTTCCATTGTCTACCAGGGGCTCACCACCCGGCTTATGCCGCTGATGAAAATCGACTATACGTCCCATGTCATGAAGTCCCAGATATATATCGGCTTCATCAACTGGACACTGATGTGTGCGGTCATTTTCATCATGCTTATCTTCCAGAAATCGGCCAATCTTGCCGCGGCTTACGGCATGGCGGTGACCGGATCCATGACCATCACCAGCCTGATGATGATCATGATTTTTGCCCAGACCAACAAGAAGTGGAAAGTTCCGATTGCCGTGGCGGTCTGCTGCCTCGATTTCATTTATCTCTGCTCCACCTTCACCAAGCTTCCCCATGGAGCCTACTGGTCGATCATCCTTGCATCTTTTCCGCTGGTTACCATTCTTATCTGGACGAACGGCCAGCGCAACCTGTACCGTGCACTGAAGCCGCTGGATATCGAGACCTTCAAGGTGAGCTATG
>JAQUHN010000107.1 GCA_028683555.1 Geobacteraceae bacterium | reverse complement strand
CCGCATGCACCGTATCTATCAGGTTTACCGGATTCAGGAGATCGGTTTCCCGTGTTCCCGGAGCTCCGCCCCGCACATCTACCCCGACAGTGGCGCCTTTCTCGGCGATAAGAACAGTGCAGCCGGTTGCAGCAGGCAAATCTTCGGCATGACCGATCTTGATGCCACGTATCTCGGTGATATTGATCTCGTTCATCAGAAAGTCCTCTCGATACTCGTTGTAGGCGGAAAGCGGGCGCCCGTCTTTTTTGTGCCAAGTGCCGGTTGATGGATCTTTGCGACTATAGCCCGTAAACATGAGTGAGTAAAGACGTTTCAGGGCGGTCGGCGTTCGACGGAAAAATATTTGCTGACGAGAAGTTGTTTGAGGTGACGGTGGCCAATCTCTCTCTGCCTCTTGACGGAACGGATTGCTAGGGTACTTTTCATGACAGTGGCAGATTATGCCCACGCGAAGCTATTGATGGTTTTGGGCCTACGGGTATGAGGGTGAAGATGTCGGCCAAGGAGGGCTAATGACGAACCAGCAGGAAAAGTCCGGTTCAAAAACCGGATTTTCCGCGTTGCCCGGATCGGTCTGATTTGATAGCATGGTGGTCAGCAGGAGTCCATTGTAAAGGAGGGGGAAATGAAGGGCGATCTCGCGCCGTATACCTCAGGAAGTTTTATTATCAGGCATGGGCAGGAGGCAGGTTTTATTGCCGCAGTGGAGGCTGTTGCCGAATGGACGTTGGATAATTATTCGGCGGTCAGGGAAATAACGCTTTTTCGGGACCGGACCCGTTCCGGGCGGTTCATTACCTTGTTTCGCTGGGATGACGAAGATAGTATCGATGCTTGGCGGGCGGACCCGGAATTCGGGGCATATATGACGCAAATCAGGGAACATTGCGAAAAAGTAGATGTTTCCAGCCTGGAGAGGGAAAGACGTTTCTCCAGAGTTTAATGGCAGGGAGGGCGGGCTAAGGCTAATGAGCAGATAGCTCGGTGAAGTTGGCTTCTGTCTGGAATCCTCTGTCTTGAGGCCCGTTGCGTGTAACAACAAAGGGGTTGCGGCATTTTGCCGTAACCCCTTTGTTTTAAATGGCGCGCTTGGAGAGATTCGAACTCCCGACCTACGGATTCGTAGTCCGTTGCTCTATCCAGCTGAGCTACAAGCGCATACTCTTCTTATTTAGCTGATGGCGAATATCCTGTCAAGGAAAGTTCGTATTTCGGATGCTGAAAGGCATGGGGTGTCTTCAGCAGGGCAAACAACCAGTTCTTGTAAATTTCCGTACCCTTTTCCTCTACCCGTATCTGGGCTGCCGGATTCTTCGGTTCGTTGGACCTGGAGGTGCGGGTGGCGCCATCCATGACAAAGTCGGGGAAGAAAGTGTCCACCGCAATAACCAAATCGGAGTCGGGAACCGCAACCTTCGATCCGATGGCAATATCATAGTCAGTGCTTTTACCGGAACTTTTGTCCAGTACCGCGATCTTGACCGACTTCCATTTGCCCTTTACCGTATCAGGTACAACGATAACCGGTTGCGCCATCATAGCGTCGTGTGGATCTGGGGCGACAGCTTTATTCTCATCGCTCTTGGTGCATCCTGCGAAGAGTGCCACGGTAATCAGAGCAACTGCAAAGAATCCACGTGTACGGTACACAGGTGCCTCCCAGAAAGCGCGGCCAGAATATATGGCGGAGAGAGAGGGATTCGAACCCTCGATACCGGTTTCCCAGTATACTCGCTTAGCAGGCGAGCGCCTTCGACCTACTCGGCCATCTCTCCAGAACCTTCAGTTCACTGTTCAAAGTTCGAAGTCAACGCCGGCTTTCACTCACGAACCTTGATATGGAACTTTGAACTGCATTAATTGGCGGAGGGAGTAGGATTTGAACCCACGGAACTTTCGTTCAACGGTTTTCAAGACCGCCGCCTTAAGCCACTCGGCCATCCCTCCGGAATCCTAACCGATCTTTTCCATGCCTCCCATGTAGGGACGAAGCGCTGCGGGGATTCTGACCGTTCCGTCTGCCTGCTGGAAATTTTCCAGAATGGCGACGACAGTTCTGCCCACTGCGAGACCAGAGCCGTTTAAGGTGTGGACAAATTCAGGTTTGGCCTTGTCGTTTTCCCTGAATCGAATTGCTGCCCGGCGTGCCTGAAAATCCTCAAAATTACTACAGGAAGAAATTTCCCGGTAGGTATTTTGGGATGGAAGCCATACTTCTATATCATATGTTTTCGCTGCCGAGAAGCCTAAATCAGCAGTACAGAGTTCAATGACACGATACGGCAGTTCCAGTAGTTGGAGCACTTTTTCCGCATCGTTCAGCAGCAGTTCAAGTTCCCGGTAGGATTCCTCCGGGCGGGTAAACTTTACCAACTCTACCTTGTTGAACTGGTGTTGTCTGATGTATCCCCGTGTGTCTTTGCCATAGGAGCCCGCTTCTTTTCTGAAGCAGGGTGTGTATGCCGTATAACGGAGGGGCAGTTCGCTGGATTTCAGGATCTCGCCGCGATGGATGTTGGTTACCGGTACTTCCGCGGTTGGAATCAGGAAATAATCGAGACCGTTCAGGCCAAAGAGGTCTTCTTCAAACTTTGGCAACTGGCCGGTTCCGGTCATGCTTTCCCTGTTTACCATAAAGGGTGGAAGCATTTCAAGATAATTGTGCTGGCCCGTATGGAGATCAAGCATGAAGTTGATCAGGGCTCGTTCCAATCGGGCTCCCGCGCCTTTGCACAGAGTGAAACGGGCACCGGTAAGCTTTGCGCCACGCTCGAAATCGAGGATGTCGAGGTTTTCGCCGATTTCCCAGTGAGGCTTGGGCTCGAAGGAATAGGCGGGTATTTCCCCCCATTTCCTGATTTCGACGTTGTCTGCTTCGGACCTGCCGACCGGAGTCGTTGCATGGGGGATGTTGGGGGTTGTCAGCATGATGCTCTGCAACTCGTCCTCTACGTCCCGCAAAACATCGTCAAGTGCCTTGATCCGCTGCGAGACCTCCCGCATTTCCGCCATCTGGTCCTGTGCCTGGCTTTTGTCCTTGATCCGGCTTATTTCTGCGGAAACCTTGTTGCGAAGCGCTTTTAACGTTTCGCTTTCCTGGAGGATCTCGCGGCGACGGGTGTCGCACTGCTTGAAACCGGAAAGATTTACCGCTTCATTGCGTGTCGAGAGCCGAGTTTCCGCCTCTTCCAGATTTTCTCTGAGGTATTTGACGTCGAGCATGTGAAAGGCCTTTACTTTTGGTCAAACAAAGCTATATTTTGTAGCATTTGAGCCGTGAATAGTCAATGTCTTTTTCAACTCTTTTTTGCTTGACTGCAAACCGGGATGCTGCCGATGATTTCCCCCATAACCATTTTCAGCTTTTTTGTCATGCTTCTTGCGTTGCCGTTCCCTGCCGAAGCGGAAAGGGTGGTCCTTACGGTGGTGGGCGATATAATGCTTGCCGGGAGTGCCACATCGACGTTGTCCCGGCAAGGATATGACTATCCTTTCCTGCCGACCGCGCACATTCTGCGCGGCTCCGACATTGCCGTCGGCAACCTGGAGACTCCCATTGCTCGCGAGGGGGTGGAGTTCACCGGCAAGAAGTTTCGTTTCAAGGCAAGTCCCAAAGCGGCTGCCGCCATACGCACGGCGGGCTTTTCGGTGTTGACGCTGGCGAATAATCACATCATGGACTTTGGCGCCCAAGGCTTGAGCGAAACTTTGGAAAACCTGAAAAAGGAAAAAATCCTTTTTACGGGTGCGGGAAGAAACCTGGCCGAGGCGCGAAAGCCGGCCCAGGTTGAGAAAAACGGCGAAAAAATTGCTTTTCTGGCCTATTCCCTAACCCATCCGGTGGAATTTTATGCGCAGCGTGACCAGCCCGGCGCGGCTCCGGGCTACGCACGTTTTTTTCAGGATGATATCAAAAAGGCAAAGTCCGATGCCGATTATGTGGTGGTTTCTTTTCACTGGGGGGGCGAGCGGGAGTTTTTTCCCAAATCCTACCAAGTGGAGGTCGCCCGCCGGGCTATCGATGCCGGCGCTGACGTGGTTATCGGTCACCATCCCCATGTTCTGCAGGGTATCGAGTGTTACAAGGACAGGCTTATCCTCTACAGCCTCGGCAATTATGCCTTTGGCAGCATGAGCAGGAATGCCGGCAGCAGTGTAATGGCGAGAATTGTCCTGGATCGCGGCGTTCAGGAGGTCGAGCTTTTTCCGTTGAATGTCATGAATGCTGAAGTGCGCTATCAGCCCGCCTTGCTGCAGGGCGCACGGGGTGGCGGAGTGATCGCCCGCTTGCGAGACCTTTCCCGTCCATGGAATACGGAGATCGTTGCCAAAGGTGCGCGGTACTTTGTTCGGATGGGGAGCCGGGAAGTGTTCGGGATTTCAAGGTAAGTGCTTTTGTCGGGAAAGATTGTCCAGGAGGTGGAGAATGCTTCGTTTGTTTGTTGCCATTGACCTGCCTGCGGAAGTGAAAGAAGCAATCTGCGGCCTCCGCACCCGATTGCCGGGGGTGAAGTGGCTGGGCTCGGAACAGCACCATTTGACCCTGCGCTTCATTGGCGATGCGGACCAAGCCCTTTACAGCCGCATCCGTACGAATTTGTCTGCTGTTTCGACACCGTCGTTTTTCTTGTCCCTGCGCGGGGTGGGGTGCTTTCCGCCAAAGAGAGATCCGAGGGTTCTCTGGGTCGGTGTTGACAGAAGTGAGGCGCTTCTCGATTTGCGGAACCAGGTTGAGAAGGCGCTTCTGCTGAGTGGTCTTGAGCCGGAAGGGCGTTCATTTTCCCCCCATATCACCATCGCTCGACTGAGAGAAGCGCCGGCCTCGGTGCTTGAGCCTTTTCTGCG
Organism: Geobacteraceae bacterium; assembly: GCA_028683555.1. Taxonomy (GTDB): domain Bacteria; phylum Desulfobacterota; class Desulfuromonadia; order Geobacterales; family Geobacteraceae; genus RPRC01. Next base: position 7,810 of record JAQUHN010000107.1, on the reverse strand, counting down.
CGACAATGCCTTGTTTGCCCCGTCTCCTTTTCCGGTTGCCGAGTTTATCCTCTATTCCAGTATTCTCGCGCCCCAGGGAGCCATTCACCGTCGGGAGGCAGTATATCCGCTGGCGTGACAGGCGGCATGCCGACAGGCCTTTTCGTGGATCGCGGCGCTACGAAGCGGGATGACAGGGATGGTAATTAACATCTTGATTTTTTCTCTCCGTTGTTTATAGTCAAAAGGATATGTTTGGTACTCATCTGAAATCAGACCAGAAAGAACAGAAAACATAAGGAGAGTTTCATGGCCAGTGAAAAGGTTCTTGTCCTTGGCGACAGCAATTTCGAAACTGAAGTACTTCAATCCCCCATTCCCGTCCTGGTTGACTTCTGGGCATCGTGGTGCGCTCCCTGTAAGGCGATCGCTCCCCTTGTCGATTCACTTGCAGGTGATTATGAAGGCAAAATCAAGGTGGGTAAGGTGAACGTCGACGAAAGTCCGGCTACCCCGGCAAAATATGGTATCCGTGGCATCCCTACCTTGATCCTGTTCAAGGGCGGCAAGGTGGTTGATCAGGTGGTTGGTGCTGTGCCGAAGGCCCAGCTTGAGGCACTTATCAAGAAGGCCCTCTAGCAGGGACTTTGGGAACGGTTCGTGAAAGCCGCGTTGCTGCGTTGGTGTTAAGCATGCGGTCTTCTTCTCGTGGTATAGATACACTATGCTCTTCCCCGACCGGTAGCGGAGTTGCGAGGGAAAGGGAAGATTTTTTCGGGGTTTTCGGGGAAGGATTCATGGTTGTTTCGCGACTGAGAAATTTTCTGCCGATAGCGCTTCTAGCCGCTGCACTGGCGTTTCCCGCAATATCTTTTGCAATCCCGCAAAAGGGCCGCCCCGCCCCGCCTTTCAGGGTTGTTACCACTTCGGGGCAAAAGGTCGCCAATGCAAATTATCGGGGATATGTCCTGATTATGGAGTTTTTTGCAACTTGGTGCGAAGGCTGTCGTGACTCGCTTCCTCACATGATCAGCCTCAACAAGAAATACGGAAAGCAGGGGCTGCAAATTCTCGGCGTCAATCCCGGTGTGCGAGGGGATAGTCTTTCAGTTGTGCGGCAATTTATCCGGGAGCAGGGGATTAATTTTCCGGTAGCATTTGCGGATGACGACATGCTGATCGACTATGGGGTTCAGCCGATACCCGCCATTTTCGTTCTCGATAGGAAAGGGGTGCTGGTGGAGAAGTATGTGGGCTTTAATCCCATGATTGCTGAGGAGTTGGAGAAGGCTGTCAAGACCTTGCTTGCCCAGTAGTGGATTTTATCGTGCACATGAAAAGCGGCGGCGCATTATGCGCCGCCGCTTTTTTTTATGTCCGGTGCAGGTGTTTCGATATGGTTGTAGCGATTTGTTCGCTGATGCCGGGGATCTCTGTCAAATCCTTCACGGTTGCCTTTTGCAGCCCTTTCAGGCTGCCGAAGTGTAGCAGAAGCTTTTTCCACCTTTTCTTGCCAATACCCGGTATTTTTTCCACCGAAGGTCCGATGTTTTCCTTTGAGCGAAGTTTTTTGTGATAGGAGATGGCAAAACGGTGGGCCTCGTCCCGGATGCGGGCAAGGAGCAACAGCGGAGCGGAGTTCTGCCGCAGAACCACGGGGTTTTTTCTGCCCGGCAGGAAGACTCGTTCATCGCTGCGGCGGATATCGCTGCCGCCGGCCTCGCTCTCAACCCTGCTTTTGGCAAGCGATGCTGCATCGGGTTCCGTGATTCCCAGGTCTTCCAGGACCCGTACCAGGACATTCAACTGGCCGGGACCGCCATCCACCAGGATGAGGTCGGGCAGCATGTCTTCCGCAGGGCGGTCGCTAAAGCGGCGCGTGAGCACCTCATGCATCATTCCGTAGTCGTCGGCTTGTGTGATGTTTTTGATCCGGTAGCGGCGGTACTCCTCTTTTCGTGAAACGCCATCCTGAAAGGCCACCTTGCTGCCGACCGCATGTTTGCCCTGCATGGTGGAGATATCATAGCATTCGATGCGGCGCGGCAGGGCTGACAGGTGCAACCGTTGCTGCAGTTCCGTCAGCATGGTACTGGTTGCATCCTGATTCCGTTGCTGTTCCTGTGCCGTTGTTTCCGCATTCTTCACGGCAAGCTGGACCAACTCCGCTTTTGTGCCCCGGCGGGGAACGGAGATCGCTACCTTCTTGCCGCGTTTTTCCGATAGCAGGTCCTCCAGGGCCTCTGGTTCGCTGATGGCCATCGGCAACAGTATTTCGGTGGGAATGTATTCATCGCGACTGTAGTACTCGTTCAGGAACGATGAAATGCCTTCCGCGTCATCCATCTCCCAGGGGAAGGTGAAATTCCTGTTGCCGATCAGGCTGCCCCCTCGGATAAAGAGCAGGGCGACGGTCAATTGCTGCTCCTGGCGGGCGTAACCCAGTACATCGAAATCGCCCTTTTCCGTGACCATCTTCTGCTTTTCCACGGTGACTTCGATGGCGCGAATAAGATCCCGGAGCCGAGCTGCCTCCTCGTACTTTTCCGCTTGTGCGGCATCGCTCATCTTTTTCGTGAGCACTTTCAGCAGGTCGCGGTTTTTTCCTTCCAGAAATAGCGCCGCTCCTTCTGCCAGGTTGCGGTAATCGTCCGCTGCGATAAGGCCTTGGCAAGGCCCGGAACATTGTCGAAGCTGATAAAAGAGGCACGGTCGTTTCCGTCGCTGGCAGGTCTCCATCGGGTAGTGACGCAGTGGGAAGAGTCGGTACAGCTGCTTTAAAACGTCGCGGGCTGCCGACGCCGAAGAATAGGGGCCGAAGTAGCGGGCACCATCCCGGGTTACCCGGCGAATGATGGTTATCCTTGGGAATTTTTCGGCCGGGTCCATGCGCAACGAGAAATAGGTTTTGTCATCGCGGAGATTGATATTGTACCGGGGCCGATGTTTCTTGATCAGGGTGTTTTCCAGGATCAGCGCTTCTTTTTCGGTGTCCGTGACGATGTAATCGATGTCGGCCACCCGTGCCATGAGAAAACGTATCTGGTAGCGGGCGTCACGTGACGGGTTGAAATAGGAGCGGACGCGAACCCGTAAGTTCTTGGCCTTACCCACATAAAGGATCCGCTGTTCGGCATTCCGCATGATATACACGCCGGGGGAGGTGGGAAATGTGTCGGTTTTTTCCGGTTTCATGGACAATCATTATACTCTCGACAGGTTTTTCTGCCAAGGGGTGAAGAATGATGGGTTACGGTTGGGGTTTGTCAGTTGCCGGTTCCGGCAACGGCGTCAGCTTGTTTTCGGGTACTTGTTCCGGTTGACTCGTAGGAAATGTCCGAAATTACTACGCATAGTATATTTGTCATAAAAAACGATTAGTTAGCTGTATTTTATTTTTGTGCATGACTAAAGCGGGACGGTTTTGTTGCCGAAGAATATCACAAGAAAAGTTGTGGCATCGTACTCGATTTTTGCAGAAAAATACGGTAGTATTCTAACCGCCGAATCATTTACTTGAGGAGCGAGGCAATGGAAGAGTCTCACCTGGAAGATCTGTTTACCAAAGGTGTGAACGCACTGGAGAATGACCACATATACTTGGCGCTCTCCTGTTTTGAGCAGGCAGCATATCTCGAAAAATCACCTCTCTGCTGTTCCTATCTTGGCTACTGCCTGGCAAAGGTCCGCGCCCAGTATCCCGATGCAATCTCTCTCTGCAAGGAGGCCTTGGCAACAGACCCCGCCAATTCCCTGCACTATCTCCACTTGGGGCGTGTTTATGTAATGGCCGGGCAAAGAAATAAGGCACTGGCTATCCTGCGCCAGGGGTTACAGTGCGAGGAAAATTCTTCCTTGCTGCGGGAGCTCACTCTGCTCGGTGAACGGAAAGATCCCCTTTTTCCTGGTCTTGCGCGAAGCCATCCCCTGAACAAGTATCTCGGTATTGCCCTGAGAAAGCTGGGGACCAGGTGACCTGCACCGGCCGGTTTGGCTGGCTGGCCGTTCGGTCGTCTGTGGCAGGGCTCGGGCCGACTGATTGTTTCGGCGACAGGTAGGAGCCCGGCATGCAGGCAACAGAATGCGAAGCTGTTGTGCTTGCCGCGATGGATTATGGCGAGAGCGACCGGATTGTCACGCTTTTCACACATGAGCATGGCAAGATTCGCGCGATAGCACGCCATGGCAAAAAGAGTGTCAAGCGGTTCAGCGGTGCCCTTGAGGTCTTTGCCCGCCTGCACCTTCAACTGGTTTTAAAAGAAGGTCTTTCCAGTCTCCGCACCACCGAAATCGTTACCGTTTTTCCCCATATCCGCGATGACCTGCTGAAAATCGGCTATGCCGGCTATGCCTGCGAGGTGGTAGATCGACTGCTGCCCGAGGCCATGGGCAATCAGCGACTGTTTCGCCTGCTTGTCTCCTATCTCGAACAGCTCGATGCCTTTCCTGCCGGCGCAGATGACCGCCGTTTCTTTGAAGTGAACCTGCTCAAGATTCTCGGTTACCGCCTTTCCTTCGAGACATGCTCCCGGTGCGGGACTTCTGTCCGCTCTTCGTCGGGTACGATCTACTGTACGTCGGCGGGAGAAACTTTCTGTAGTGACTGCGGAACGAGCGGCTATCCGCTAGGTCAGGAGGCCCGGACCCTGCTGCAAAAGGCCATGGCAACGGGCCGGTTCGGCGCGATACGTTTTTCTGAAAACTCGCTACGCGAAGCGGGTGCGGTCCTGGATGCAGTTGTTGCCTCGCACCTGACGCGTCCACTCCATTCCCTCCAGTTTCTGCAGCAAGTGCTGGGAGTTCACTAAAAGTAAAAAAAGCCAATAATCCTTGACACGAAAGGGAGTTACGGGTAATCTAGCGAGTCTCCAAAGTTTTAGTTATACTGAAACTTTGGCTGCCGCAGTAAAGACTCGTGATTTCTAAATTGTTACGTACGTGAAGCGCCGGAGGAAACATTTTGACCTTTCAAGACCTGATTCTTTCCCTGCAGGGATACTGGGCAGGGCAGGGGTGCATCATTCAGCAGCCCTATGATGTGGAAAAGGGGGCCGGGACATTCAACCCCGCCACCTTCCTGCGCGTTCTCGGGCCGGAGCCCTGGAATGTCGCTTATGTAGAGCCGTCGCGCCGGCCAACGGACGGTCGCTACGGGGAAAACCCGAACCGGCTTCAGCACTACTACCAGTTCCAGGTCATCATGAAGCCTTCCCCGCTGAATATCCTCGAGCTGTATATCGATTCGCTCAAAGCCTTTGGCATCAATCCGAATCAGCACGATATCCGCTTCGTGGAAGACGATTGGGAATCGCCGACCCTGGGCGCCTGGGGGCTCGGCTGGGAAGTGTGGCTTGACGGGATGGAAATTACCCAGTTTACCTACTTCCAGCAGGCCGGCGGGATAGACCTGAAACCGGTTTCCTCGGAGATTACCTACGGCTGCGAGCGCATCGCCATGTACCTGCAAGGGGTGGACAACGTCTACGACCTGGAGTGGGTAAAAGGGGTCAAATACGGCGATATTCATCATCAGTCCGAAGTGGAGTTTTCCCGCTACAATTTCGAAGAGGCCGACATCGACATGCTGCTCAGGCTGTTTACCATGTACGAGAAGGAATGTATCCGCCTTGCTGAAGGCGGGCTGGTTCTTCCCGCGTATGACTACGTAATGAAGTGTTCCCATGCATTCAACCTGCTGGATGCTCGTGGTGCCATTTCGGTAACCGAGCGCGCCTCCTATATCGGCCGGGTTCGCAATATCGCCCGTCTCTGCGCCGAAGGGTATCTGTCGCTTCGGGAGAGACTCGGCTTCCCGTTGTTGAAAGGGGGTCGGTAACATGGCGAAAGAACTGTTCCTTGAAATCGGCACCGAAGAGATTCCTGCCGCCTTTCTGCCAAAGGCCCAGGCTGATATGGAAAGCATCATCCGCAAAGAATTCGAGTCTGCTCGGCTTTCTTTTGGCGAAGTGCGGACCCTTGCCACTCCGCGGCGACTGGCTCTGTTGGTACAGGGGGTCGACGAACGGCAGCCCGATGCGGAAGTAACCGCCCTGGGGCCTGCCCGAAAAGTTGCGTTTGATGCTGACGGCAATCCCACCAAGGCTGCGGAAGGTTTTGCCCGCGGTCAGGGGGTTGACGTGGCGGACCTGGTCGTGGCAACTACGGAAAAGGGCGACTATGTTTCGGTCACGAAGCGGATCATTGGTCGCCCCACGGCTGAAATCCTCAGCGAAATCCTCCCTCGGCTCATCGCTGCCATCCCTTTCCGCAAGTCCATGCGCTGGGGAGATCTGGATGTGCGCTTTGCCCGGCCGATGCATTGGATCGTCGCCCTGTTTGACGGTGTGGTGGTCCCCTTTTCGTTCGGTTCGGTAAAGAGCGGCAGTGCCTCCCGGGGGCACCGCTTTATGGCGAACACGGTTTTCCCGGTGCGAGACTTTGCCCACTATCTCGAGGAGTGCGAGCGTCATTTCGTTATTCCCGATCCTGAGAAGCGCAAGGAGATCATCCGCCGCGAGGTTGAACAGGCGGCCCGTGCCGTGGGCGGACGGGTACTGCCCGACGAGGAACTGGTAGAGCAGGTTGCTTTCCTGGTGGAATACCCGAGCGTGGTTTGCGGTACCTTCGAGAAAGATTTCCTCCAGGTTCCGAAAGAGGTGCTCATTACCTCCATGCGGGAACATCAGCGCTACTTCTCGCTGGTGGACGAGAATGGAAAACTGCTGCCTCACTTCATTACCGTCAACAACACCCTTGCGGAAGATCCGGCGGTGGTGACACGCGGCAACGAGCGCGTGTTGCGAGCCCGCCTTTCCGATGCCCGCTTCTTTTTCGAAGAAGACAAAAAGACCTCATTGGAAGAGCGAGTGGACGGCCTGAAAGGGGTTGTTTACCAGGCAAAGCTCGGCACCTCCTATGAAAAAATGGAGCGTTTCCGTAAACTCGCGGGAGGACTTTCTGCTGCGTTGGCTCCGACGCTCTCCGACCAGGTAGCCCGTGCCGCATACCTCTGCAAGGCCGACCTGGTAACCGGCATGGTCGGGGAATTTCCTGAGCTGCAAGGCGTCATGGGACGGGAATACGCCCTCATCGCCGGTGAAAACCCCGAAGTGGCCCGTGCCATCCATGAACACTATCTTCCGACCCAGGCCGGGGGCGAGCTTCCTTCAACCGATATCGGTGCGTTCGTCTCCATTGCCGATAAGCTCGATACCATCTGCGGTTGCTTCGGCGTTGGGCTCATTCCTTCCGGAACGGCCGATCCCTATGCTTTGCGACGATCTGCCATCGGCATTATCGCCATAATCCTGGATCGTGGGTATGATCTTTCGCTTCCCTCGCTCGTCAACGACTCACTGCAGCTGCTGCAGGAGAAGCTGACCCGGGACTTTGACACGATTCGGGCCGAAGTACTGGAATTCTTCCGCGGCCGCTATGTCAACCTGATGACCGGCCGGTATCCCGCTGATGCCGTCGAGGCTGCTGTTGCGGCATCGTTCGACAACCTGAATGATACCACGGCGCGGATAGCGGCCCTTGCGGAGTTCAAGCAACGGCCGGATTTCGAGCCGTTGGCCGTGGCCTTCAAGCGGGTCTGCAATATCGTCAAACAGGGCCTCGACGTTCCTGTGGACAGCGCTCTTTTCCAGGAGGAGGCGGAACGGGAACTTGCCAAAGCCTTTGCAGCCGTTTCCCTGATTGCCCGCGAAAAGATTGCGACCGGCGACTACCTTGCGGCGCTTACCGAAATAGCAGGCCTGCGCGGCGCGGTTGATGCCTTCTTCGACCAGGTTATGGTAATGGCCGAAGATGAGCGGGTCAAGAACAACAG